>JALQXR010000005.1 GCA_023263105.1 Marivivens sp. | reverse complement strand
TCAGCAACTACAAGCCGCAGTTCTACTTCCGCACCACCGACGTGACCGGCACCTGCATTCTGCCGGAAGGCACCGAGATGGTCATGCCGGGCGACAACCTGAAGCTGTCGGCCGAACTGATCGCGCCGATCGCCATGGAAGAAGGCCTCCGCTTCGCCATCCGCGAAGGCGGCCGCACCGTCGGTTCGGGCGTCGTCTCCAAAATCCTGAAGTAAGACTTTCAGGTTGCAACTTCGCGGGGTGGGCAGTAATGCCCGCCCTGCAAAACGATTTCAGGTTCGACGTGGCGAGGCAATTCCGCTCTCCCCACCTCTCAATCTTTAGCCCCGAAAGGCAATGACCATGGCGACCCAAAGCCAAAACATTCGCATTCGGCTGAAAGCTTTCGATTACCGCGTTCTGGATGCGTCCACCGCGGAAATCGTGAGCACCGCGAAGCGGACCGGCGCATCTGTGCGCGGCCCGATTCCGCTGCCGAACAAGATCGAAAAGTTCACCGTTCTGCGTGGACCCCACATCGACAAGAAATCCCGCGATCAGTTCGAGATCCGGACGCACAAGCGTCTCTTGGACATCGTTGACCCGACCCCGCAGACCGTGGACGCGCTGATGAAGCTCGACCTGGCCGCTGGTGTCGACGTCGAGATCAAAGTCTAAGGAGGGCAATAGAGATGTTGCGCTCTGGCGTTATCGCAAAGAAAATCGGCATGACCCGCCTCTTCCTCGAAGATGGCCGGCAGGTCCCCGTAACCGTTCTGCAGCTCGACAACCTTCAGGTTGTTGCTCAGCGTACCGTCGAAACCGACGGCTACACTGCTGTTCAGCTGGGTGCAGGCACTGCCAAGGTCAAGCGGACCTCGAAGGCCATGCGTGGTCACTTCGCCGCTGCCAAGGTCGAGCCGAAGCGGAAAGTCGCGGAATTCCGCGTCTCTCCCGAGAACATGATCGCAGTCGGTGAAGAAATCGTCGCGACCCATTACAACGACGGCCAGTTCGTCGACGTGTCGGGTATCTCGATCGGTAAAGGCTTCGCCGGTGTCATGAAGCGGCACAACTTCGGTGGTCTGCGGGCGTCGCACGGTGTGTCCGTGTCGCACCGTTCGCACGGCTCCGTGGGTCAGTGTCAGGATCCGGGTCGGATCTTTAAAGGCAAGAAAATGGCCGGTCACATGGGCGCTGCCCGTGTCACCACCCAGAACCTTCAGGTTGTCCGGACCGATTTGGACCGTGGCCTGATCATGGTGAAGGGCGCCGTTCCGGGTTCCAAGGGTGGCTGGGTCACCGTTAAGGACGCGGTCAAAAAGCCGACCCCGCAGAATCTGGTCACTCCGGCCGCTCTGAAGTCCGCCATGGCCGCAGCTCCGGCTGCCGAGGCCGCTGAAGGAGGCGAATCCAATGAAGGCTGATGCGATCAAGCTTGATGGCAAGAAGGCTGGATCGGTCGAACTCGACGACGCGATCTTTGGCTTGGAGCCCCGCGCAGACATTCTGCACCGTGTCGTGCGTTGGCAGCGTGCCAAGGCACAGGCCGGTACGCACTCGACCCTTGGTCGGTCGGAAGTGTCGTACTCGACCAAGAAGATCTACCGCCAGAAGGGCACCGGTGGCGCACGTCACGGTTCCAAGAAGGCTCCGATCTTCCGTCACGGCGGTATTTACAAGGGCCCGACCCCGCGTAGCCACGCCCATGACCTGACGAAAAAGTTCCGCGCCCTTGGTCTGCGGCACGCTCTTTCGGCAAAGGTCAAGGCAGGCGAGCTGGTCGTTCTGGACGCAATCGATATGAAGGAAGCCAAAACCTCCGCGCTGGCCAAGCAGGTCAACGCACTGGGTTGGAAGCGTGCCCTGATCATCGACGGCGCCACCGTGAACGAAGACTTCGCCCGCGCAGCGCGTAACCTCGTGAACGTCGACGTCCTGCCGTCGATGGGCGCAAACGTCTATGACATCCTGCGGTCTGACACTCTTGTCCTGACCAAAGCCGGTGTCGAAGCACTGGAGGCTCGTCTGAAATGAGCGCGAAAGCCGAACACTACGACGTGATCCGCAAGCCGATCGTCACCGAAAAGGCAACCATGGCGTCCGAAGCCAATGCCGTTGTTTTCGAAGTGGCCATCGACGCGAACAAGCCGCAGATCAAAGAAGCTGTCGAAGCTCTCTTTGGTGTGAAGGTCAAAGCGGTCAACACCGTCATCACCAAAGGCAAGGTCAAGCGGTTCCGCGGCAGCCTTGGCACCCGTAAGGATGTCAAGAAGGCCTATGTGACCCTCGCCGAAGGCAACACCATCGACGTGTCCACCGGTCTCTGATCCGGCTGACATGACGAAGACATCGGGCCCCCGGATATTCCGGGGGCCCTTTTTGTTTTAGCGGCCACACCGTCCTGCTTTCCCCAGTTTCACGCCGAATAGTTGTGTTGTTGGGGTTCGTCGGACGACCTTGAGAGTCAGGAGCCGGAGAATGATGAGGGTGGGTCAGATTGCCCTTTGCCTTGCCCTGGTGGTTGGGACAACCCGTTCGGTGACAGCGGAAGGAAGCTGCCGGTGGCGCGGGTTCGACCCGCAACTCGATCGGGCCGCGCGCAGTGTCGGAGCCTTGGCCGCGGCGGGGGACACCCGGC
The DNA here is from genome assembly GCA_023263105.1 of Marivivens sp. GTDB lineage: Bacteria > Pseudomonadota > Alphaproteobacteria > Rhodobacterales > Rhodobacteraceae > JALQXR01. Next base: position 48,876 of record JALQXR010000005.1, on the reverse strand, counting down.
TGCTATTTGCCGCGCTCGACTGTTGACGGCAGTCAGGTCGGGGGTTCCATTTCTTGCGGCCTGAGGCAAAATACGCCCAGCAGCAGGAGGCCCGCAATGTCCAAACACCGTGTCTATGGTTACAGTTTCGCCAGCGTCTACCCGCATTACGTGACAAAGGTCGAGAAGAAGGGCCGCACCAAAGAAGAGCTGGATCAGGCTATCCAATGGCTGACCGGCTATGACGCCGATGGCATGGCCAAGGTGATGGAAACCAAGGTCGATCTAGAGACCTTCTACGCCGACGCGCCCGCGATGAACCCCAACCGCGACCAGATCAAAGGCAAGATCTGCGGCGTCCAGATCGAGGAGATCGAGGAAGACACGATGCGGGAAATCCGCTACCTCGATAAGCTCGTGGATGAGATCGCCAGAGGCCGCCCGATGCAAAAGATCCTGCGCGGCAGCAGCTGATTACGAAAGGGGCCGCAGGTCCCTTGACCATCCCCCGCCGCTCCACTATCAGGCCCCATCCGCCCGAGTCCCGGATTCGTCCGGGGCTTTTGGTTTTTTGCGCGCGCGTATCTTTGATGCAAGCGAACGGAAGGCAGGGCAGGTGATTTCTACGGGGACCTTCGGGGCCCTTTAACAGCCGGGACTAACCTCCCGCAAAGCAACGGAAGACAGAAACATGGCACTTAAGTCGTATAAGCCGACGACGCCGGGCCAGCGTGGACTGGTACTGATCGACCGCTCGGAGCTTTGGAAAGGTCGCCCTGTCAAGGCCCTCACCGAGGGTCTGACGAAGAACGGCGGCCGGAACAACACCGGACGGATCACCATGCGTCGCAAAGGTGGTGGTGCAAAGCGCCTCTACCGTATCGTGGACTTCAAGCGTTCGAAGTTCGACATGCAGGCAGTTGTTGCCCGCATCGAATACGATCCCAACCGGACCGCATTCATCGCCCTCATCCAGTACGAAGACGGCGAGCAGGCCTATATCCTTGCTCCCCAGCGTCTGGCAGTCGGTGACAAGATCATCGCAGCCGCAAAGGCTGACGTGAAGCCGGGCAACGCGATGCCGTTCTCGGGCATGCCGATCGGTACGATCGTCCACAACGTCGAAATGAAGCCCGGCAAAGGCGGCCAGATCGCCCGCGCTGCAGGCACCTACGCTCAGTTCGTGGGTCGTGACGGTGGCTACGCTCAGATTCGCCTCTCGTCGGGCGAACTGCGCCTCGTGCGTCAGGAATGCATGGCCACCATCGGTGCCGTGTCCAACCCCGACAACTCGAACCAGAACCTCGGCAAAGCCGGCCGCAACCGCCACTATGGCAAGCGTCCCGCAGTTCGCGGTGTTGCTATGAACCCGATCGATCACCCGCATGGTGGTGGTGAGGGTCGTACCTCGGGTGGCCGTACTCCGGTTACTCCGTGGGGCAAGGACACCAAGGGTAAAAAGACCCGCAACCGGAACAAAGCGTCGTCGAAGCTCATTCTGCGTTCGCGTCACGCTAAGAAAGGGCGCTAAGATATGGCACGCTCTGTTTGGAAAGGCCCGTTCGTCGATGCCTACGTCTTGAAAAAGGCGGAAAAGGCACGCGAGAGCGGCAAGAACGAAGTCATCAAAATCTGGTCCCGTCGCTCGACGATCCTGCCCCAGTTCGTGGGCCTGACGTTCGCTGTGTACAACGGACAGAAGCACGTTCCCGTGAACGTGACCGAAGACATGATCGGCCAGAAGTTCGGTGAATATTCGCCGACCCGTACCTACTACGGACACGCTGCCGACAAAAAAGCGAAGCGGAAGTAAGTCATGGCCAAGGCACAGAACCCCCGCCGCGTGGCTGACAACGAAGCAATGGCGAAAGCCCGTATGCTTCGCACCAGCCCGCAGAAACTGAACCTGGTCGCCGCGATGATCCGTGGCAAGAAGGTCGAAAAGGCGCTTGCCGATCTGACCTTCTCGAAAAAGCGGATCGCAGAGGACGTGAAGAAATGCCTTCAGTCCGCAATCGCGAACGCCGAGAACAACCACAATCTCGATGTGGATGAACTCGTCGTGGCCGAGGCCTACGTCGGCAAGAACCTTGTCATGAAGCGCGGACGTCCGCGTGCTCGTGGCCGGTTCGGTCGTATCGTCAAGCCGTTTTCGGAACTGACCATCAAGGTGCGTCAAGTCGAGGAGCAAGCCTAATGGGTAACAAAGTCAATCCCGTCGGGATGCGCCTCCAGGTCAACCGCACCTGGGACAGCCGCTGGTACGCCGACACCAAAGACTACGGCAACCTTCTTCTCGAAGACCTGAAGATCAAGGAATTCGTCAAGAAAGAGTGCAAGCAAGCCGGCGTTAGCCGTGTGATCATCGAACGTCCGCACAAAAAGTGCCGCGTTACGATCCACACTGCCCGTCCGGGTGTGATCATCGGCAAAAAAGGCGCCGATATCGAAACTCTGCGCAAGAAGCTGGCAAACCTGACCGACAGCGAACTGCACCTGAACATCGTCGAAGTCCGCAAGCCGGAACTCGATGCTGCTCTGGTCGGTGAGTCGATCGCTCAGCAGCTCGAGCGTCGTGTGTCGTTCCGTCGCGCGATGAAGCGCTCTGTTCAGAACGCAATGCGTATGGGCGCCCTGGGTATCCGGGTGAACGTCGCTGGTCGTCTGGGTGGCGCCGAAATCGCCCGTACCGAGTGGTATCGCGAAGGTCGCGTTCCGCTTCACACCCTGCGTGCCGACATCGATTACGCCCTGTCCGAAGCAATGACCCCCTATGGCATCATCGGGATCAAGGTCTGGATCTTCAAAGGCGAGATCATGGAGCACGATCCGAGCGCACGCGACCGTAAGGCCGCTGAGCTTCAGGATGGACCCGCACCGCGCGGCGCCCGTCCGGATCGTCGCGGCGACCGGTAAGGAGTAACAGATATGCTGCAACCGAAGCGCACAAAATTCCGCAAGCTCCACAAGGGCCGGATTCATGGTCAAGCCAAAGGCGGCTCGGACCTGAACTTTGGAACTTTTGGACTCAAAGCCACCCAGCCCGAGCGCGTCACTGCGCGTCAGATCGAAGCCGCACGCCGCGCTCTGACCCGTCACATGAAGCGTCAGGGCCGCGTCTGGATCCGTATTTTCCCCGACACTCCGGTCACCTCGAAGCCGACCGAAGTTCGTATGGGTAAAGGTAAGGGTTCGGTCGACTTCTGGGCATGCAAGGTCAAACCCGGCCGGATCATGTTCGAAATCGACGGCGTCAGCGAAGATATCGCACGTGAGGCCCTGCGCCTTGCCGCGATGAAGCTGCCGATCAAGACCCGCACCGTGGCTCGCGAAGACTGGTAAGCGAAGGTCCGCAAGGACCGCGCAAATGACAAGAGAGGGCGGGGCGATTGCTCCGCCCTTTCTCTTTGAACGGAATCTTGTTGACCTTTCGGGGCGGATGCCGATCTGTAAGCCCAAAGTCATATGAGGGCGCCATGGCGACTGCGGGCTGGATTCTTCTTGGGCTATTTGCCCTGTTCATGGTCGTGGCTTCGGCAACGCCAAAGTTCCTGAAACTGGACGCGGCGCTGAAGCCGATGGAAACCTTTGGCCTGTCCAAGGCGCTGGTTCTGCCGATCGCCTGCATGGAAGTGGGCTTTACGGCGCTCGTTCTGTATCCGCCGACAGCGGCAATCGGGGGCGTGTTGGCCACGGGGCTGTTCGGGGGCGCGATCATCACCCAGATCCGCGTCAACGCACCGCTCTATTCCCATACACTGTTCGGCGTTTACCTGGGGTGCTGGATGTGGCTGGGCATCTGCCTGCGCGATCCCGAGGTGTTGCGGGTGTTCACCGGCATCGGCTCCTGATCGTCCGCAAACACCCCCAATCGACCGCGCAACCCCTGCGGCGTGGCCTGTTTCCATAATAAACGGTGTCTGGGGGTTGCCAGCGGCGGGCTTCCCGTCTAAAGCGGCGACTTCTAGTGACCTCCACCAGAATCAAGGTGACCCGTCAGGGGGCCTTCTGGTGATGTGAAAGGAAAAGGCGATGGACGCCAATGATCTCCGGGGCAAGTCCCCTGACCAGCTCCGTGACGAGCTTGTCGCTCTCAAGAAAGAAGCTTTCAACCTGCGTTTCCAGCAAGCCACTGGCCAGTTTGAGAACACCGCCCGTATGCGCACTGTCCGCCGTGACGTTGCCCGCGTGGCCACCATTCTGAACGAAAAGGCCGCAGCGGCCGCATCGGAGGCTTAAGACATGCCCAAGCGTATTCTTCAGGGTGTCGTCACCTCGAACCAGAACCAGCAGACCGTGACCGTCAAGGTCGAGCGTCGCTTCAAGCACCCGCTGCTGCAAAAGACCGTCCGTAAGTCGAAGAAATATCGCGCTCACGACGAAGCCAACCAATTCAACGTCGGTGACATTGTCCGAATTCAGGAATGTGCACCGAAGTCGAAGACCAAACGTTGGGAAGTGATCGTCGGGTAACCGGCGAAAGCTCTCAGCATAATCGAAACCCTGGGGACTAGGGCGACTGCAAGCCCCCCCAAAGGTCGGGAGAAACCAAATGATCCAGATGCAGACCAATCTGGATGTTGCTGACAACTCCGGCGCTCGCCGGGTTCAGTGCATCAAGGTCCTGGGTGGTTCCCACCGCCGCTACGCCAGCGTCGGCGACATCATCGTGGTGTCGGTAAAGGAAGCCATCCCCCGCGGTCGCGTGAAGAAAGGTGACGTCCGTAAGGCCGTCGTCGTGCGCACCGCCAAAGAAGTCCGCCGTGAAGACGGCACTTCGATCCGCTTCGACCGCAACGCCGCCGTCATCCTGAACAACTCAGGTGAGCCGGTTGGCACCCGTATCTTCGGGCCGGTCGTTCGCGAACTGCGTGCGAAGAACTTCATGAAGATCATCTCGCTCGCTCCGGAGGTGCTCTAATGGCTGCTAAACTGAAAAAAGGTGACAAGGTCATCGTTCTTGCCGGTAAGGACAAGGGCAAAACCGGCGAAATCACTTCGGTCAACCCCACCGCGGGCAAAGCCGTTGTCGATGGCGTCAACATGGCCATCCGCCACACCAAGCAGAGCCAGACCTCGCAGGGCGGCCGCCTTCCTAAGGCGATGCCGATCGATCTGTCGAACCTGGCTGTCGTCGATGCCAACGGCAAAGCGACCCGCGTCGGCTTCCGCATGGAAGGTGACAAGAAGGTCCGTTTCGCCAAGACCACGGGAGACGTGATCTGATGCTCGATACTGCCACCTACACCCCGCGCCTGAAGGCTGCATATGCGTCCACTATCCGCGCCGCTCTGAAAGAAGAGTTCGCGTATAAGAACGACATGCAGATCCCGCGTCTGGACAAGATCGTCCTGAACATCGGTTGTGGTGCTGAAGCTGTCCGTGACAGCAAGAAAGCCAAATCCGCTGTCGAGGATCTGACCACCATCGCCGGTCAGAAAGCGATCCAGACCAAGGCAAAGAAATCGATCGCAGGTTTCCGCGTCCGCGAAGAAATGCCGCTTGGTGCCAAAGTCACCCTGCGCGGCGACCGGATGTACGAATTCCTTGATCGTCTGATTACCGTTGCAATGCCCCGTATCCGCGACTTCCGCGGCGTATCGGGCAAGTCGTTCGACGGTCGCGGCAACTATGCCACCGGCCTGAAAGAACACATCGTTTTCCCCGAAATCAACTTCGACAAAGTCGACGAAGTTTGGGGGATGGACATCGTGATCTGCACCACCGCGAAGACCGACGCGGAAGCTAAGGCGCTGTTGAAGCTTTTCAACATGCCCTTCAACTCGTGACGCGCGGGAGGAGAGAAACTAATGGCTAAAAAATCCATGATCGAACGCGAACTGAAGCGTGAAAAGCTGGTGGCTCAGTATGCCGCCAAGCGCGCCGCGCTGAAGGAAATCGCGAACGACGAATCGAAGTCGATGGAAGAGCGCTTCAAGGCACGCCTGAAGCTGGCAAAACTGCCGCGCAACAGCTCGCCCACCCGTCTTCACAACCGCTGCCAGCTGACTGGGCGTCCGCACGCCTATTATCGCAAGCTGAAGGTCAGCCGGATCATGCTGCGCGAGCTTGGCTCGAACGGCGAGATCCCCGGTCTGGTCAAGTCGAGCTGGTAAGGAGGGTTAGATAATGAACGATCCTATCGGTGATATGCTGACCCGCATCCGCAACGCCCAGATGCGTGGCAAGTCGACCGTGTCGACCCCCGCTTCGAAGCTGCGCGCTTGGGTCCTCGATGTGCTCACCTCCGAAGGCTATATTCGTGGCTATGAAAAATCCACGACCGCTGACGGCCATCCGGCACTCGAAATCAGCCTGAAGTACTACGAAGGCGCACCTGTCATTCGCGAACTGAAGCGGGTCTCTAAGCCCGGTCGTCGCGTCTACATGGGCGTCAAGGACATCCCCGAAGTCCGTCAGGGACTGGGTGTGTCGATTGTCTCCACCCCCAAGGGTGTGATGTCGGACGCAAGCGCACGCGCAGCCAACGTCGGCGGCGAAGTGCTCTGCACCGTGTTCTAAGGGGGACCGTGTAATGTCTCGTATTGGGAAAAAACCGGTCCCGCTGCCCAAGGGCGTCACTGCCTCGGTGTCGGGTCAGTCGGTCGAAGTGAAGGGTCCGAAAGGCACCCGTACCTTCAAGGCTACTGACGATGTCACCATCGCACTGGAAGACAACAGCGTTCGCGTGACCCCCCGTGGCACGTCGAAGCGCGCCCGTCAGCAGTGGGGTATGGCCCGCAGCCAGGTCGAAAACCTGGTGGTCGGTGTGACCGAAGGCTTCAAGAAAGAGCTCGAAATTCAGGGTGTGGGTTACCGCGCCACGATGCAGGGCAACACTCTGAAGCTTGCGCTGGGTTATAGCCACGATGTCGACTTTGTTGTTCCGGCCGGTGTAACCGTGACGGCTCCGAAGCAGACCGAAATCATTGTGGAAGGTATCGACCAACAGCTGGTGGGGCAGGTTGCTGCCAACATCCGCGAGTGGCGTGCGCCGGAGCCCTATAAGGGCAAGGGCATTCGCTACAAGGGCGAATACGTCTTCCGCAAAGAAGGCAAGAAGAAGTAAGGAACGCAAAAATGGCAAACAGCAAAAGAACCCTGTTTCTGAAGCGCCGCCTGCGCGTTCGGAACAAGCTTCGGGCCGTGAACGCCGGACGCCTGCGTCTGTCCGTTCACCGGTCGTCCAAGAACATCAGCTGCCAGCTGATCGACGACGTCAATGGTGTGACGCTCGCCGCTGCCTCCAGCCTCGAAAAGGCTCTGGGTGTGGTCGGCAAGAACAACATCGACGCCGCCAAGAAAGTTGGCGCGGCGATTGCCGAGCGTGCGAAGAAGGCCGGTGTGACCGAAGCCTATTTCGACCGCGGTGGCTTCCTGTTTCATGGCAAGGTGAAGGCTCTGGCCGACGCTGCGCGTGAAGCTGGTCTGAAGATCTAAGGAGACGAGATAATGGCAGAACGTGAGAACCGCCGCAGCCGCGAAGACGCAGCTCCGGAATTCGCCGATCGTCTCGTGGCGATCAACCGCGTCTCGAAGACCGTGAAGGGTGGTAAGCGCTTTGGCTTCGCCGCACTCGTGGTCGTCGGCGACCAGAAAGGCCGTGTGGGCTTTGGCAAGGGTAAGGCGAAAGAAGTGCCCGAAGCCATCCGTAAGGCAACCGAACAGGCGAAACGGTCCATGGTCCGTGTCGCTCTGCGCGATGGCCGTACGCTGCACCACGACATCGAGGGCCGCCATGGTGCGGGCCGCGTCGTGATGCGGAGCGCCCCGGAAGGTACCGGTATCATCGCCGGTGGCCCGATGCGCGCCGTGTTCGAGATGCTGGGTGTCAAGGACGTCGTGTCCAAGTCGCTCGGCTCGCAGAACCCCTACAACATGATCCGCGCGACGATCGACGGTCTGACGAAAGAATCGTCGCCCCGTTCGGTTGCTCAGCGTCGCGGCAAGAAAGTCGCCGACATCCTCCGCCGTGAGGATGCGCCGGCCGAAGCCGAAGCGTAAGGAGTTCGAGACATGGCAAAGAAGAAAACCATCGTCGTTAAGCAGATCGGTTCGCCGATCCGCCGTCCGGCCATCCAGCGCGCAACGCTGAAGGGCCTTGGTCTGAACAAGATGCACCGCACCCGCGAGCTCGAGGATACCCCCTCGGTCCGTGGCATGGTCGACAGCATCCCGCACCTCGTCGAGATCATCGAAGAGCGCGGCTAAGGTCAGCCAACGCGAAAACATTCGAACGCCCCGGCCCGCAACGGTCGGGGCGTTTGATTTCAGCAGGGTGCTTTTGGCAACTTGGCAGAGTCGGGCAGTGCGCCCGATGCGGGCTTGATCCCACTCTGTCAGTCGTCTATACGCCCGCGGGTGGCGCCAATCGGGGCCACTGATTCATTTTTAACGCCGTGTGCCCCATCCGTCGCTGGGCGGGGTCTTCCGGCAAGGAGACAGCGACATGAAGCTTAACGAACTTCGCGACAATCCCGGCGCAACCAAATCCCGCAAGCGGGTTGGCCGCGGCCCGGGTTCCGGCATCGGTAAGACCGGTGGCCGTGGTATCAAAGGTCAGAAATCCCGTTCGGGTGTGGCTATCAGCGCCTACGAAGGCGGCCAGATGCCCCTCTACCAGCGTCTTCCCAAGCGCGGCTTCAACAAGCCGAACCGCAAGGAATACGCAGTGGTTAACCTGGGCCTGATCCAGAAATTCATCGACGAGAAGAAGATCGACGCCAAGGCAGAGATCACCGAAGACGTTCTGGTCGCTTCGGGTCTCGTTCGCCGCAAGCTGGACGGCATCCGCGTGCTCGCCAAGGGCGAGATCAAAGCGAAAGCCAAGATCACCGTCACCGGCGCGTCCAAGGGCGCAGTCGAGGCGGTCGCGAAGGCTGGCGGTTCCCTGACCGTCGCAGCCCCCGCAGCAGCGGCTGAGTAAGGGCTTGTAGGCCCCGTCGCAGGGGCTTACATCCTACCTCAAGTTTTCCTTCGCGCCGCTGTCCGGGGAACCGGTCGGCGGCGTTCTCATGAGAAGAGCACATCAATGGCTTCAGCAGCAGAACAGATGGCCTCTAACCTGAGCTGGTCCGCCTTCGGCAAGGCAACCGAGCTTCGGCAGAGGATCTTTTTCACCCTCGGACTCCTGGTCGTCTACCGCCTGGGCACCTACATCCCCGTTCCGGGGATCGACGGCGCCGCGCTGCGGTCGTTCATGGAGGACGCGGCCTCGGGCATTGGCGGGATCCTTGCCATGTTCACGGGGGGCGCGCTGAGCCGGATGGGCATCTTTGCCCTTGGCATCATGCCCTACATCTCGGCCTCGATCGTCGTGCAGCTTCTGGGGTCGATGTACGAACCCTGGAAACAGCTGAAGAAAGAGGGCGAACAGGGCCGCAAGAAGCTGAACCAATACACCCGCTACGGCACGGTCGTTCTGGCCACGTTCCAGGCTTGGGCAATGGCGGCAAGTCTTGAGGCAGGCGATCTGGTGACCGACCCCGGTCTCTATTTCCGCGTGGCCTGCATGATCACGCTGGTCGGCGGCACCATGTTCCTGATGTGGCTGGGTGAACAGATCACCAGCCGCGGCATCGGCAACGGTATTTCGCTGATCATCTTCGTCGGCATCGTGGCCGAACTGCCGGCTGCTGCGGCCCAGTTCCTGAGCCAGGGCCGTTCGGGCGCCATCAGCCCCGCCGTGATCGTCGGTGTGATCGTCATGCTGGCGGTCGTTCTGACCTTTGTGGTGTTCATGGAGCGGTCCCTTCGCAAGGTCCACATCCAGTATCCCCGCCGTCAGGTGGGCATGAAGGTCTATGACGGCGGCTCCAGCCACCTCCCGATCAAGGTCAACCCGGCCGGCGTTATCCCCGCGATCTTCGCCTCGGCGCTGCTGCTGCTGCCGAACACGCTGTCGACCTTTTCGGGCGGGTCCACCGGTCCGGTCATGTCGACCATCCTTGCTTACTTTGGACCGGGTCAGCCGCTCTATCTGGTGTTCTTCACCGCGATGATCGTCTTCTTCACCTACTTCTATACCCGTGAAGTCGCGTTCAAGACCGACGAAGTCGCCGACAACCTAAAGAACCAGAACGGCTTTGTGCCGGGCATCCGTCCGGGCAAGCGGACTGCCGAATACCTCGACTATGTCGTGACCCGGATTCTGGTGCTTGGATCGGGTTACCTTGCGTTAGTTTGTCTCATGCCCGAGATTTTGCGCTCGCAAATGTCGATTCCGTTTTATTTCGGCGGTACATCGGTGCTGATCGTTGTTTCTGTGGGGATGGACACCATCCAGCAGGTACAGTCGCACCTTTTGGCCCATCAGTATGAAGGGCTGATCGAAAAATCGCAGCTGCGCGGAAAGCGTGGAACCAAAAAACGGACCAAGGGACCTTCTCGTCGATGAACATTATTCTTCTCGGACCGCCGGGTGCTGGCAAAGGCACTCAAGCACGCAAGCTTGTCGAAGAACGCGACATGATACAGCTGTCCACCGGGGACATGCTGAGGGCTGCGCGCACAAGCGGAACCGAGATGGGTAAGATCGTCGCCGACGTGATGGACCGTGGCGAGCTGGTCACCGACGAGATCGTGATCGGCCTGATCCGCGAACAACTGACCAGCGGCAAGACCGGCGGAGGATATATCTTCGACGGTTTCCCGCGCACGCTGGCTCAGGCGGACGCTCTGGGCGCTTTGTTGGCCGAACTGAACGAGAACCTCGATCGCGTGATCGAGATGCAGGTGGACGACGATGCATTGGTCGCCCGTATCACGGCGCGCTCGACCTGTGGCAACTGCGGTGAGGTCTATAATGACAACACCAAGCCGATCCCTGCCGACCATGTCTGCAGCAGCTGCGGGCAGAAGGCACAGTTCACCCGTCGCGCCGATGACAACGAAGACAGCCTCAAGACCCGTCTTCTGGCCTACTACAAGCAGACCTCGCCGCTGATCGGGTATTACTACGCCAAGGGCGACCTTGCGTCGATCAACGGGCTGGCCAGCATGGACACCGTTGCGGCCTCTATTTCGGGTGTTTTGGCCAAGTGATCTTCAGGGGGCTTGACCCTTGGGGCTACTGACCTTATGCAGCCGCATCCCGCAAGGGAATCATGTCTTTGGCGCCGGGTCGCACCCGGACCAATGATTACCTCGACCAGAACAGCGGCCCGTGGGGAAACCCGTCGGGCCTCCGTTGTGAAAAAAGGTTCCGGAAGCACGGAACCGCAACGAAAGGACTTATAACGTGGCACGTATCGCCGGCGTGAACATCCCGACCGCAAAGCGGGTCGTCATCGCCCTCCAGTATATCCATGGTATTGGCCCGCAAGTTGCTCATAGCATCTGCGAAGCCGTCAATATCGACCTGACCCGTCGTGTGAATGAACTCTCGGACGCCGAAGTTCTCGCGATCCGCGAACATATCGACGCCAACTTCACTGTCGAAGGTGACCTGCGCCGTGAAGTGCAGATGAACGTGAAGCGCCTGATGGACTTGGGCTGCTACCGTGGTCTGCGCCATCGCCGCAACCTTCCTGTTCGCGGCCAGCGGACCCACACCAACGCCCGTACCCGCAAAGGCCCCGCAAAGGCCATCGCTGGTAAGAAGAAATAAGGGAGGGTTCGGACAATGGCTCGTGATACCCGCCGTGGCGGCAAGAAAAAAGTTTCCAAGAACATCGCCGCTGGCGTTGCTCATGTGAACTCTTCGTTCAACAACACCAAAATCCTGATCTCTGACGTGCAGGGCAACGCCATTTCGTGGTCGTCCGCCGGCACCATGGGCTTCAAGGGTTCGCGTAAGTCGACCCCTTATGCCGCTCAGATGGCCGCAGAAGATGCAGGCCGCAAGGCTCAGGAACATGGCGTGAAGACGCTGGAAGTCGAAGTTCAGGGCCCCGGTTCGGGTCGTGAATCGGCCCTGCGCGCTCTGGCCGCTGCCGGCTTCAACATCACGTCGATTCGTGACGTGACGCCGCTGGCACACAACGGCTGCCGCCCGCCGAAGCGCCGCCGCGTCTAAGGCAAAGATTCCAAGCTGGGGCTGTGCGTTTTGCACGGCCCCAGTCCGTCATTTTGAAACCTCGGGAAGTCGGCCGTTTACGGACATGGACGGCAGGCAAGAATGGAGGGACGCATGATCCACAAGAACTGGGCAGAATTGATCAAGCCGACACAGCTTGACGTGAAACCGGGCAATGACCCGCAGCGTCAGGCAACTGTTGTCGCCGAACCGCTCGAGCGGGGCTTTGGTCTGACCCTTGGCAACGCGCTGCGCCGCGTTCTGATGTCGTCGCTGCAAGGCGCCGCTATCACCGCCGTGCAGATCGACAACGTGCTGCATGAATTTTCCTCCGTGTCGGGCGTCCGTGAAGACGTCACCGACATCGTGCTGAACCTGAAAGGTGTGGCGCTGCGGATGGAAGTCGAAGGCCCGAAGCGCCTGACCGTTCAGGCCAAAGGCCCGGGCGTCGTCACCGCTGCCGATATTTCGGAAAGCGCCGGCATCGAGGTCCTCAACAAGGACCACGAGATTTGCCAGCTGGACGACGGCGCAGAGCTCTATATGGAGCTGACCGTCAACACCGGCAAAGGCTACGTTTCGGCTGACAAGAACAAGCCCGAAGACGCGCCGATCGGCATGATCGCCATCGACGCGATCTATTCGCCCGTCAAGAAAGTCAGCTATGACGTCCAGCCGACCCGTGAAGGTCAGGTCCTGGACTATGACAAGCTGACCATGAAGGTCGAAACCGACGGCTCGATCACTCCGGAAGACGCCGTGGCCTATGCCGCGCGCATCCTTCAGGACCAGCTGGGCATCTTCGTCAACTTTGACGAGCCGGAATCGGCTGCAGCCTCGTCGGACGACGACGGTCTGGAGTTCAACCCGCTGCTGCTGAAAAAGGTCGACGAGCTGGAGCTCTCGGTCCGTTCGGCAAACTGCCTGAAGAACGACAACATCGTCTACATCGGCGACCTGATCCAGAAAACCGAAGCCGAGATGCTCCGCACCCCGAACTTCGGCCGCAAGTCGCTGAACGAGATCAAAGAAGTGCTGTCCGGTATGGGCCTGCACCTTGGCATGGATGTCGAGGACTGGCCGCCCGACAACATCGAAGATCTGGCGAAAAAGTTCGAAGACCAGTTCTAAAGACTACGAGGGCGCGGCCAACCGCGCCCTCGCCAATGCCCGGACATACCGGGGAACATCGGGCATACCGCCCCAAGGAGAGCGGCCCACACGCATGGGACCGCCGGACAAAGCAAAACGCTAAAGGAGACACAACATGCGTCACGCTCGCGGATACCGCCGCCTGAACCGTACTCACGAACACCGCAAGGCGCTGTTCGCCAACATGGCCGGTTCGCTGATCGAACACGAACAGATCAAGACCACCCTGCCGAAAGCCAAAGAACTCAAGCGCATCATCGACAAGATGATCACGCTGGGTAAACGCGGCGATCTGCATGCGCGCCGTCAGGCCGCAGCGCAGCTGAAGCAGGACATGCACGTCGCCAAACTGTTCGAAATTCTCGGCCCGCGCTACAAGGACCGCGCTGGCGGCTACAGCCGTGTGCTGAAAGCCGGCTTCCGCTACGGTGACATGGCCCCGATGGCCATCATCGAGCTCGTGGACCGCGACCCCGCCGCCAAAGGCGCCGCCGACAAGGCCCGCGTCGAAGCCGAAGCGGACTTCGCAGACGAATAAGAAGACCGGTGACGGTTTTCGACAAAGCCCCGCCCAACCGGCGGGGCTTTTTCCTTGGGGCGCTTGATCGCCCCCCACAATCACCCACCACGATCACCCAACGCGATCACCCGCAGCGATCACCCGCCGAGATGACCCGCCGAGATCGCTCGCCTTGCGCGCCGGCACAGCGGCCCACGGCCCCCAACCACCACCGGACGACAAGCGGCCACGTTTGGGCGCTTTTCTTCGGTTTGCCCGCCGCGTAGGTTGGCGTCATGCCCGATCTTTTCGACACTCCCGACGACCATAGCCAGTCCGCACCGCGGCCCTTGGCAGACCGGCTGCGACCGCAGACGCTGGCGGATGTCATCGGGCAGGAACAGGTGCTGGGGCCAGAGGCGCCGCTGGGTGTGATGCTGGCCTCTGGTTCGCTGGGGTCCTTGGTCCTTTGGGGACCGCCGGGGGTTGGCAAGACCACCATCGCGCGTCTGCTGGCCAAGGAAACCAACCTGCACTTTGAACAGATCAGCGCGATCTTTACCGGCGTCCCCGAGCTTCGGAAGGTGTTCGAGGCAGCAAAACTGCGGCGCAGGCAGGGGCGGGGGACGCTGCTGTTCGTCGACGAGATCCATCGCTTTAACAAGGCTCAGCAGGATGGCTTTCTGCCCCATATGGAGGACGGGACGATCCTGCTGGTCGGCGCGACCACGGAAAATCCGTCCTTTGAACTGAACGCGGCCCTTCTAAGCCGCGCTCAGGTTCTGGTGTTGAACCGGCTTGCCACCGCCGATCTGGAACGGCTGCTGTCCCGCGCGGAAAAGGAATTGGGCAAGCAACTGCCGCTGGATGGCGCCGCCCGAGACGCGCTGGTTGCGATGGCGGACGGGGACGGGCGGTCGTTGCTGAACCTTGTCGAACAGGTCGCGGCGTGGAAGGTTACGGAAAAGCTCGCGCCCGAGGCGTTGACCCGCCGCCTGATGAAGCGTGCCGCAAAATACGACAAGTCCGGCGACGAACACTACAACCTGATTTCGGCGCTCCATAAGTCGGTGCGCGGTTCGGATCCGGATGCGGCGCTTTATTGGTTCGCACGCATGCTCGAAGGCGGCGAGGACCCCCGTTTTCTGGCCCGTCGCATCACCCGTATGGCGGTCGAGGATATCGGCTTGGCCGACCCTCGGGCGCAGACGGTCTGCCTCCACGCGTGGGAAACCTATGAACGGCTTGGCAGCCCCGAGGGCGAACTGGCGCTTGCGCAGGCGGTCACCTATCTGGCGCTCGCGCCTAAGTCGAACGCAGGATACGCGGCCTTCAAATCCGCGATGGACGCGGCTCGCAAGACCGGTAGCGAACCGCCCCCAAAGCACATTCTGAACGCGCCCACAAAACTGATGGAGCAGCAGGGCTACGGTGCGGGCTATGCCTATGACCACGATGCGGCGGATGGCTTTTCGGGCCAGAACTACTTTCCGGACGGGATGAAGCGCGGCATCTACTACCGCCCCGTCGACCGCGGTTTCGAACGAGAACTGAAGAAGCGCGTCGACTTTTTCGCGGGGCTCAGGGCCAAACGGCAGTCGGACCGAAGCCGCAATTGACTCTTTGGGGTCAAAGGTCCAAGTGACGCGGATGATGATTTCTACAGTTCTTTTCGTGGCCCTTGGCGGGGCAATCGGCGCGTCGATGCGCCATTTGGTCGGACTTTGGGTCGGGTTTCCGTGGGGGACTCTGACGGTGAATGTGATCGGTTCGCTGATCATGGGCCTGCTGGCGGCTGTGCTGCTTTTCGGGGCCAAGGGTCCGTCTCCGGTCGCGCCCTTTCTGCTGGTCGGTGTGCTGGGCGGGTTTACGACATTCTCTGCGTTTTCGCTGGATGTGATGCGGTTGGTTGAAACAGGCAGACTTGGCTCTGCGGCTCTTTATGTCGCCTTGTCGGTCGTGCTGTCGATCGGGGCCTGTGCCCTTGGTCTCTGGATTACACGGGCGGTGGCGGCATGAGCGGCGTACAGAACAAGACGATTACCGAAGACGACGGCGGGCAGCGGCTGGACCGGTGGTTGCGCCAGCAGTTCCCGCACCTGACCCAAGGTCGCATCGAAAAGATGTGCCGCAAGGGCGAACTGCGCGTTGACGGTGGTCGGGTAAAGCCTGCGACCCGTCTGGAAACGGGCCAAAAGGTCCGTATTCCGCCTCTTGGGGATGCGGCAGAGCAGCCCGCGCCGAAAGCGCAGCGGAAATACAAACCCAGCGACGCCCAGATGATCCAGTCCTGTGTGCTGTGGAAGGACGAACATATGATCGTCCTGAACAAGCCTGCCGGACTGCCCAGTCAGGGTGGCTCGGGGCAGGGCGACCGCCATGTCGACGGGCTGACCGAAGCGCTGATGTTCGGCTACAAGGAACGGCCAAAGCTGGTGCACCGTCTGGATAAGGACACGTCGGGCCTGTTGCTGCTGGCCCGCACCCCGCGCGTGGCCCGTGCCTTGTCCGAGGCACTGCGGCACCGAAATGTCCGCAAGATCTACTGGGCCGCTGTTGCGGGGACTCCGAACCCGCGGGCCGGCTCGATCAAAAACGGGCTGGTGAAATCCGCCGGTCGCGGTCGCGGTGGCGAAGCCGAAAAGATGCGCTGCATCCATCCCGGCGAAGTCGCCGAAACCGAAGGCGCAAAGCGCGCGCATACCGATTTTGCCGTTCTGACCGCTCTGGGCAGCCGGATGAGCTGGCTTGCGCTTGTGCCGATCACGGGCCGCACCCACCAGCTTCGCGCGCATATCGCCGAAATCGGCCATCCCATTATCGGAGACGGCAAATACGGCGGCTCTAGCCAAGAGAACCTTGGCGAAGGCTGGGGGGCCGGAATTGGCGGCGGGATCGCGAACAAACTGCACCTGCACGCTCGGACCCTGATCATCGAACACCCCATCACGCGCGAGACGTTGACGCTTCAGGCACCGCTGCCGCCACATATGCAGGCGACGTGGGACTATGTCGGCTGGGACGTGACGCACGCGCCGCTTGATCCGTTCAATATGCCGGATGAGTAACCCCCGCGTCGTCATATTCGATGTGGACGGGACGCTGGTGGACAGCCAGAACCTGATCGTTTCCGCGATGGAGTCGGCTTTTGAGGCGGCGTCCTTGGCCCTGCCGGAGCGCGCGGCGCTTTTGTCCATCGTCGGCCTGTCGCTGCCGGTCGCGATGCGGGTTCTTGTGCCCGACGCGACCGATAGCCAGATCCAGACGCTGGTCGAAGGCTACAAGTCCGCCTATTTCACGCTGCGCCAATCGCTCGGCTCGGCCGAAACCAGCCCGCTGTTCCCCGGTATCGACGCGGTACTGGCCGACCTTTCCGCCCAACCGCAGACGATTCTGGCCGTGGCGACCGGAAAATCGCGTCGCGGGCTGGACAAGCTGATCGAAGGCCACGGCTGGCAGGGGCTGTTCTTTAGCGGGCAGGTGGCCGACGACCACCCGTCCAAGCCGAATCCGTCGATGTTGTCGGCAATTCTGCGCGACACCGGACTGGACCCCGACCGCGCCGTGATGATCGGCGACACCAGCTTTGACATGGACATGGCGCGCGCCGCGGGCATCCGCTCGATTGCCGTCGGCTGGGGCTATCACCGACCCGAAACACTCGTGGCCGACGCCTTCGTCAAGACGCCCGCCGAAATTCTGCCCGCAATCGACACATTACTGGAGGACTGATCCATGTCCGGATGGAAAGCCAAACGGTTCTGGACCAAAGCCGAAGTGACGCCGACCGACGCCGGTTTTGGCATCTTGCTTGACGGGCGGCCGGTGAAAACGCCCGCCAAGGCCGCCTTGGTCGTGCCGACCCGCGCATTTGCCGAAGCGATCGCTGCCGAATGGGACGCTCAGGACAAAGAAGTCCGCCCGCTGACGATGCCCTATACCCGCACCGCCAATGCCGCCATCGACAAGGTCACCGCCCAGCATGACGAAGTCGCCGAGATGCTTGCCGCCTATGGCGACTGCGATCTGACCTGCTATCGCGCCACTGGCCCGCAAGAGCTGATCGACCGGCAGGCCGCGGCTTGGGACCCGCTTTTGGCTTGGACAAAGTCCGAACTGGGGGCCGACCTGACCGCCCGCGCGGGGGTGATCCACGTGCCGCAAACCGCCTCTGCCAACGACATACTCGCCCAGAACGTGCGCCAGCTTGATTCGTTTCGTCTGGCCGCTTTCCATGATCTTGTCGGGATTTCGGGGTCCTTGGTGATCGGTTTCGCGGTTCTCAGAGGCAAATTGACAGCCGACGAAGGTTGGGACCTGTCGAGGGTCGATGAAGAGTGGCAAATCGAACAATGGGGCCGCGATGAAGAGGCTGATTCCCTTGCCGAGACAAAAAAGGTCGATTTTCGACATGCCGCATCGGTAATCGAACTGATCAAGGAATGAATTGCCGCGGAACATTCGACTGAATGCACCGGAAATGAGGGCGAAACGCACCGAAAATTGCCCGATTTAATCGGGCCGTAGTACTTGACGTTTTTGTACGATTCCGACCACTCTTAGGCGTTGGGCGGACAACCGCCCGCGACCTGCCCTAGGACTTTGCTGTGCTATCAGCGGCAAGGTGCGAACAAGAAGGCTGCCGAAAAGTGGCCAAAACTCAGGAAGAGGTAAAAATGAAAAAGACAGTTTTGTTCGGCGCGCTGACCGTTGCCGGTCTCGTAGCCGGTGCTGCCTCGGCTGCCACGCTCGATGACGTGAAAGCACGCGGCAAATTGAACTGCGGCGTCACCACCGGTCTCGCCGGCTTTGCCGCTCCGGACGCCAACGGCGTTTGGGAAGGCTTCGACGTCGCCGTCTGCCGCGCCGTCGCTGCCGCGGTCTTCGGTGATCCGACCGCAGTTGAATTCGTCCCCACCACCGGTGAAACCCGTTTCACCGCTCTGGCTTCGGGCGAAATCGACATGCTGGCCCGTAACACCACTTGGACCTTCTCGCGCGACACCGACCTTGGTTTCGACTTCGTCGGCGTGAACTACTACGACGGTCAGGGCTTCATGGTCCCCAAGAGCCTGGGCGTAAGCTCGGCCAAGGATCTTGATGGCGCCACCGTCTGCATCCAGACCGGCACCACCACCGAGCTGAACCTCGCGGACTTCTTCCGCGCGAACAACATCAGCTACCAGCCGGTTCCGATCCAGACCAACGCCGAAGCTCAGCAGCAGTACCTTGCTGGCGCTTGTGACGTTTACACCACCGACGCTTCGGGCCTCGCCGCTACTCGTGCGACCTTCGAAGCACCGGGCGACCACGTGCTTCTGCCGGAGATCATCTCCAAAGAGCCGCTCGGCCCGCTGGTTCGTCATGGCGACAACGACTGGGGCGACATCGTCCGCTGGACCTTCAACGCTCTCGTCACCGCAGAAGAGCTCGGCGTCACCTCGGCAAACGTTGCCGAACTGGCCGCTGCTCCGACCAACAACCCCGAAGTGAACCGTCTGCTGGGCACTGAAGGCGAGCTGGGCGCGATGATCGGTCTCGACGCGACCTGGGCTGTCGCTGCAATCTCTGCAAGCGGCAACTACGGCGAGATCTTTGAAAAGAACATCGGTGAGAACACGCCGATCGGTCTGGCACGCGGCCTGAACGCGCTGTGGACCGATGGTGGCCTGATCTACTCGCCGCCGTTCCGTTGATCTAAGACCATACCGGCGAGGGCGCGGCGATTGCCGCGCCCTTTCCCAATAAGCATTAAATGCATCATCCCCGCGTCAGGAAGCAGTCGGGCTAGCCGACGCGACCCGGGCGCGTAAGGGAGCCGGGGAGAACATAATGACCACCCTTACAGATACTCCGAAAGCCAGCTTTCGGCTCAGCATGTTAATCTACGACACCCGTTACCGGTCGCTGACAATTCAGGTCACGACCTTGGGGATGGTGTGTCTGGGCATCTTCTGGCTTGGGTACAATGCTTCGGTGAACCTCGCCAAGCTTGGCCTCCAGCCGAATTTCTCATTCCTGTCCAGCCGCGCGGGGTATGACATCAGCCAGTCGCTGATCGAATACGATAGCTCGTTCACTCATGGCCGCGCCGCATTGGTCGGCATCGTGAACACGCTCTTGGTCGCTGTGCTGGGCTGTGTCGCAGCCACTCTGATCGGCGTCGTCGCCGGCGTGTTGCGGCTGTCGAAGAACTGGGTCGTTTCGCGACTGATGGCGGTCTATGTAGAGGGGTTCCGTAACGTCCCCCTGCTGCTGTGGATCATCCTGATTTACGCCGTGATGACCGAAAGCACGCCGCAGCCCCGCGATTTCCGCGAAGGCGGCGCCGCGTCCATGCTGCTTGACGGGTCCGTGGCGATCACGAACCGTGGCGTCTATATCCCCAAACCGGTGTTCGAAAGCGGCTCGATGGCCGTGATCGCGGTGCTGGTGCTGTCGTTTATCGGCGCGCTGCTGTACCGCCGTTACGCCCGCAAGATGCTGTTCACGCAGGGCCGTCTGTTGCCCATGGTCTGGCCGGCGCTGGCGATCCTGATCGTGCCGACCTTGGTGGCGTTCTTTGCCCTTGGTGGACCGATCTCGCTGAACTACCCAGAACTGGGCGGCTTCAACTTTGCTGGCGGCATCCAGATCTCTAACCCGCTGATGGCACTTTGGGTGGCATTGTCGCTGTATACCGGCGCCTTTATCGCTGAAATCGTCCGTGCGGGGATCATGGCCATTTCCAAGGGCCAGACCGAGGCAGCCTATTCGCTGGGTCTGCGTCCGGGCCGGACCATGAATCTGGTTATCCTGCCGCAGGCGATGCGGGTCATCATCCCGCCGCTGATCTCTCAGTTCCTTAACCTGACCAAGAACTCGTCTCTGGCGATCGCGGTCGGCTACCCCGACGTTCGAGCGACGCTGGGCGGGATCACACTGAACCAAACCGGTCGCGCGCTGGAATGCATGCTGTTGATCGGCCTGTTCTATCTTGCGATCAGCCTCGCGATTTCGCTGGTGATGAACTTCTATAACAACCGCATGCAGATGAAGGAGCGCTAAGATGTCAGACAAAAACGTCTCATTCGTCCGCACAAAGATGCTGCCCCAGTCCGAGCCGCCGATTGGCCAGCGGGGTGTGGTGAAGTGGATCCGCGAAAACCTGTTTTCGTCCTGGCTGAACGCGATCCTGACTTTGGTGTCGATCTGGCTGGTCTGGTTCGTCGTCAGCCACCTGACACCGTGGTTTGCCAACTCGGTCTGGGCGGCAGAGTCGCTGAGCCAGTGCCGCGAGATCCGCGATGCCACCATCGGCAATGGCGTGCCGTCGGCCTGTTTCGCGGTCATCACCGACCGCTGGCAGCAGTTGCTGTTCGGCTTCTATCCCAACACGGAATACTGGCGTCCCGTTCTGGCGCTGGTGCTGTTCGTGGTGGGTATCCTGCCGGCGCTTTTCACCGCCATTCCGCGTAAGTTCCTGATCGGAACCGCCGTCACGCCGTTTGTGCTGTTCTGGCTTCTTTGGGGCGGGTCCGTTTGGACGACCGCTGCCGGAGCGCTGGGCTTCGTGATCGGCTACTACGCGTTCAAGCTCCTGACGGACCGCGCTGGCCTGATCGTTGGCGTGGGCGGTGCCGTGGGTATTTCCTTTGCGTATTGGCTTTTTGCAGCCGGTCCGCTTGGCGACGCGCTTCACAGCATCCTTCCGATCGGGATCCAATACGTTGAATCCAAGAACTTTGGCGGGTTCACCCTGTCGGTTGTCATCGGCGTGTCGGGCATCATCCTGTCGCTGCCGCTGGGCATCCTTCTGGCGTTGGGACGCAAGTCGGACATGTTCATCGTCAACAAACTGTCGACCGGCTTTATCGAGGTGATCCGCGGCGTTCCGCTGATCGTCTGGCTGTTCACAGCGTCGCTGATCCTGAACTACTTCCTGCCCCCGGGCACCAACTTTGACCTGATGCTGCGTGTGATCATCATGGTCACGCTGTTCTCGGCCGCCTACATCGCCGAGGTCGTGCGTGGCGGACTCGCCGCCCTTCCCAAAGGGCAGTACGAGGCCGCGGATTCGCTGGGTCTGGATTATTGGAAATCGATGCGGCTGATCATCCTGCCGCAAGCTCTGAAAATCTCGATCCCCGGTATCGTGAACACCTTCATCGGACTCTTTAAGGATACCACGCTCGTCGTGTTCATTGGCCTGTTCGACCCGATCGGCCTGACCAACGCGATCCGCGCTTCCACCAACTGGAACGGTATCTACTGGGAGCTCTATGTATTCATTGGCCTGATGTTCTTCGTCTTTTGCTACAGCATGGGCCGCTATTCGCTTTACCTGGAGAAGAAACTCCAGCGCGAACACCGCTAAGGAGACCACCAATGTCTGAACTTGCTATCGAACGCGAAATCGACCGCAGCCAAATGAAGGTCTCTGACGAGGTCGCCATCCAGATCACCAAGATGAACAAATGGTACGGGGCCTTCCACGTGCTGCGCGACATCGATCTGACTGTGAACCGCGGCGAACGTATCGTTATCTGCGGACCTTCGGGCTCGGGGAAATCGACCCTGATCCGGTGCATCAACCGTCTGGAAGAACATCAGGCGGGCTCTATCCTTGTTGACGGGACCGAACTGTCGTCGGACCTGAAAAACATCGACAAGATCCGGTCCGAGGTTGGCATGTGCTTCCAGCACTTCAACCTGTTCCCGCACCTCACCATCCTCGAGAACTGCACGCTGGCTCCGATCTGGGTTCGCAAGACCCCGAAGAAAGAAGCCGAAGAGATCGCGATGCACTACCTCGAAAAGGTGAAGATCCCCGATCAGGCGCTCAAGTATCCGGGGCAACTGTCGGGCGGCCAGCAGCAGCGTGTCGCCATCGCGCGGTCGCTGTGCATGAAGCCGCGCATCATGCTGTTCGACGAGCCGACCTCGGCGCTTGACCCCGAGATGATCAAAGAGGTGCTCGACACCATGATCGAGCTTGCCGAAGAAGGCATGACCATGATCTGCGTGACCCACGAAATGGGCTTTGCCCGTCAGGTCGCAAACCGCGTGATTTTCATGGACCAAGGCCAGATCGTCGAACAGAACGAGCCGGAAGCCTTCTTCAAAACCCCGAAGAGCGACCGGACAAAGCTGTTCCTCAGCCAGATCCTCGGCCACTGATCAGACCCAAAAACACCAGACAAGGGGCCGGTCATCCGGCCCCTTAGTCGTTTTCGGCCCCGCCGATCAGGTCGCGCGGGACCACGAAATCAACCACTTCCCCAGTGGTGATTTCGGACCAGCTGGGTGCATCAAAGTCCAGAACAGTCGTCGCCGCCGTGGGATATGTCCGGAAACCCGGATTGTCCGGCGCCGTTTTGCAGAGCCGTCCGGCCAGAGTTCCGATCCCCGGATTATGGGCGACAATCATCACGACCGGAGCCGTCGCGCGACCCAAAACAGCCCGCAGGGACGCGGCAGAGGCCAGATACAGTTCGGGCAAAAAGCGGCAGGCCACGTCGGTCGCGGGCCAGCGCTTTAACATCCGTCGGTAGGTTTCGGTTGTTCGGGCCGCGTCGGAACAAAGCACCTCGTCGGGCAGATAGTCATGGTCCTTGATCCAGTCACCAATCGCATCCGCCGACCTGCGCCCGCGCGCATTCAGGACGCGATCGTGATCATCAAGGTCAATATCGTCCCACGCCGATTTTGCATGCCGCGTCAGGATCAGGCGAAAGGTCATTTGTGAAAATACCTCATGTGATGGGCGGATTGCGACGGGTCACGGCGACCTTTGCCGACTGGACAGGCGCGGCGAACCCGACAGCCGCCGGTCAGGCAGTCAGCGCCTTCGGGCCGGTCAAGAAAGCTGTGGCAGGCGGGCACGTCGTAGCCCTCTGCCCCCAGTGCCGCCGCCGGACAGGCTGTCAGGCAAGGGCGGTCCACACAGGATAGGCAGGGCGAGGCCAAGGCAGGAAGCGCGACGCAAAAGGGCAGGGCGATCGCACCGCGAAATGAAATGAACAGCCCCGCCTCTGCATGGACCAGCAGTCGCACCGGCGACGAATGGCACCGGCCCGACTCCAGCGCCCAGCTATAAAAGGGTGCATAGGGCGGCCCGTCGCTTGGCAATATCGCGGTCCCGCCGCAGTTGCCCGCGATCTGTGACAACACGCGGGCAGACCAGCGATCCACGGGATCGGGCTGACCGTCCTGCCATTCGGGCATGGTTTTCAGATGCGGCCACCACGCCGGTTCGTCGGGGGACAAAAGAGCCACCGACATTGCACCTTTGGGCATCAACGCCGGCGTGGAAACAACGCCGGCCAGCATCAGCCGCGCGGCTGCTACGTCAGAAAGGAAATCAGCCGCAGCCGTCACGCCCGACGCGGTTTGACCCGCGGCTCGGTCGAGCGGATGATCGAACCCGCGCCATGTTCGGTAAAGAGCTCTAGCAGCGACGCATTCGGAAGCCGCCCGTCAAGGATCACCACGGCGCGAACGCCATCCTCGATCGCCTTTAGCGCCGTCTCTGTCTTTGGGATCATGCCGCCCGAAATCACGCCGCGCTCGGTCATGTCGCGGACCTGCTCGGGTGTCAGCTGGGTTACAACCTCGCCCGATTCGTCCTTTACCCCCGGCACGTCGGTCAACAAAAGCAGGCGGTCGGCCTTTAGCGCGGCGGCGATTGCACCCGCGGCGGTGTCGCCGTTGACGTTGAAAGTCTCGTTCGGATCCATTCCGGTGGCCACGGGCGCAACCACGGGGATGATGCCTGCGGTAAACAGGTCACGCAGAACTTGCACGTTCATTTCTACGGGTCGGCCAACGAAGCCCAATTCGGGATCATCGGCGACGCAAACCATCAGATCGTCGTCTTTGCCCGACAGTCCTACGGCGCGGCCGCCTTCGTCCATGATCGCCTGAACGATCCGCTTGTTCACGAGTCCCGTAAGGACCATTTCGACCACCTCGACGGTGGCTTTGTCAGTGACCCGCTTGCCGCGAACAAATTCGGATTTGATGCCCAGTCGCGACAACAGGTCGTTGATCATCGGGCCGCCGCCATGAACGACAACAGGGTTCAGGCCGACCTGCCGCATCAACACGACGTCACGAGCAAATTCCGCCATCGCGGCTTCGTCACCCATCGCGTTGCCGCCAAATTTGACCACGACGATCGCGCCGGAATATCGCTGCAGATAAGGGAGCGCCTCTGAGAGAGTCCGGGCGGTGGCGATCCAGTCACGGTTCATGTCTTGCTTCCTCATGTCAAACCCCTGCGTTTACTACTCGATCGTTGCGATGATAGCTCGAAGGGTGTCGATCCCGTCACCCTTTTCCGAACTTGTCAGCACGATTTCCGGATAGGCGGCCGGATGCTTTGCCAACGCTTCGCGAGTGCGGGCCAGAGCGGTGTCCAGATCGCCGCGCTTGACCTTGTCCGTCTTGGTCAGGATGGCCTGAAAGGTAACAGCCGATCGGTCGAGCAATTTCATGATCTCTTCGTCGACCGATTTTACGCCATGTCGGGCGTCGATCAGAACGAACACGCGCCGCAGGGTCGGGCGGCCCGAAAGATAGGACTTGAGCAGCTGCTGCCACTTGGCGACGACCGCGACAGGCGCATTGGCGAAACCATATCCCGGAAGGTCGACGATGTAATGCGACTGTCCGGCGGTGAAAAAGTTGATCTCTTGCGTGCGGCCGGGCGTGTTGGACGCGCGGGCAAGACCCTTTCGTCCGGTCAGGGCATTGATAAGGCTCGACTTGCCGACGTTGCTTCGTCCGGCAAAGCAGACTTCGATCCGGTCGGCGGGTGGCATGCCGGACATGGCCACGACGCCCTTCAGAAAGGTCGTTTCGCCCGCGAACAGCAAGCGCCCGGCTTCGCGGTCCTCGTCTTCGGGCGCGTCGGCTTCGGGAAAATTCATCTGCATCATAGCACCTCGATCTTGTCGCCTACCCTGACCGTTCCGCCCGACACGACTTCGGCATAGATACCAAAGTCGCGGTGCCCCCAGCCGCGCTCCAACGCGCCCAAGGTATCGGCATCGCGCTGGCCCGTCACGGGGTTGGCGGCGGTGTGAAGGCATCTTTCTACCGGTTCGATCACATCCAACACAGCCTCACCAAGCCGGAGTCGCTTGCCGATCCAGCCCGTCTCGGCCCAAGCCTCGATGCCGTCGATCCAGAAATTTCCCCGCCAGCGTTCCATTTCCAGAGGCTGTCCTAGCTGGTCTTCGACCGCGCGGTTGGACGCGATGTTCATCAGCGAGACGGAAGGAAATTCGGTGTCTGTCCACCCGCGCTGGTCAATCCGCGCAAACCGCACGGGTCGGGACCGGTTTTCTGGGCAAAGCGGCTCGATCCAGCTCAGGAACCTAGCGGTATCGGCACTGTTGTCAGGCTCAAAGGTCATCTCGCCCAGATCGCGATGGCGAAGGGTCATGGTGCGATCGTCGGCGTGCAGTTTCGCCCAGAGTCCGGCCAACCCAGGTGTCCGCGTGCCGATCATAAAGTTTTGGTAGGACACCCACCGTTGGCCATCGGGGTCGTCTTTGGCCATATCATGGACGACGGCCCACCGCCGGTCACCGGGCATTGCTTCGCCCTGTCGCAAAACCACGGACGCGATACTCTCGCGCCCGTGGCTTTTGATCGGATGCCGCCATATCGCGGCAACCTGTGCCATCACTTCTTGCCCGGCTTCTTGGTGCTGTTGGCGGCTGCCGCGGGTGCCTTGCGTCGCAGACCGGCGCGGATGTTGCCAAACAGGTCGGGCCGGTGTCCGTGGCTCCACATGATCAGGTACTGCTGGATGAACGTGATCGTGTTGTTGGTGATCCAGTACAGCACCAGACCACTGGCAAAGCTGCCGAGCATGAACATGAACACCCACGGCATCCATGCAAAGATCATCTTTTGCGTCGGGTCGGTCGGGGCGGGGTTCAGTTTTTGCTGCAGCCACATCGAGATCCCCAAGAGGATCGGAAGGACCCCAAGGCTCAGGATGAAAAACAGGCTTCCGGGTTCCGGCGTGTTGTACGGCAAAAGCCCAAACAGGTTAAGGATCGACGACGGGTCCGGCGCGGACAGGTCGCGGATCCAGCCGACCCACTGTGCATGCCGAAGTTCGATCGTGACAAAGATCACCTTATAGAGCGAAAAGAAGATCGGGATCTGGATCAGGATGGGCAAGCAACCAGAGGCAGGGTTCACCTTGTTCTTTTTGTAAAGCTCCATCATGCCCTTTTGCATGGCGGCGCGGTCGTCACCGCTGCGCTCTTTCAGCTTTTCCATTTCCGGCTGCAGTTCCTTCATCTTCGCCATCGAGACGTAGGATTTATAAGCAAGCGGGAGAACGGCGGCTTTCAGGATCAGGGTCAGGGCCATGATCGACCAGCCCATGTTACCGAAGAGGCCGTGGATCGTGTGCAGCAACCAGAAGATCGGTTTTGTCAGGAAAAAGAACCAGCCCCAATCGATGGAGTCGACAAAGCCTTCGACAGAGAGGCTATCTTCGTAGTCCGAGATGGTTTCCCATTCCTTTGCGCCCGCAAAGAAATGCGTTTCGACCATCGCTGACTGACCCGCTTCTACGGATACCGGAGCCATAACGGCTTCAGCCTGATAGAGGTCACGATTGGCGAAGTACTTGGAAACAGAGCGGAACTGTGTGCCGGGCTGCGGAATGATCGAAGTCATCCAATAGTGGTCGGTGTATCCGATCCATCCGTTTTCAAGCACTTCGATACGCTCGGCCTGAGTCTGCTCGTTCGCGTCGACCGAATAGTCCTGGATGGCAGAGTATTTCTGCTGGTCCAGGATACCGTCCGACATCCGGATCAGGCCTTCGTGCACGACGAAAACCTTGGATAGATCGTCGGGCTCGGTGTGGCGACGGAGCAATCCGTAGGGCTGCATCGTGATCGCGCCAGAGGTCGTGTTTTCGACGCTTTGCGCAATCGAGAACATGTAGCGGTCATCAACCGAGTAGGTCATCCGGAAAATCGATCCGGCGCCGTTGTCCCAAACCAATGTCACGGGCGTTGCGGGCGTCAGCGTCGAACCGGATTCCACTGTCCAGAGGGTGTCGGGACCGGGGACTGCGGTCGCATCGATGCCCGATCCGGCTGCCCAGCCGAATGTCGCATAATATGCGTCGTTTTCCCCGACGGGGCGCATCAGGCGAACGGTTTCGGCGCCGTCCTCGAGAGAGGCCCGATACTGCGACAGGTAAAGGTCGTCGATACGTCCACCCAGCAATGAAATCGAACCGGTCAGTTCCGGCGTTTCAACTGGTACGCGCGGTGCCTCGGTCGCGGCTTCCGCAACCGCGTCCGTTACGGTTGCCGCTGCTGCGACATCTGCCGCGGGGGCCGTTGTCGAGATCGTGGTGACCGTCGGATCGGTCAGGTCGTCAGGAACTTCGGGCGGGAACAGCCAGAACCATACCAGAATGACAAGGAAGCTGAGGGCAGTTGCCAGAACAAGGTTCTTGTTTTGATTGTCCATCGAGGTCGCCTGATTTCAATTTCGCGTCAGGGCGGTTCAACAGGTCGGCACCCCAAAGGTCAAGCTGTTTTCAGGTCTGTAGGGGCGCTATAGGCCTCTCTCCGCCGCAAATGTGGAATATCGGCGGATCAAGCCCCGCTGGCGCGATCAAGGCGAATGACCTCTCCTTTGCGGCTTTGATAGTCGCTGATCCAACGGTCCACGTCTTCGGGCGGAAGGGGGCGCGAAATTCCAAATCCTTGGATATGTCCGCAGCCAAGTTCCGTCAGCATGTTCCGTTCCGAGGCCGTTTCCACACCTTCGGCAAGCGTGTCGAGCCCGAGCCGGTCTGCCATGGTGAGAATTGCGGTCACCATCTTCTGTTGCTCGGCGTCTTTGTCGATGTTGGTGACGAAAGATCTGTCGATCTTGATCCGCTCGATCGCGTATCGCCGGATCGACGTGATCGACGCGTGGCCGGTTCCAAAGTCATCCAGATCAAGACTGCATCCCAGTTCGGCAAGTCCGGTTAGATTACGGATGACCACATCGTCAGCACGGCTGGCAACCAAGGTTTCCAGCACTTCGATCGACAGCCGGTTCGGATCCAAATCGTAGTTGTCCAGATCCCAGCTGATCCGATCCACAAGGCTGGGGTCGCTTAGTTCGATGTCCGAGAAATTGACCCCGACGCGCGGGATGTCAAAGTCGGCGTTGTCCCACCGTGCCAGCGCACCAAGCGCATCGCGCACCATGATTTCGCCGAGGCGGTCCATCATTCCTGACTGCACCAAAGCTGGCAGAAACTCGACCGGTGGAATCAGGCCGCGTTCGGGATGATGCCATCTTGCCAGGGTCTCGAACCCGGTCAGCCGACCGGTTTGGGTCGAGACCTGAGGCTGGAAGAAGGCCCTGATCTCTCCGTTATCCATGGCTTGTTTGACATGATCGGACAGCAGGTTACGCGACACGATGCGGTTGTGCATGGCGGCGGAGTAGCTCCGCAACGCGCCGGGGCCAAAGCGTTGCGCTTCGATCAGGGCGCTTGTCGCGGTCTGCAAAAGCGCCGCGCCGGTCGGGTCCGCGATCCGGCTCGAGAGGCTGAAACCGGCGGAAACGGTCACATAGATGTTCGTTCCATCCAGCGGAATCGGTTCGGACAGTTGTTGCTGGATGCGGCTCGAAAGCTGGATCGCGGCCTCTAGGTCCAGCCGCCGGCTGTGGTCGAGTGCCACGGCAAAGGTTGCACCGTCCAGTCGCGCGGGCAGATCGTCCGGCCGCAGGCTTGCGCAAAGACGCCCTGCGACGGTCTTGAGGATCGTTTCGACAGCCTCGCGGTCGTGGCCTTCTTCGATCAGTTTGAAATTGTCGATCTCTAGCACCAGAGCGCCGACCGGTTTGCCCTTTTGACGAACGGTGCGGGCAACGGCTGCCTCAAGCGCGGCGGTGACGCCATCGCGTTCGGCAAGCCCCGTCAAGCTGTCCCGCGGCGTGTTGCGCTGCCGGATCCACGGCAGCGCTGCGATCGCGCCGGATGCCACAGCAGCGGCCCCCAAAGTTTCCAACGACGCCATGCCCGGTGCGTTCAGGAGCCACGCGCCTGAAGAAACGGCAAAGGCCCCGGCTCCTGCAAGGTAGTATTTATCAGAAGGCCGTTTGGTCCGGTTTCCCCACGTCGTCATCTTTTGGTCCTTTGGTTCGTTCGTCCATTTGATGTGGAGAACAAAATAGGACCATAAAGGTCACTCGGGAGTTAACGCAGATCAGGAATCCCGTCAGAGTCTTTGGGTTTCGCGTTGCCCCGCTCTAGCCCGACAAAGTCGAAAATCGCGGGGTCAAGCAGGTGCGATGGCCTTGTATTCATGAGCGCGCGGAACATTTTCTGCCGCCGCCCGGGGGCGTTCTTTTCCCAGCCGTCAAGGATCGCTTTTACTTGTTGGCGCTGCAGCCCGTCCTGACTTCCGCATAGGTCGCAGGGGATGATCGGGTAATTCATCGCGCGGGCGAATCGTTCGCAATCGGCTTCGGCGACATGGGCAAGCGGGCGATACAGGAACAAGTCACCGTCTTCGTTAACCAGTTTCGGCGGCATGGTTGCCAGTCGCGAGCCGTGGAAAAGGTTCATGAAGAACGTTTCGAGAATGTCGTCTCGGTGGTGGCCCAGCACGACCGCGGAACAGCCTTCTTCGCGCGCGATCCGGTACAGATTGCCGCGGCGCAGGCGCGAACAAAGCGCGCAGAACGTGCGTCCGGCGGGGACTTTGTCCATCACGATGGAATATGTGTCCTGATATTCGATCCGGTGCGGCACGCCCATCTTTGTCAGGAACTCGGGCAGGACGGTCGCCGGAAACCCCGGCTGGCCCTGATCCAGGTTGCAGGCCAAGAGGTCGACCGGCAGCAGCCCGCGCCATTTCAGTTCGTACAGGATGGCAAGCAGGGTGTAGCTGTCTTTGCCCCCCGACAGGCAGACCAGCCAGCGCGCGTCGCGTTCGATCATCCCGTATTGGTCGATCGCCTCTCGGACGTTCTGGACGATCCGTTTGCGCAGCTTTTTGAACTCCGTCGATTTCGGAGCGCCATGAAAGAGCGGGTGGATGTCGTCTAGATCGTCAAGCATGGGCGATGGCTTAGTGTAAGGGACAGAGTGCGGCAAGGGGCGTGACAAATCCGATCGGCGTTTTGGCGCGTAAGAGATGCAAAACAGGAGTCATCCCATGCGCCCTTTGACCATCGCCTTTGCCGCCCTTGCCGCCGCCGCCGTGACGCTTTCTGCCTGCACCGGCAAGCCGTCGCTGTCCGACCAACCCCTAAGCGACCGGCAACTGAACATCGAAGAATTCTTTGACGGGACGGTCGTCGCCACTGGCCAGTTCCAAGACGTGCTGGGCACGGTCCGCCGCGCCTTTGTCGTGACGATCGACGGGGATTGGGACGGCGAACGGCTGATCCTGACCGAAGATTTCGTCTACGAAGACGGCGCGACCGAGCAGCGGGTCTGGACCCTGACCAAGACCGGCGACCAGACGTGGACCGGCACCGCCCCTGGTGTGATCGGGGCCGCGAACGGGATCGAGGACGGCGACCGGTTCAACTGGCAATATACCATCGACCTGCCGATTCCGGCCTCTGACGGCTCGGTCGAGACGATGCGTGTCACCTTTGACGACTGGATGTGGCTGTTGTCGGACGACCGGCTGTTCAACCGCGCCTATATGAAGCGCTACGGCATCGATATCGGCGACGTGTCGATCATGTTCGAGCGCCGCTAGGTCATTCGCCTTGCCAGACCGGCGCGCGTTTTTCGACAAAGGCGCGCGCCCCTTCGCGGGAATCCTTTGAGGTGCCGATGCGGTACATTGCCTCTTGGTTTTCCTGCCAGAGCTTGTCTTCGGCCAGATCGAAGGCCCGGTCGGCAAGCCGCAGACTCTCGGTGACTCCTAACGGCGCATTGCCCGCGATGACCCGCGCCATGGCCTGCGCTGCGGCAATGGCTCCGCCGTCTTCGACCGCCGCATTGATCAGCCCCCATTGAACGGCGGTCGCCGCGTCGACGGGACGACCCGACAACAGGATCTGGTTGGCCAGAACGCGCGGCACGCGGGTCGCCAGCCGGATGGCGCCACCCCCTCCGGCAAAGAGCCCGACGGTCGGTTCGGGCAGCCCGAATTTCGCGCTTTGTCCGGCATAGACCATGTCGCAGGCGAGCATGATCTCGAAGCCTCCGGCAAGGGCCGCGCCCTCGACTGCCGCGATCACCGGCTTTTTGCGTTTGCGGGCCACGAAACCGGCGAACCCGTGCTGTCCGAACAGGATGTCCTTTTCTGCCCCGCTGGCGAAGGCCTTTAGGTCCATGCCCGCACAAAAGACCTTGCCTGCGCCGGTGAGCACGGTGACGCGGACGTCGGGGTCGGACTCGATCCGGTCAAAGACATCGCGCAAGGCGACGCAAAGCTCTGCGTCGATCGAATTGCGTGCCTCGGGCCGGTTCAGGGTCACGGTGGCGACTGCGCCATCGGCGGAATAGGTCAGAACGTCGGTCATTTAGTGGTCCTCTTTCAGGCGGGCCCGCAGGGCGCCGCGGATGATCTTGCCGGTCGTGGTCATGGGCATTTCGTCGATGAACCGCAGGATGCGCGGGTATTCATAGGCGGCGAGTCGGGTTTTCACGTGATCGGCGATGTCGCTGGCCAGCCGGTCCGAAGGCTCGGCGCCATCGACCAATTGGACAAAGGCGGCGACGACCTCGCCCCGCACCGGATCAGGGGCGCCGACGACACCGGCCATCCGCACGGCGGGGTGGGTCAACAGGCAGTCCTCGATCTCGGCGGGTCCGATCCGGTAGCCGGAGGAACTGATCACATCGTCATCGCGCCCGACAAACCGGATGCGGCCCGACCGCGTGGTCATGCCGCGGTCGCCTGTCAGCAGCCAGTCGCCGGTCTCGGCGTGCAGGAATTTGGCCTTGGTCGCGTCGGGGCGGTTCCAGTAGCGCAGGAACATCACTGGATCGGGCGCGCGCACCGCGACAGAGCCTTCGACGCCCTCGGGCAGAGGGCGACCGGCGTCGTCAATCACGCGAACGTCGTGTCCCGGAACGCCAAAGCCCATCACGCCGGGTTCTGCCGGAGCGAGTGCGGCGCAGGACGACACGATCATGTTGCATTCGGTCTGGCCGTAGAATTCGTTGATCGTGCAGCCAAAGACCCGCTGGCCCCAATCTATCAGCTCTGACCCCAGCGTTTCCCCGCCCGAGGCCACCGACCTCAGGGTCAGCCCGTGCGGCTCTGCCGCCGTGTCGCCGCGCATGATCTTCAGGGCGGTCGGCGGCAGGAACGCGTTGCGCACCCGCTGGTCGCGCATCAGGTCGAACGCGCCTTGGGCGGTGAATTTGCGAAACCGCCGCGCGACCACAGGGATGCCGTGGTGCAGGGCCGGCATGAGGACATCCAAAAGCCCCCCGATCCATGCCCAATCCGCCGGAGTCCAGATACGGTCGCCGTCCTGGGGGAAAAAGTCGTGGCTCATTTCGACCCCCGGAAGGTGCCCCAAAAGGACGCGATGCGCGTGCAGGGCGCCTTTGGGGTTGCCGGTGGTGCCAGAGGTGTAAATCAGGATCGCGGGATCTTCGGCAGCGGTGTCGACCGGATCGAAACGGTCGGGCTGGCCGGCGATCGCACTGGCAAAATCTTCGGCCCCTGTTCCGTTGCCATCGATGCAAAGAACGCGGACCAGATCGGGAAGCTGGTCGCGCAGCCCCGCGATGGTGCCCGCACCTGCCGCGTTGGTGATCACGACCCGGGCCCCCGAATCCCGCAGGCGGTGCAGCAGGGCGTCGGGGCCGAAAAGGGTGAACAGCGGGATCGAAATCGCGCCCATCTTCGTCGCCGCAATATGGGCGGCGGCGGTTTCGACGCATTGCGGCAGCAGGACAGCGATCCGGTCGCCCCGACCCGCATCCCGCCCCAAGGCATGGGCCAAACGGCTAGAGAGCCGGTACAGGTGCCCAAAGCTGTGGTGGGTGGCGGTGCCGTCCTCGGCCACGTCGATAATCGCGAGCCGGTCGGGGTCGGTCAAAGCCCATTTGTCACAGATGTCAGCGCCGATGTTGTAGCGGTCGGGAATGTCCCATTCGAACCGCTCGCGCGTTGCCTCGACCGTTCCCGCGTTTTGCAGCATCTTGTTCCCCTGACTTGGGCCAAAGAACGCACAGAGAGCCGAGCGGCGTCAACCCGCGACGGCTGGGCGATGTCAGTCGTGGTCGTGGGGATGCCCGTGCGGGTCCGGCACCGGATCATAGCCGTGACCGCCCCAAGGGTGGCACCGCAGGATGCGCCGCGCGGCAAGGTAGGACCCCTTGATCCCGCCGTGTTTCTCCAGCGCTTCCATCGCATAGGCCGAACAAGTTGGCTGGTACCGGCAGCCGTGGCCGACCCAAGGGCTGAACACCAGCCGGTAGAACCTCACCGGAAGCGATACGACAAAGGCCAGCGGGCTCATTTTCATTTGTGGACCCGCCCCAGCGCCCAGATCAGGTCCTTTTGCATGGTCGCGAAATCGCAGGTGGCGGTCACGTCGCGCCGTCCGATCAGGACATAGTCCCATCCGGCCAGCCCATGCGCAGGCAGAACCATCCGCGCGATCTCTCGCAACCGGCGTTTGGCACGGTTGCGGGCGACGGCGTTGCCCACTTTCTTTGAACAGGTAAAGCCGACGCGAACGGTTTCCGATCCATCGCCGCGGGGACGGGCCTGCAGATGAAATCCGGTCACGCCCTGCCGTAAGGCATTGGCCGCGCGCAGGAAATCGGCGCGTTCCTTCATTCGCTCGACACGAACGAAAACCGCCGCGGGCTGGGCCCCGGCGGTTTTTGAATTATCCAAGCTCTGCGGTGTCATGTGACCCCGCCAATCCTATCAGGCGCTCAGCACCTTACGACCGCGTGCGCGGCGGGCGTTCAGGATCTTACGGCCATTTTTGGTGGCCATACGGGCACGGAAACCGTGGCGGTTTTTGCGAACCCGGTTCGAGGGCTGGAACGTGCGCTTCATCGCGTTCTCTCCGTCATCAGTTGGGCGCGAACCGGTAGGATTCGGGACCCGTGGTCATTCGAAGCCCTGCCAATAGAGAGCCTGCCGCGGGCTGTCAACAGGTCCAGAGCCAACAAATGTTGCAACCTTCGGCTTTTTCTTTGGCCCAATGTTACAGGTTTTCGGCAAAACCGCCGGTTCCGCCTATAAAGGGCTCATTTACGATCAAGCCAGCGTGAGGACTATATCATCTGGCGGGGGATCGGCACAGATAGGAACTGTATCGCGCCACCGGCCAGTTAGGACATGATTTGACAACCGCAGCCCGAAAATCCTTTCTCAGGGCCCTGCCCGCCGCTCTGGTCCTGCTGGTTGCGATCGTGGGCTTTGTAGCCCTGCGCGACACGCTGACCTTTGAAACCCTGCGGGATAACCGCGAAGAGCTGGTCGCGCTCCGAGACGCGAATTACTGGTGGATGGCGGCGGTTTTCGTTGCGATCTATGCCTCGATAGTGGCGCTTTCCCTTCCCGGTGCGACGGTCGCCACGCTGACCGGAGGGTTCTTGTTTTCCGTCTTTCCGGGTGCGTTGTTCAACGTCGTCGCGGCCACCGTCGGAGCCAGCGCGCTGTTTCTGGCCGTGCGAATGGGGTTTGGTCGCCGCATCGCGTCCCGACTGGATGACTCGGGCGGGAAGATCAGGCGCATCAAGGAAGAAATCGACGCCAACCAATGGTCGATGCTGTTTCTGATCCGGCTTTTGCCTGCGGTCCCGTTCTTTGTCGCGAACCTTTTGCCCGCGCTCGTCAACGTGCCGCTGTATCGCTATGTGGTGTCGACCTTTCTGGGCATCATGCCCGGTGCGATTGTCTTTACCTCGATCGGAGCCGGACTGGGCGAAGTGTTCGAAACAGGCGCCGCGCCGGACTTTGGGCTGTTGTTTTCGCCGCCCGTCATTCTGCCGATTGCGGGTCTGTGCCTGCTGGCCGTGCTACCTGTCATCATCCGCGCGTGGCGCGGCGGAAAGGACCTTTGATCCATGAACGATCTGAAAACAGACATCTGCGTCATCGGTGCGGGCTCGGGCGGGCTGTCGGTCGCTGCCGGAGCCGTGCAGATGGGCGCGCGCGTGGTGCTGATCGAGGGCCACAAGATGGGTGGCGACTGTCTTAACTATGGCTGCGTCCCGTCAAAGGCGCTGCTGCACGCGGCAAAGACCGGAATGGACTATGGCCCCGCGAAAGACCACGTCGCGCAGGTCATAGAGACCATCGCGCCCGTCGACAGCCAAGAACGGTTCGAAGGTCTGGGCTGCACCGTAATCCGCGACTTTGCCCGCTTTACCGGCCCCGACACGGTCGAAGCCGGAGGCAGAACGATTCGCGCGCGGCGGTTCGTCGTGGCCACGGGGTCGCGCCCCTTTGTGCCGCCGATTCCGGGGCTCGGGTCGGTGACTGTCCATACGAACGAGACGATCTTTGACCTGCGCGACCGCCCCGAGCATCTGATTATCGTCGGCGGCGGGCCGATCGGGATGGAGATGGCACAGGCGCACATCCGGTTCGGCAGCAAGGTCACCGTGGTCGAAGCCGAACGGGCGCTGGGCCGTGACGACCCCGAAACGGCGGCCATCGTTCTGGACAGGCTGCGCGAGCAGGGGGTCCGGATCCTTGAACGCACCAAGGCGCTAGAGGTCACGGCGGATGGCGGCGTCACCGTTCGCACGTCGGACGGGTCGATCACCGGATCGCATCTGTTGATGGCGGTCGGGCGCAAGGCGAACGTCGAACGGCTGGATCTGGCCAAGGCCGGTATCGCGACCACGCCGCGCGGCATCGACGTGGGTCCCGACCTGCGGGCGCGGGGAAACAAGCGCGTCTATGCCATAGGCGACGTCGCCGGCGGGATGCAGTTCACCCATGTCGCGGGATACCATGCGGGCGTGATCATCCGGTCGATGCTCTTTGGTCTGCCAGCCAAGGCCCGCACCGACCATATCCCCTGGGCCACCTACACCGACCCCGAACTGGCCCAGATCGGCATGACCGAAGCCGAGGCCCGCGCCGCCCACGGCGACCGGCTTGAGGTCGCGCGGTTCGACTTCCACCACAACGACCGGGCCATCGCGACAGGCCGGACCGCGGGCCTGATAAAGCTGATGGTGGTCAAAGGCCGACCCGTCGGCGTCTCGATCGCAGGCGACGGCGCGGGCGAATTGATCGGGTTCTGGGCGTTGGCCATCGCCAATCGGCTCAAACTTTCTGCGGTTGCAGGTACGGTTTTGCCCTATCCGACCATGGCCGAGATTAACAAACGCGCCGCAGGTGCCTATTTTAGCCCAAGGCTGTTCGAAAGCGCCGGTGTCAAACGGGTGGTTCGCGCGGTCCAGAGGTGGTTGCCCTAAGCAGGCGGAACAAGGATGCTCAAATCCCTTTCGGGACGATTTCTAATCCTGACAGTGATCTTCGTCATGCTGGCGGAGGTGCTGATCTTTGTGCCTTCGATCGCCCGCTTTCGCGAAGATTACCTGCTGCTGCGGCTTGAACGGGCGCAAATCGCGAGCCTTGCTCTGGAAGCCGACGACATGATTTCGCCCGAGCTGGAAGCAGAGCTTTTGCGCAATGCGGGCATCTTTAACGTGGTGCTGCGGCGGGACGAGGTGCGCAGGCTGGCGTTGTCCTCTCCGATCCCGTCGCCGGTCGAAGCCACCTATGACATGCGCGACGCTTCTGGCTGGGCGTTGATCGCGGATGCGGCGCGGACGCTTGTCAGCGGCGGCAACCCGATCATCCGTGTGATCGGCAATCCGGTGCAGGACGGCGGGCTTTTGATCGAAGTCACGATGGAGCAGGGGCCGCTGCGGGTGGCGATGCTGGAATACGGGCTGAACGTCCTGATCCTGTCGGCGGTGATCTCGGCGGTGACGGCGGGCCTGTTGTTCCTTGCGGTGCGCACATTCATCGTCAAACCGATCAGCGGCGTGGTCCGCCACATGAAAGCCTATGCCGAAGCGCCCGAAGACGCCCGCCGTATCATCGAACCCGCTGCCGGAATCACCGAACTGCGAGAGGCCGAAGAAACGCTCCGGCTGCTGCAGACCCAGCTAAGCTCCGCCCTGCGTCAGCGCGAAAGACTGGCGCAATTGGGCGAGGGCGTCGCCAAGGTCAGCCACGATCTGCGCAACATCCTGACCTCGGCGCAATTGTTCACCGACCGGATCGAGGCCAGCGAGGACCCCGCCGTCAAACGCATGGCACCAAAGCTGGTCAAT
Organism: Marivivens sp.; assembly: GCA_023263105.1. GTDB lineage: Bacteria > Pseudomonadota > Alphaproteobacteria > Rhodobacterales > Rhodobacteraceae > JALQXR01. The sequence goes on along the minus strand of JALQXR010000005.1, from coordinate 10,956 downwards.
TCGATCACGCGCGCGGTCCACCTGTGCGAAAACACGCTGGCCTTCGGGCGGGCCGAAGAACCGCCGCCGCGGCTGGAACGGGTCAATCTGGCCGAGATCGTAGGAGAGGTGATCGACAGCGAACGGCTCTCTGCCGGTGAGCACGACCTGAGCTTCTCCGAAGACGTGCCATCGACACTGATGCTGCGCGCCGACGGTGAACAGCTTTATCGGGTTATCGGCAACCTTGTCCGCAATGCGCGGCAGGCCATCATGGCGACCGGCAAAGCCGGAGAGATCAGCGTCCACGCCGAAGAGGACGACGGCCACTGGTGGATCATGGTCCGCGACACCGGCCCCGGATTGCCGCCCAAGGCCCGCGATTTCCTGTTCCGCGCCTTTCAGGGTGGCGCAACGAAAGGCGGGGCAGGTCTGGGGCTGGTCATTGCGTCGGAACTGGTGCGCGGCCACGGCGGGAGGCTGGAACTGGGCCACACGTCGGACAAGGGGACAGAGTTCCGCATTTGCCTGCCCAAATGGTCCGCAGGGTCCTAGGCGGGCCCGCCGCCAAGGCGTTGATCCGGCCACAAAGAAATGCACAAGAAACTTGCCTTTGGGCCTTGCAATGCCCGACGCAGGGGGATACATCGCCCACACTCTGACGCGGACTGGTAGCTCAGTTGGATAGAGTACTTGACTACGAATCAAGGGGTCGGGGGTTCGAATCCTCCCCAGTCCGCCACTTCTCCTGAAAACACGTGGTTTTTCGTCCCCACCTGTATTGTGGGGCTGTGTTTGGCATGTGCGTCCTAGGCGTCGCTGTGCTTGACCAAAGGAAGACAGTCGGGGTGTCCCGCGATCAGTGTGACCCGCGATGTGGTGTCGGCATGGACGGGCCTTGCCGCATCGTCCGCGGGGCAGGGTCCGGCGCTTAGACCGCCTGATGGACCTCGATCACGTTGCCTTCGGGGTCGTGAAAGAAAATCTGGTGCCATTCCTTCGCAAAGGCGGTTCCGTAGTCAGAATAGGGGATGCCGTTTTCGTCGAGCAACGCCTTGAAGGCCGCGATGTCGTCCGTGCGGAAGGCGATATGGCCGCGCTCGACCGGATTGATGACCTCGCCGTTTCGGAAGGCGACCGTAAGGTCCTTTGTGGCCAGATGCATTTGCATCGCGCCGTCCGTGGCAAAGCGGATCTTGCCGTTGTAGCCGCTGGTCGCGGTGGCGTCGGGGCGGGGGAAAGTCTGGATCGGGATGTCGTCCAGCCCCAGCACGCGCGTGTAGAAGTCGTGCAGGCGGTCGACGTCTTCGGACACGAAATTGATATGATGGAATTCAAGTTTCATCGCCGCGATCCCTATTTGGTTCTCAACCGGACCGCCACCGTGTCGGGTCCTTCAACAGTTCCACAACCGCCCGCTCGGCCCTCAGCTGAAGCCGTTCGCGGCGTTCGGCACGTTCGGGGGTATCGTCCTCGCGCGGGGCAAAGAACACGGACATCGACGGGTTTGCCTCGAACAGGACAAAGCGGTTGTTCGCGGGGTCGATCCCGATGTCCGCACCGAAAAAGTCCAGCTGCAGCCGTTGCCCGATCTCTGAACAGATGTGCATGAAGGTGGGATTGGCTTCCAACTCGTCGATCACTTGGATTTCGCGCTTGCCGGCGAATCCCTCGACCGCGTTTTTCGACGTGTTGTGGATCATCCAGTCGGTCGTGGCCTTTACGTGGCGCAGATAGGGGGTGCCGCCGACAAACAGGACGCGCACTTTCTGGTATTCTCCGGCCGCGTTCCCGACGTCTTCGAATTGGATCATGAACTGATCTTCGGTCATGTAGGGCGAGCCGATGATCCGAACCCAGTCGTCGTGGCTGTCGATCCGAAGCATCCCCATGCCCGTCTGCCATTTTGCGGGGCGAAGGATCACGGGAAACCGGAATCCGTTGTCGTCAAAGACCCGCTTCAGATCGTCGACCGACCGTAGCCTAAGGCGCACGGTCTTCGGGACGACCAGACCCTTGATGCCGCCAAAGACCTCTTCGATCCTGTCCCGCGCAGAGGCACGGATCGCATTGGGGTGGTTAAAGATCGGCACCTTGCCGCCCCAGCGTTTCTCTAGCCAGGCTTGACCGTTGGCGGCGATATCGGGCTCCGCAACATAGTTCACCACCCAGTTTGCCTCGGGGACGGCGACTGTGGGCGGCGAGGGGTGCCAATACTGAACCGCCCGTTCCAGCAGGTCCGCGTTGGCGGCGTTGGGCAGCAAGAGAGTGTTCTGCCAAAAGTTCCTGAATTGCCCTTCCTTGCCCCAACCGACCCTGATCCGTCCGTTGTCAGGCAGGGACCAAAAGAGCACGCCCTTGGCATCTGCATTGTGTGTTGCGGTCATACTGGGTGTCCTTTGTGCGGATCAGTGCTGCGGGCTGTTGGTGTTGGCGATCATGCGGGCATGGCGCCAGTCAGAGGGCCTTCGGATCAGGTCTTCCAGCTTTGGGCCGACCTTTTGCCACATCCGGCGCGATGGATCGCCGGCCCGAGGTTTGTCCGTGAATGGCAGTCCGACCCAAAGATGTTCGAGCCGCGCCTTGCCGCTGGGCTGGACCGACAATTCGACGCTGAAATAGTCCAGCGGAACGCGGCTGGCCAAGCCATTGCAGACGCTGCTGAAGATTGCGGCGCTCAGGTTGCCCGAGGGGGGCAGGTTGGCCACCAAGCTGCGCGGCGGATAGGCAAAGGCGAACCGGACGAACTCTAGCGCGGTGCCGACATAGCACAGCCGAAACCGCGTGTGCTGAACCAGCGGAACGCCGGACACGTCGGTGATGTAGAACCATTTGCGCGGCCAGTCGAGGTCCAGAGTCCGGTCCCAGTCGGCGGCCTTGCCGATCACCAGAATAGCATGATTGTCCGTTTCGGTGGTCAGTTGGACGGTCACGGGATAGGCCATTCCAGACGCCTCAAAGGCCTCTTGCAGGCTGGTCGGCGTGGTTGCCTGAACGCGGATCGTGCGCGGGACGACCAGCCCTTCGATTCCGGACAGCGGTTCGGCCAGCACGTCCTTGCGAACCTGAGAAATCACGCGGGGATGGTTGAAAAACAGGGTGCTCGCGTCATAGCGCTTGTCGATCTGGGACAGCGCGATCGAGTAGTCGTCGAAATCTCCGGCCGTGTTCAGGACCGAACCGGCAAGCGAAAGGCCAGTGTCTTCGGTCCGCGGAAACCATTCGGTATTACCGCCTGTCGCGGCTTTCTGGGTCACACTGTCGGGTAGCCGGATCTGACCGGGAAAGCCGATCACGGGCCGTCCGTCCGCGCCGATCCGGCAGCTTGCCATCCCGTCGTCGCGCAGCGCCATCGCGATGGTCATGGGGAGTTTCTTTTTGGACATTTACCCACCTTTAAAGTTTACGGCCCGGTCCAGAGCCTTCGCACCATAGAATGGGGTCTTGACGGTATGAAGTGCGAATAGACAAATTGCGGGACCTAAATGGACCAGGGCACGGGCGAGGGGGCAACATGCCGACAACCGGCAAGGCGATTGACGACGCGACCGAGGATTTGGTCGATCTGGCAGGTTTTGCTTTCCAAAGCGCTCCGTCCACCTGTGACCCCGCCGACGGGTGCATGGCCTATCACCGTGCATGGAGCCTTGTCCGGCAATTGGAAAGCAATGCCCGCCCACCCGAAGGCGGCGCGTTCTTTACCCGCGAATTGCGCAAACTGGCCAGTTCTGGCGGGACGGTGCGCGTATTGGTGTCGGGAGCGGCGGACAGCGGTCTGCCCAGCCATGTCGCGCGCGCCTATGCCGGTACCGGCCAGAAATTCACACTGGTCGTCGTGGATCGCTGCCGCACACCTCTTGCCCAGATAGAGCGGTATGCGGCCTCTATCGGGGCCGAAATCGAAACAACCCGCGCCACGTTGGACCAGATCGACATCGAACCTGTCGACGCCATTCTGGCGCATAGTTTTCTGTCCTTTATCCCGACCAAGGAGCTTCCGGCGCTGTTCGCTGCGTGGTCGCGGAGCCTCCGGCAGGGGGGCGTCGTCCTGATGTCGCAAAGGATGCAGCCCGAAGACCAGCCCTATACGCCTCGTAACCCTGCCGCCCACCTTGCCAAGCGGCGTGAAGACCTGATCGCAACGCTTGCCAAGGGCAACCCGTTTCCGCTGTCTCAGGACCAGATATTGCAGGCGGCAGAGGGTCTTTGGCTTAATCCAATGGGCGGCGTGCCCGCCTATGAACAGGTGATCCGGCAGGTCGGCGACGCTGTGGGGCTGCGGCTCGAGTCCATCGATCTGGACGAAGGAAAGACCAGCCTTTCGCCCTTTGTCATGAAAACCGACGCGGTGCGCCGCGCCCGTGCCGAACTGGTGATGCGAAAGCTCTGACCTAGTACCACGGCATCGGCACAATCGGCGTGGGCAAGAGCGCGGTGGTGAACCGTTCGACATAGTAGAAGGTCGTCAAGGCCGTCAGCAGCGCATAGAGCGCGGTCACCAGCGGCCCGCCCTTGGCGGTGTTGCCGAGCCGCCAAAGCGCGACCAGCACGCCTGCCGCGATCTCTAGCCCGAACAGCGGGATCGCAGCGGCAAATCCCGCAAGAGCAATCATAGGACCAAGATGGCTGCGCGGGATGCCGGCCCCCGTCACATCGTCGCCTGCGGCTCTGTCGTGGTCGACGCCGACATGCCATTCGCGGATTACCACGGCGACAAAGGCAACTGTCGCGCCGACCGCGAGCCCGATGGCATAGGTCGAATACCCGTTGGACGATGTCAGCGCCATGACCGAGAACACCAGGCTGGTCACAGCCAATACGGACGGCAAGAGGATCGCATAGGGTGGCGCGGGATGCGGGTCTTTGGGCTGGCCGCTTTGGCGCAACATCCAAAGCAGCGACGCCGCGATAAGGGCCAGAATAACCATCGCCGCGGGGCGTTCGAACAGGCTGAGTTTGTCGACTGCGAACAATTGGGTGGCCAGCGCTGCGTTCGATTCGATGAAGCCGGCCAGCACAAAGGCGATCACAAAGGGCACTCTCGGCCATTCGAAATGCTTCAGCAGATAGCCAAAGACGCCGAACGCAACCGCGACATACAGGTCGATCAACAGGCCATTCAACTGAACCACGGTCACGAGGCTCGCGATCAGAACCGGCAGGGCAATGCGGTCGATACGCAGCCGCGTCAGACGCGCCAGCGCCGGTGCAATGGTCACCCCGACCAGCGACGTCAAGAGGTTGGACAAGAGCAGCGCCATCACCAGCGTAAAGGTCAGGTCAAGGTTCACGGTCAGCATCGGCGTTCCCGGCACCAATCCGTGCACCATGAAGACGGTGACAAGGATGATCCCCGCCTCTGATCCCGGCAGGCCGAAAGCCAGCGCCGGAAGCAGGGAGCCGCCGTCCTTAGCATCGATCGCGGACTCGGGCGCGATCAGGCCTCGTATGTCGCCCTTGCCAAAGTTTTCCCGTCCCGTTTTTGCGGATTGGATCGCCTGCCCATAGGCCACGAACCCCGCGACGGTTCCGCCGACTCCGGGGATGATGCCGACCACCGTGCCAATTAGCGACGAGCGGATCATCAGCCGGTAATGCCGGAACACTGCCCAGATGCCCGACCTGAGGCCGTCGCCGCCAGCGCTCATGTCCGCGACCTCGGAGATGCGGAAATCCTTCCGCCATCCGATGATTTCGGAAATCGTGAAGAACCCCAGCAGCATGGCGATCGTGTCCAGCCCGTCGAACAGTTCGTACGATCCGAAGGACCAACGGGGCATGGCGGTCGTCGGGTCATGCCCGATCGCGGCGGCAAGCAGCCCGGCAAAAGACACCGCCAGCACTTTCAAGGCCGAGGTATTGGGCACCGCGACAATGGTCGTCAGCCCCCAGATCCCCAGCAAAAGCCGCTCTAACGGTCCGAATTCAAGGATAAAGGGCCGGACAATCGGCATCGCTGCCATCAACACAAAGACCCCGACCACAGAGCCCATCGCCGACGCGGTCGCGGACGCGGCAATGGCCATCTTTGCCTTGCCCTGCTTGCTAAGAGGGTGGCCATCCAGAAGCGTCGCCGCCGACGAACTATTGCCCGGAATGTTGAACAGGATCGCCGTGATCGACCCCATAAAGGTGGCGCCGCCGGTCAGGGCTCCGAACAGCAGCAACACCGATTCCGGCTCCCAGTTGATCGTCGCCAGCATCAGCAGCGCCGCAAGCCCCGTGATCCCGACACCCGGCAGGAACGATGTCGCCATGGCGATCAACGTCCCCGCAATCGGGATCATGATGTTGGGGAAACTCAGGACGTTCCCGAGCCCTTGGGCAAGAGCCTCAAAATAACCCATGTAATATTGTGCCCTTGCTCAGTCGGAGGGTGTTATTGGACGGCCTCGAGTAGCGAATTGTATTCGTCGCCGTAGGTCAGGAATGCCGCCGTCGCGCGCTCGACCAGAGCGACCGTATCCGCCGCCGACACGCCGTTAACCGGACGACCCTGTGCCATTGCGGTTTCCGCGAAAACAGGCGAGGCAATCGCCACGTCCATCGCCTCGGACAGGCAGCCTAGCCGTGCTTCGCTAAGATGCGCGCCCGCCAAAAAGCCACGAACTTCGCCGCCAATGGTCGCTGCCATGACGGCAAAGCCACGCAAACGGTCACGCTCGGCGGGGTCCAGACCCTCGGTCCGTGCCCAGGACACGCTGCCTTCGCCTGCCAGATAGGGGATGTCTTCGTGGCCTGCGACCGGCCCGTCGCTGATGGTCATCAGGATCTGGAGATCGCCGCCCGATGCCTTTTTCAGCGCGCTGGTCAAAGACATGGTGGTTAGGTCGGTTTCTCCGCGCAGCACTGCCGATGCCATTTCGCTGGTGCCGTCGTAACCGGCAATGACCTCTGGTTCGATCCCCAGAGCAATCGCAGGCGCGACAAAGGCCAGCAGCGATCCGTCGATTCCGCCCTGCGACGACACCATCGTGGTGATCGACGGGTCGAAAATATCGGTTCCCGGGACGCCCAGCCATGCGTCGGGGCCGAAGTTGACCAGACCCAGAGGCCGGAACCGCTCCATTTGAAAATGTGGCACGCCGTCCGAAGAGTCGACACCGGTGTCGATATTGATGATCAGGTCCAGATAGTTCTCGATCAGCAGGAAGACGTCGTCGGAACTGGAGTTCAGCACCAGCGACCGTGCGACCAAGCCGCCGCCGCCAGAGTTGTTGACGACCCGGACCGTCGATCCGGTCGCGGCTTCGAATTCTGGCGCAAGTGCGCGGGCATAGGTGTCATAACCGCCCCCGGGCGCGTTTGGCACGACAAAGGTGACGCGTTCGCCGCTCAGGTCGGCCAAGCACGCTTCGGACATGTCGGCAAAGGCTGGTGTCGCAAGGAGGAAGGTGCAGGAAAGGAGTGCGGAAATAGACTTGGTCATCGGGGTTGCCTCGTTGGCGTTGCGCTGTTTGGGCGGGTAATTTCTGTGTGCAAAATTGCTTGGTTGCCACTCTACGAAAGTCTGTCGCCACAAACAATCTATGCTTTGGAACGCAGGGTTTTCGACCCGATCCACCCGCCCCCAAAATCGTCTTGACCGAATCTGTATACGAAATGTATACAACGACCATTAGGGGGAGCCGAGATGAACCGTAAGACCGATGCATTGGAAGACCTGCGAAGGCGCATCCTGTCGCTGGATATCGAGCCGGGCAGTGGACTGGACGAGGCGGGGCTGTCCGAGGCCTACGGCCTGTCGCGCACCCCTATGAGAGAGATCCTCCAGCGGCTCGCGGGTGAGGGTTACCTGACGATCGAGGCCAACCGCGGGGCAAAGGTCGCGTCGATGGATCTGCGGACCATGCGTACCTTTTTCCAGACGGCGCCGATGGTCTATGCCTCGACCGGACGACTGGCCGCCGAGAACCGGACCGCGCGGCAACTGGACGATTTGAAAGACGTGCAGCGCCAGTTCGCAAAGTCCATCCGCGCGGGCGATCCCGGTGAAAGCGTGCTGCTGAACTTTCGGTTCCACCATGTGATCGGAGAGATGGCGGACAACCCCTATCTGATGGCGGCCCTGTCGCGATTGCTGATCGATCATAGCCGCCTGAGCCAGACGTTTTACCGACCCTCGACCCGCGACGACGAAACCCGCGTGGCCAAAGCCATCGACCAGCACGACGCCATGATCGCCGCGATCGAAGCGCGCGAGCCGGCGGTGGTGACGGACCTGACGCTGCAGCACTGGGACCTGTCGCGCGACCGGCTTGAACAGTTTGTCCGGCCCGATCCCCTTCCACACGACATCATTTCGCGAAAGGACAGACGCAATGCGGTTTGAGGGCATCTATACCCCCGTCGTCACGCCTTATCATGACGACTTTACCCTGAACGACGCCGCGCTCGAGGCGACGGTCGAATACCTGATCGGCTCGGGCGTTCACGGTCTGGTCGTGGCGGGCACCACCGGCGAATACTACGCCCAGACGATGGACGAACGGATCGACATGATGCGCCGGATGAAGGCGCTGATCAAAGGCCGCGTCCCGATGATTGTCGGGACCGGAGCGATCCGGACCGAAGACAGCATCGTCTACGCCCAAGAGGCCAAGGCAATCGGTGCCGACGCGCTGCTGGTCGCGACGCCGCCCTATGCCTACCCGACCGCCCGTGAAATCGCGCTGCACGCGCTGGCGATCGACCGAGAGGCCGACATGCCGGTGATGCTCTACAACTATCCCGGCCGGATGAGCGTGAACATGGACGAGGAAACGCTCGACCGTCTGGGCCGCTCGCCGAATTTCTGCGCGATCAAGGAAAGCTCGGGCGATCCGAACCGGCTTCATATGCTGGCCCGCGACTATCCTCATATCCAGTTGTCCTGCGGGATGGACGATCAGGCACTCGAGTTCTTTGCATGGGGCGCGCGCAGCTGGGTTTGCGCGGGTTCGAATTTCGCGCCCGAAGCCCATATCGCGCTGTATCAGGCCTGTGCGGTCGACGGCGATTTCACCAAGGGCCGCGCGATCATGTCCGCGATGCTGCCGCTGATGCGCGTGCTGGAGCAGGGCGGCAAGTTCATCCAGTGCATCAAATACGGCGTGACCCTGCGCGGCATCGATGCAGGCCCTCCGCGCCGGCCTTTGCAGCCGTTGAACAAGGATGACAAACGGGCCCTGTCCGAGGTCATCCGCACCATGAACACCACCATTTCCCAGATCACCGGAGGCGCGAAATGACCGACCTTCTGACCCGCGACGAATACGCCGCCATCGCCCGCGACCTGACCCCGCCTGCTGCCGCCTTTATCGACGGGCGCTACCGCGCGGGACGAGGCGCAAAGCTGGACACCGTGAACCCCGCGACAGGGCAGGTCATCACCACAATCGCGGCCTGCAATGCCGCCGACGTGGACGATGCCGTGGCCAAGGCCCGCGAAGCGTTTGATCAAGGGGGCTGGTCCCGACTTGATCCGTCGGCCCGCAAGGACATCCTGATCCGGCTGGCAAAACTGATGACCCGCAACCGCCGCGAACTGGCGGTGCTGGAAAGCCTCGACAGCGGCAAGCCGATCCGTGACTGCGAAACCATCGACATCCCCGAAGCGATCCGCACCATCAAATGGCACGCCGAGGCGATCGATAAGATCTATGACGCCGTTGCCCCGTCCGGCGATGGCGCGATTTCGATGATCGTGCGCGAACCCGTGGGCGTCGTCGCAGCGATCCTGCCGTGGAACTTTCCGCTTCTCATGCTGGCGTGGAAACTGGGACCGGCGCTGGCCTCGGGCTGTTCGCTGATCGCCAAACCGGCAGAGCAGACCAGCCTGACTGCATGAGTGGGGTTGTGGAAGCGCCGAACTGGTGGCCGAGGCAGGGGTGCCGCGCGGCGTGTTTCAGGTGCTTCCGGGGAATGGTCCGGACGTGGGCGAACCCTTGGGCCGCCATATGGACGTGGACATGGTCACCTTTACTGGTTCTACCGAAACCGGTCGACGGTTCCTGCGTTATTCCGCGGATAGCAACCTGAAAAAGGTCGTGCTGGAGTGCGGCGGCAAGAACCCCGCCGTGGTTCTGTCGGATGCCGAAAACCTTGACCACGTGGCGGGTCACATCGCGATGGCGGCGTTCTGGAACATGGGCGAGAACTGCTCGGCCGCGTCGCGGTTGATCGTGCATCGCGACGTCAAGGACGCGCTGCTGGACCGGTTGCTGGCCCGAATGCGCGACTGGAAAACCGGCGATCCTCTGGACCCTGCCAACCACCTTGGCGCGCTGGTCGATGCCGAACACTGTGCCAAAGTCGCGGGCTATCTAAAGGGCAAGGCACTGGCGGGCGGCACCGTCGACGGGCCCCATGTCCAACCGACGATCTATGAGGTCAAAGCCAACGACCCCCGCGCCCGCGAAGAAATTTTCGGCCCTGTCCTGTCGGTCATCACGGTCGCCAGCGATGATGAGGCGATCGAGGTCGCGAATGACACGGAATACGGCCTTGCGGCCTCGGTCTTTACCTCGTCCAACCGCAAGGCCCTGCGCGCGGCCCGCGCGATCAAGGCGGGGACCGTTACCATCAACTGCTACGGCGAAGGCGACATCACCACGCCCTTCGGCGGCTACAAGCAGTCGGGCTTTGGCGGTCGGGACAAGGGCATGCTGGCCCACGACCAATACACCGAGGTCAAGACGATCTGGATCGACCTGACCGACCCATCGGACGGAGACAACCTGTCATGAGCGTGGACGCGGTAGGGACGGTTCGTCGGGGTCGCGGCGCAAGGGCAGAGGCCCGCAACCGCCGCGACACCAAAATGCTGCCCGCGCTCAAACGCAGGCTGCCCTTGGTCGAACCGATGGACCAGTCGCAGATCGAACGGATCGAGGCGGCCTCGATGGCGATCCTCGAAGAGGTGGGCGTCCACTTTCGCGATCCGATCGCCTTGGACGACTGGAAACGGGCGGGCGCGGATGTGCGGGGCGAACGGGT
>JALQXR010000059.1 GCA_023263105.1 Marivivens sp. | reverse complement strand
CACGCGTCAGGGGCTTACGCTGATCAGCCCCCCGTTGTTCTACGCGCTGCTGATGCTGGCCGCGCCTCTGGCGATGGTGGTGACCTTTAGTTTCTGGACCCAGGACTATCTGGATCTGGACAAGACCCTGACGCTTGCCAACTATCAGGAAGCTTGGACAAAGCCGATCTACCGCGCGCTTATGCTCCGGTCCCTGAGCATCTCGGTCATCGTGACCATGGTGACCGTGGCGCTGGCCTTTCCCATCGCGTATTACCTGTCGTTCCACGTCAAACGCCGCAAGGCGCTGTGGCTGTTCCTGATCACCATCCCCTTCTGGACCAGCTATTTGCTGCGGGTCTTTCTGTGGAAGGTCATCCTTGGCTACAACGGCGTGCTCAATTCGGCGCTGTTGGGGCTTGGCATCATCGACGAGCCGCTGACGTTCCTGCTGTACAACATCAACGCCGTGGTGATCACGCTCGCCCATGCATGGGCCCCCTTCGCGATTCTGCCGATCTTTGTCGCGCTTGAGAAAATCGACCGGTCCTATCTGGAAGCGGCCGAGGATCTGGGCGACGGGCCGGTCCGCCGGTTCCTGCGTGTGACGCTACCCTTGGCCATGCCGGGCGTGATGGCGGCTGTCCTGATCGTCCTGATCCCGACAATCGGGGATTTCATCACGCCGCGCCTTGTGGGCGGCAATAACGGCCTGATGATCGCGAACATGATCCAGACCCAGTTCGGCAAAGCGAACAACGCGCCTCTCGGGGCCGCGCTGGCGGTGTCGTCCATGGCGATCGTTGGGGCATTGGCGCTGGTCATCTATCTGGTCGGACGCAAGCTGGGGGGACGTGTGAAATGAACTCCGCAAAGGGATTCCGCTGGCTGGCCGTTTATGCCGTCGCCTATATGATCTTTCTGTACGCGCCGGTGGTGCTGCTGCCGCTGTTCGCCTTCAACGACGCGACCATCATTGCCTTCCCTCTAAAGGGCTTCACCTCCAACTGGTTCACCGTCCTTTGGGAAACCGAGGCGCTGCACGGCGCGGTCGAAAATTCGCTGTTCGTCGGGATAAGCACGGCGGTGCTGTCCACCATTCTGGGCGCCTGTGCCGCGCGGGCAATCGCGCGCTACCGGTTTCCGGCGAAACAGTCGCTGGTCGGCTTCATCATGTTGCCGCTGGTCCTGCCAGAGATCATCGTCGCCGTGGCCCTGCTTGTCATGCTCATGCAGCTCGGGCTCCCGCTGTCGCTCTGGACGGTCATCGGCGGGCACGTGTTGATCTGTGTCCCCTTCTCGGTTGCGATCCTGAACTCTGCGTTTCAGGGCCTGGACCAATCGCTAGAGGAAGCGTCGTTCGACCTAGGCGAAACCCGCTGGGGCACCTTTCGGCGGGTGATCTTTCCGCTTGTCCTGCCGGGGGTGATTTCCAGCCTGCTGATCACCTTCACCATTTCGCTGGATGAATTCATCATCGCCTTCTTCCTGACCGGCACCGACGTGACCCTGCCGGTCTATATCTGGAGCCAGCTGCGGTTCCCCGCGAAACTGCCGTCGATCATGGCCTTGGGGACCCTTCTCCTTGCGCTTTCGGTAACGCTGCTGGTTGTCGCGGAATGGTTCCGCCGCCGTCAGGCCAAACGTCAGGGGATAGACCCCGGCTCAACCCCCCAAGGATACATCTGACATGTCCGACAAGCCGATCATCGACCTTCGCGCCGTGACCAAGAAATTCGGTTCGGTCGAGGCCCTCCGTTCGATCGACGCCACGATCCGCGAAGGCGAGTTCTTCTCGCTCCTCGGACCGTCGGGCTGCGGCAAGACCACGCTTTTGCGGATGATCGCAGGCTTCGACAGCCCGACGACCGGCACGATTGCCATCGACGGAGAGCCGATGGCCGGCGTTCCGGCGAACCTGCGCCCGACCAACATGGTGTTCCAAAGCTACGCGATTTTCCCCCACCTTTCGGTGGCCGACAACGTGGGCTACGGGCTAAAACGCAAGAAGCTGACCAAAGCCGAAATCGCGGCCGAGGTCGAGAAGGCGCTCGCCATGGTGGATCTGGTTGGCTACGGCAACCGCGCCGCGCATGAATTGTCGGGCGGGCAACGCCAGCGGGTCGCCTTGGCCCGTGCTTTGGTGATGCGTCCAAAGGTGATCCTGCTCGACGAGCCTCTGTCGGCACTGGACAAGAAGCTTCGCGAACAGATGCAGGTCGAACTGCGCCAACTGCAAAAGCAGATCGGCATCACCTTTATTCTGGTCACCCACGATCAGGAAGAAGCGCTGATCATGTCGGACCGCATCGCCGTGATGTTCGAGGGCCAGATCGCCCAGATCGACAGCCCCGAAGGGCTTTACCGCCGTCCGGCAAGCAAGCGGGTCGCCTCGTTTATCGGCGTCATGAACTTCCTTACTGCCAGCGCCCGACCGTCCGAAGGCGGGCTTTTGGTCAAGATCCCCGCGCTGGGTCAGATCAAGCTGGACCGCTCTGCCATGCCCAAGGGTTTCGACGCAAGCGACGTCAAGACCGTTGGCGTCCGCCCCGAAATGCTGACCATCCTGTTCGAGCGGACCGACACCGCCGAACAAGAGGTCAAAGGCAAAGTTCTGGACACCAGCTATTACGGCGACATGACCTATTACACGGTCGAATTGCCCGGACCCGATGAGCCTGTGACGATCTCGATGCGCAATACCGCGGGCCGCTCGGTGCTGCCTGCCGGCAGCGAAGTCCGCGTTGGCTGGGGCTCGGACTCTTTGGTGGTGTTCGAATAGGAGACAGGATGACGCTGAGCGGTTCCCTGACCAGCCCCGCCCCCCGAACTGTCGGAAACCTGTTGGCAGACTACCGGCCCGGGTGGTCTTTGCCGCAGGATTACTACCGGTCCGAGGCGCTGTATCGCGCGGAAATGGACCAATTTTTCCTGACCGAATGGCATTTCGCGGGGCTCGCCTCGGAAATTGCGAAGGCCGGCGACTATATGCTGTTCGACCTCTGCGGGGAAAGCGCGATCATCGTCCGCGATGCCGAGGGCCGGATCCACGCTCATGCCAATGTGTGCCGTCACCGTGGCAGCCGCGTCTGTCTGGAGCCGCGCGGTTCGGCGCGACGGTTCACCTGCCCCTACCACGCTTGGACCTATAATCTGGACGGCAGCCTGTTTTCGGCACGGCTGATGGACGGGATCGACCATGACAAACTGGGCCTAAAGCCCGTCGCGGTCGAGGAATTCTGCGGGTTGGTCTTCGTCAGTTTCGCCGCAGACCCCACGTCCTTCGACCAGATGCGCCGGGACATGGGACCCCTGCTGCGGCCCTTTGGGCTGGACCGCCTAAAGGTCGCCGCGCGAAAATCCTATCCGGTCGCCGCGAACTGGAAACTGCTCGTCGAAAATTACAACGAATGTTACCACTGCGCGCCCGCCCATCCCGAATTTGCCCGCACCCATCCCACACATATGGACGGCGATCGCATGAAGCCGCTGAACAAGGCGATGGTCGAACGGGCACAGGCGCTGAACATCCCGACCGACTACGTCGACACCGTCGGAGAGCATTGCCCGCCCGGGTCGGTGGACCATACCTTTAGCCGCCACTCTCTGTATGACGATGTGGTAACAGGCAGCGACGACGGCAAGCCGGTCGCGCCACTGTTGGGGAATCTGGCCGGCTACGACAGTGGCGCGGCGGACGTCTACATCGGCTTTTTCAACCCGTTCCTGATCTACAACGACCACGTCGTCACCTATCGCTTTATCCCCGATGGGATCGACCGCTCGGTGCAGGAAATCATCTGGCTGGTCCGCGACGACGCGGTCGAGGGGCGTGACTACGACCTGCAGCGGCTGACGTGGCTGTGGGACGTGACCACGGTCGCGGATAAGACCATCATCGAAAAGAACCAGCTTGGAGTTTTGTCGCGTTATTACGAACCGGGGCCGCTGGCGGGGATGGAGTTCTACACCCGACGGTTCCTAGACCTTTATACCAGCCGGATGGCAAGGGCCGCAGACCTGCCCGCCTGACCAGAACGAAAGGAACCACCATGTCCGATCCTGAAAGAGAGCTGCTTTACGACGACGCGCACATCTCCTTTCTAGAGGACATCTGGGGCGAAGGTTTCCTGTCTCCGGGCGGTGCCGAGGAAGCACTGCGCGTGGTCGAAGGGCTGGATCTGCGCGGCAAGCGGGTGCTGGATATCGGCTGCGGATCGGGCGCAATCGCGGTGCTTCTGGCGCGGGACATGGGCGCGGCAGAGGTGGTCGGCATCGACGTAGAGCCCGATGTCTGCGCCGCGGCAGAGCGCCGCGCGGCCAAGGCCGGACTGAGCGACCGCATCACGGTCCGCGAAGTCGCTCCGGGACCGCTGGCCTTTGACGATGACAGTTTCGACGTTGTCTATTCCAAGGACTCGATCATCCATATCCCCGACAAAGAGGCCCTTTGCCGCGACGTCTACCGCGTGCTGAAACCGGGAGGCTGGTTCGCGGCGTCAGATTGGCTAATGTCGCACGACGGCCCGCCGTCGCCGGAAATGGAAGCCTACATTAAAGCCGAAGACCTTGATTTCGCGATGGCGTCACCGACACGCTACGAACGCGCGTTGAAGGACGCGGGCTTTGATCAGATCGGTCTAAGGAACCGGAATCCATGGTACCGCGAGGTCGCCCAGCGCGAGCTGGCCACGTTGACAGGCCCCGACCGCGACCGGCTGGATCGGGATCATGGCGCCGACTTTATCGCGGATCAGGAAACGACTTGGCGGACGATGATCAGGGTTCTGGTGTCCGGCGAACACTGCCCGCAACACCTGCGCGGCCAGAAACCGCTATAACCCGCGGCCACCGGCCCGGCCCGCTGCTCATTCAAAAAAAAGCCGCTCATTCAATA
Organism: Marivivens sp.; assembly: GCA_023263105.1. Classification (GTDB taxonomy): domain Bacteria; phylum Pseudomonadota; class Alphaproteobacteria; order Rhodobacterales; family Rhodobacteraceae; genus JALQXR01. Next base: position 7,123 of record JALQXR010000059.1, on the reverse strand, counting down.
AAAAAGCGCCCCGAACCGGCTGGTCGGGGCGCTTTGGTTTTGTGGCGGGACGGCTTAGAAGCCGGCCTTGATCAGTTCGAATTCGGCGATCATCTTTTCGCGAAGCTCGACCGGGACCGGGCCCTGCCAAAGCGTGCCTTCACGAAGTTCGTCGCTGGTATCCAGACCGACAGCTGCCAGATCCTCGGAGCTCATCGTCGACATGACGGCGGCGTTCGAGTGGCCGTAGCCCCAGTAGCCGACAATGTATTCGACGGTCGAAGGCTCGAGCCAAGCGTTGATAAAGTCGTAGAACTTATCTTCGCTGCCCGGTGCGTTGGCGGTGCGGGCATAGCCGCAAACCCAGCTGGACGCGCCTTCGTCGGTGTCACGCTTCATCGCGATCGGGAAGCCTTCGTAGCTCATGGTCGAGAAGGTCTCGTTCCATGCCCAGGCCAGATAGACCTCGCCCGAGGACATCAGCTGCGACAGCGTCGCGCCGTCCGACCAATAGGTGCGAACATTCTGATGCACAGCCCGCAGGAAGTCGGACGCGGCAACGAACTGTTCGTCCGTGGCAGTGGCCCAATCCTTTACGCCGATGGCAAGAAAGCCCAGCGCATAGGCGTCATCCACGTTGTCAGGCAGCGAAATGCGGCCCGCATGAGCGGGGTCGGCAAAGGCCTGCAGCGACTGCACCGCCGCTTCGCCCAGAAGGTCGGTGTTGTAGGTCAGGCCGGTGTTGCCCCAGTCCATCGGGACAAAATAGTATTCACCGTCCTTCATAAAGGCGGGAATGTCGCGGAACGCGGGGTCCAGATCGTCCCAGCGGTCGATGCGCGATGTATCGAGGGGGGCGATAATTCCTGCCTCGATCCACTTGGGAACCGATTGGGAACAGGGGTGGACGGCATCGGCCTGAAAGCCCGAGCGCAGCTTCTGGAATGCTTCTTCTTCGTCGCCGAAGAAAGCGAAAGTCGGACTGTCACCATGTGCTGCCAAATAGGCGGTGAAGAATTCCGGGTCCTCATAGCCGGCCCAATCGAAAACGATCAGTTCGGGGTCTTCGGCAAAAGCCATACCTGCGGTCAGGGCGAACGCACCGGCTGTTACCAAGAGTTTCATGTGGGTCATCGTACTCTCCCAGTTGGTTGTCGGCCTTTTGTTTTTGCGTAGATCTTCCGGTCAGGCCGTATCGAAAGACTAGTCCAATCAACCCCTTGCACGAAGCAAAACCTGCCCCGCGCGGGTCGAAAAAATGAATTATGCCGCCTTTCCGGACAGCTTTGCGCTGACTTGCTCCAATGCACGCTCGAGGATGTCGAACATTTCATCGATTTGTTGGATCGTAATGATCAGCGGCGGCGAAAAGACCGCCATGTTGATCAGCGGCCGGACCAGCAGGCCCATTTCTTCGCAGGCGTCGTCGATCATCTGGCCAAGTTGGCGTTCGGCTTCCAGATTTTCGGCGCGACATTCGATGCAGCCCAAAAGCCCCATGCCCCGCGCGTCCCCGACGATGTCGAACTTGCGCAAGTCCTGCAGGCGCTTCTGGAAATGCGGCGTGACCTCGAGCACATGCTCGTTGATCTTTTCGCGTTCCATGATCTCGATGTTCTTGAGGGCGGCCATGCAGCTGACGGGATGGGCGGAATATGTGTAGCCGTTGGTAAAGGTCGCGGGCTCGTCTTTTTCGCTCACCCGTTCCATCACTTCGTCGGAAATGATGCAGGCGCCCAGCGGCAGATAGCCCGAGGTCAGACCCTTGGCGCAGGTGATGATGTCGGGCTTGATCCCGAAAACGTCCAGCGACGAAAACCAGTGCCCGATGCGGCCAAATCCGGTGACCACCTCGTCCGAGATATAAAGGATGTCATGGGCGCGGCAGATGTCGTAGGTGCGCTTGTGATATCCCGGCGGCGGCACGATCACACCGCCCGAGCTCAGGATCGGTTCGGCGATAAAGGCCCCGACGTTATCGGCGCCGACCTCTTCGATCATCCGCTCCAGATCGCCAACCTTTTCGTCGCACCATTCCTCTACGCTCATGCCTTTGGGGCGGCGATAGGGGTTCACGTCGGGCAGAAAACGCACCAGCCGGTCTTCCTTGTCGAAGCGGTTGATGTCGCGTTCCTTGCCGGTGACGGTGTGGGCCAGATAGGTCGAGCCGTGATAGCCTTTTTCCCGCGCGATCACGATCTTCTTGGACTTGCGGCCCAGCCGGTTGTTCATGAAATGCATGGTCCGCAGCGCGGTATCCACGGCGGTCGACCCTCCGGTCGTGAAGAACACGTTGTTCAGATCGCCCGGCGCAAGCTCGGCGAGTTTCTTGGCAAGCACGGCCGAGGGCTGGGTCGTATTGGTAAAGGGCGACGTATAGGGCAGCCGCCGGACCTGATCCGCGATGGCCTGCGCCATCTCTTCGCGGCCATAGCCGATCTGGACGCACCACATGCCACCGGGCCCGTCGATGAACCGTTTGCCTTCGCCATCCCAAAGATAGATTCCGTCCGCCGTGTCGACCAGCATCCGGTCGTAGCCCTGCCAGTCGTCAACCGCCGCCCAAGGGTGGATCTGGTGCAGACGGTCCCATTCCTGCAGCTGTTCCGTGCTCAGGTCGTTTGCGCCGTGGTCGATGCTGGTTGGTGCGGTAGACATGGATGCCTCCTTCAAAGGATCAAAATGCGCGCGGCGGCGTGGCGCGTGCGCGGTCGTTGCGGAAAAAGGGCGCGGTTTCGATCCGCACGGGGACAAGCCGTTTGTCCCACTGCCCTTCCTGATTGACGTAGATTTCGGCCCAGATGTTGTCCTTGACCTTGCCGCCGTAGGGCGCGCGCAGTTCCGCCAGCGCGATGTTGCGTTTGGCGGTGGGGGACCAAACCCCCGAGGTGACATGGCCGATCTCTTTGCGTTTGCGGTGATACAGCAGCGCGCCATCCGCCGGTTTGAAGCCGCCCACGTCCAGCCGGACATGGTGGTAGCGCGCGCCTCCGTCCCGATGGGCGATCAGGGCGCGGCGGCCGTTGAAGTGGCCCTTTTCGAAATCCACCAGCCAGCTGAACCCCAGTTCGATCGGGCTGCGGCCACGGCCCAGCCGTTGCGCGTGCTGGGAGGGTTGGAAATCGAAACCGGCGGCGACAAAACCCGCCTCGATCCGGGCGATGTTCAGAGCCTCGAACCCGATGGCCCGCAGGCCCCAGTGCCCGCGCTGGTCCCAAAGCCGGTCCCAAAGTGCCCCTGCCTTGTCCCAGTCGACCCAGAGTTCATAGCCCAGATCGCCGGTAAAGCCGGTCCGCGAAATCCACAGTCCGGGCTCGACTTCGGCAAGGTCGAAGGGCTTGAGAGCCCCCGCTTGCGCCAGTCCCGCGTCGGACAAAAGCGAATAGGACGTGGGCCCCTGAAGCGCAAAGCCCGCGACCGCGTGGGATTCGTCGATGATCGAAACGTCGAAACCATAGGCCAGATCGTGCAGCCAGCTGAACATCGGTTCCTGACAGCACAGGCGGAAATCGTCTGGCCCGAACCGGAACAGCGTGCCGTCGTCGATCAACATGCCTTCTTCGTCGCACCACATGGTGTAGGCGACCCGGCCCGGCTTCAGCTTTGCCACGTTGCGGGTCATCATCCGGTTCATGACCGCTTCGGCATCCGGTCCGGTGATCCGGTATTTGTGCATCGGGGACACGTCGAACAGAGTGCACTGGTTCCGGATGGCGAAATATTCGAATTCGACCGTATCCAGCGTCCCGGCCGAGATATAGCCCGCCCAGTTGGTCCATGATTTGGCGCGGCTGAGGGACTCGAGCCGGTCCTGAACCGGCGTCGGGATCAGCCCCATGGGCACCGCGAAAGGGGTCTGTTTCTTTGCCATTATGCCACCCCGTCCTTGATCACTTGTGCTGCTGCGTTACGGCCCGGCGCGCCGGTGATATCGCCGCCCGGATGGGCCGAAGCGCCGCACAGATAAAGCCCGTCGGGGCCCGCGCGGTAGCGCGACATCCCGATGATCGGGCGCAGGGTCAGGATCTGGTCCAGCCCCATTTCGCCGTGATGCCAATGCCCCCCCGGAGCGCCAAAGTCGGTCTGGATATCCGCGGGCGACGCGACCAGAACCGACTTTGCGCCCTCCAGCCCGCCGACACCATGCGCAGCAAGGGTCTGCAGCACGGTCTTCGACAGCTTGGTGCGGGCCGCTTTGGTCCAGCCGCCCCGAAGGTCGGCCGGAACATGGCTTGCGTTCACGGACAGCAAAGGCGCGGACTCTGGCCCTGTCACGACGGCCTCTAGCGTCGGGTGGTCCGGAATCTCTCCGTATTTGGCGGGATTGAACGACCGCTCGACGTAGTCGGGCGTCGGCGCGACCACCAGACGGTGGCGCAGGTGGTTTGCGCCCAGACCTGCCACGGTGGGCATGCCGCCAAGGCGGAAGTTGACCTTTGCCGTCGTTCCTTTGCAGCGGTGATTGCGCGCGCGCCGGACAGTTTCGGCGTCAAAGTTCGCAATGCCCGCCATGGTCGCGGTGGACAGGGGACCTGCGCCGGACAGGACTGTGCGGGCCGCGATCTGTGTTCCGTCGTCGGCCACGACTCCGGTCACCTGATCGTTTTCGACCACGATCCGCTGGACGCCAAGGTTCAGGATGACTGCGGCACCGGCGTCGGTGGCGCGTTTGGCATAAGCCTCGGCGACCTCGTCCATGCCGTTGCTGGCTGTATAGACCTGTCCGCCCTGACCCAGCCGGTACATCAGCGAAAACACCGATCCCGGCGAGCGGGGCCCCGAAAACGATCCGCGCACGGCGTCAGCCGCCAAAGCGCCGGACAACGGGCCGTCGTCCAGTTCGTCGCGCAAGACATCATAGGCGTTGGACAGCAGGATACGCAGGAATTCCCGCATGTCGGCCTTGCCCATGAACTTTAGCCCCAGCCCGAGCCGTCCAAGGCGCAGCAGTTCCCGCATGCCGCTGCGGCTGAGCATCCCGCCTTCGAACGCAGGCGGCGGAGCTTCGGCCAAAGGCGCAAGCAGGCCCGCAAATTTCGTGAGCCGCGCAACAAGGGCGCGATACTCGGCAGTTTCGGGATGCGCGCGACCGTCGGCGAATGTCACGCCGCCGTCGCCCACGATCACGTGGTCGCCGGTCGCACTTAGCGACACGGTATCGACCTTTGACAGCCGGTCCCGAAGACCAAGCGCGCCGATCTCTGATCCCGACAGGTTATAGATCAGATGGGCAAGCGAGGCGTCCCCGCCGCCGATCATGCCACCTGCCGTGGCCCGCCGGTCCAGCACGGCGACCGACCGACCGGACCGTGCCAGCATGGCTGCGGCGGTCAGGCCGTTGTGGCCTGCTCCGATAATGACAACATCGTAAGTCTTTTTCATCACCGCCCCCTATTCCGCGTGCGAGGGCATACGGCTGCCCTTACCGATATTGCGCAGGATCTCTCGGGCGGCATTCGCACCCGGAGCGGCCATCACGCCGCCACCCGGATGGGCAGAGGAGCCGACCAGATACATCCCCTTGATCGGGGTCCGGTATTGCGAATAGCCCGGCACCGGCCGGTTAAAGAGAAGTTGGTCAAAGGTCAGTTCGCCCTGAAAGATGTTGCCCTCGGTCAGGCCGACTTCGGTCTCGATCTCCAGCGGGCTGCGGACTTCGGCATGGACGATACGGTCGCGAATGTTCGGCGCGGCCTGTTCGATCTTGTCAAAGACGCAGTCGGCAAAGGCTTTGCGGTTTTCTTCGGTCCAGTTCGCGGCCGACCGCACCCCGTCTTTGCCCTGCAGGTCATAGGGCGCGTATTGCACGAACACGGTCATCATATGCTTGCCCGGAGGCGCCATCGTCGGGTCGATCTGGCTGGGGATCAGCATGTCGAAATAGGGATTGCTGGACCAGCGCCCGTCCTTCCAGTCGTCATAGGCGCGCTCAAGCTCTTGCAGCGATGTCGAGCAATGCAGGTCCCCTCGCAGAAAGGTCGCATCCTTCGGAGCGGCAGGAAAGTCGGGCATCGCGTCCAGCGCGATGTTGATCTTGCCGCTGGAGCCGCGGATCTTGAACCGCTCGACCGCGCGCACGAAATCCGAGGGCAGGTCGTTCCGGTCCGTGTGACCAAGGAAGGTCCGCTTTACATCCATGTTCGACGCGACAATCGGCGCCTCGTAGGTATCGCCGTTCTCTAGGGCGACGCCGGTCACGCGACCGTCGGTGGTCAGGAACCGGTCGATCCCGCTGCCGGTGACGATTGTGCCGCCCGCTTCGGCCAGACAATCACCCAGCGCCTTGGAAATCGCGCCCATACCGCCGCGCGCAAAGCCCCAAGCCCCGATCGCCCCGTCCACATCGCCCATATAGTGATGCAACAGGACATAGGCCGTGCCCGGCGAATACACGCCCAAGCCGGTGCCAATGATCCCCGAGCCCGCCAGATGCGCCTTGATCAGGTCGCTTTCGAAATGCTCGTCCAGAAAGTCCCCGATGGACATGGTCCAGAACCGCAGGGTCTCGGCCAGTTCGAGCCCGCCCAGACCATGCGCCCGCTTGATAAGGTACAGCAGCTCTCCCAGATCGCGGGGCTTCAGGCTGGCCGGATCGGGCGCCGGACGCAGCAGGAACGGGCGGATGAACCGGCACTGGCGCACCACGGTCCGCGCGAAACGGTCATAGGCATCGACGTCCCGTTCGGAATGACGGGCGATTTCGCGCCGCAGAGCGTCGTGGTCCGAGTGGTAGGCAAAATAGTCGCCGTCCGGCGTAAAGGTCGCTCCGCCTTCGTAGGGGATGACCTGAAGGCCGTATTTCGGCAGCTCCAGATCGCGGACAATCTCGCGGCGCAACAGCGAACAGACATAAGAGCAGTTCGAATAGGTCCAGCCGTCATGGAGCGACCGGCTCACCGCCGCACCACCAATCCAGTCGTTCTTTTCAACGACCAGAACCTTCAACCCTGCTTTTGCAAGGTAACAAGCCGCCGTCAGGCCGTTGTGGCCCGCCCCTGCGACAATCGCATCATATGTGTCGTGCTTACCCATCAGGACCCCGCTCTTTCGCACAATCGTAGGGATCAGCGACGCCGGGGTAAAGATTTTTTTGAGCGATCAAATAAAAATTGTAATCGACGGCAGGTGACTTATGATCAAAGAC
>JALQXR010000599.1 GCA_023263105.1 Marivivens sp. | reverse complement strand
GTGTATTCGGTTTCGTATACCCCTGTGAGTTCGTCCCTAATCACGGATCTCACACACCCATACGATTCCGTCTACCCTCACACACTCTTATACACACCACCACCACCACCACCACCACCACCACGATCATCAATGATCCACACCCCACCACCCTATGTCTTCATGACCCCACGTCTGGTGTCCGGTGTACATGGACCCACCCCTTGGTATGAGGTCCCCATACTTCTTACTGTTAAGACAACGTTAATTGAATTAAGAGACCCACATCCAGGCCTGGGTTTACTTACCATTTATTTTATACAAAAAACTCAATTGGATTTCTCTTACTTTTGAGTCTGGTCCGTCGTCTCCGACAATGACCCACGTCCTCGCGTGCTGCTGCCCGCCACTGCCCGCGCAGTAGCGCGCCACCCGTCGTCCACGCCATCGCGTGCTGACGCCCATCGTGGCCTCGAACCCATCTTATTCTCGTAACTGTTTTGGGGTATATAAAATATTGTTTGTTCGTGTGTTTGTGTGTGTGTGTGTGTGTGTGTG
>JALQXR010000598.1 GCA_023263105.1 Marivivens sp. | reverse complement strand
GGCGTTTTAAGGCATTTCCAAGTCGCATTGTTTAAAGTTGCAATGCGCTGTTCTGTTTCCAATCCGACTTAGGGCGGCGCTAAGAACCGACTATGTTTGAAACGCTTTATTTCACTTAGTTTCCTGAAAACGGATTAATTTTATTGACCCGTTCATGCGCGGTCGAAGAGCAAGCGTAGACTAATCGCGCATGATCCAGCCCACGCCCGTCCCGAAGGGCGGGGGCTTCGTTACCTCAGCCCTGATAACCGTCCACGGGCGCGTGCTTGATCGTTGATGCATGACAAAAACGCAAAAACTTTCATGTCTCGCGCAAAAGCTCGATCCATAATTTGGGCTTGGTCACTTCAATGGGTAAGATGTGTGGCGGGCCCGTAGCAACCGTCTGGTAAACGCATTCCCGAGGACCTGATATTCAGGTGGGCGCCAGGTAACGAAGCCAGGGCAACGACAGAGCCAGCTCCCTCGGATTTGCTTAAGGCCACCGGAATGTTACCGTCTGACGCGAGGAACAGCACCCGCCGTGAGGGTAGATAGG
>JALQXR010000597.1 GCA_023263105.1 Marivivens sp. | reverse complement strand
CACAATCAAAACGCAGAACTGCACCATTTAATAGCAAAACTTTATGATCAAAACGCAAAACTGCACCATCAAAGCGCAAAACCGAACCATCAAAACGCAAAACGGCATCATCAAATATCACGTCACCATCGAAGCGCAAAACTGCATAATCAAACAGCAGAACCGCTCAATCAAAACGCAAAACTGCACAATCAAATAGTAGAACCTCACAATCAAATAGCAAAACTGCATTATTCAACACAAACATACACCATCAAAGCGCAAAACTTCACCATCAAAACGCAAAACTGCAATATCAAAACACAAAACTTTATTTCAATAAGCAAAACTGCACCATCAAAGCGCAAAACTTCACCATCAAAGCGCAAAACTGCAGAATCAAAGCGCAACACTTCACCATCAAATCGCAAAACTGCACCATCAAAGAGCAAAACTGAGCCATCAAAGCGCAAAACTGCACAATCAAAACGCAAAACTGCACCATCAAATATGCAAAAAGTGCACCATCAAAGAGCAAAACATAGCATTCAAAGCGCAAA
>JALQXR010000596.1 GCA_023263105.1 Marivivens sp. | reverse complement strand
ATATTCCCGAGCTTCCTCATCAATAACACCATCACCAGCTGCAGTCCGGTTGGCCTTGTAAGCGCTGCGTGCTCATGCATGTCCGCGTGCGATATTGGCGCCGTCTACACGTCTGCAGTTTTGTCGGCGCCCGCATAGCTGATGTTGATGTCGTTGACGAGGCCGCGCAGTCGGCACCACCTGTCACTGGCTGGTCGCCGTCGCCGCCCACAAGTGGTTTCACCCGACGCTCACGTCATTTGCTATAACGCGTCGCCGACGGTCATCGTGACCTGACTGGGGTTTGTGTGTGTGTGTGTGTGTGTGTGTGTGTGTGTACACGTGTGTGCGCGTGTGCACACGTGTGTGTGTATGTGCACGTGTGTGTGCACACTGTCCATACACACTCACACAGATTTGTGTGTGTGTGTGTGTGTGTGTGTGTGTGTGTGTGTGTGTGTGGCGCGCGCGCGTGGTTCGTGGTGAGTGGGTGGGTAGTGGTGTTGCACTTCGTGTGTTCGCTATTGGGCTCTTGTCGGTAATGGGGATTATATGGTGAA
>JALQXR010000595.1 GCA_023263105.1 Marivivens sp. | reverse complement strand
TTCTTGAAGCCTGCCTTGGTGATCTCATCGAGGATGTACGAGGGGAAACAGCTCTGCTCAAAGGTGCACACGGGGTTGGGGATGCCGTCCCCGACGACGGTGATGTCATTCTTCTTGCGGAATTCCTCGACGGCCTCTAGGCTCATTTTGGCCACCTGGGCGAACCGCGCGCACGCGCGTGTGCATGTGTGTGTGTGTGTGTGTGTGTGTGTGTGTGTGTGTGTGTGTGTGTGTGTGTCGGAGTGTGTGTGCATGTGTGTGCGCGCGCTTGCAGGGCCACACAAGCGTACGTATGACCTCTTCATGCTCCTGGTAAAAGTCTTTCTGGAACTGGATCAAGTTCAATGCACTCCAGTTGGGCGTCCGGAGCTGCGCACCCAGCTTCTTGCCCCCGCCGCCGCCGTAGCCGCCTCCGTATCCCCCGTAGGACATTCCGAGGCGCTGGGAAGTGTGAGAAGTGTCCCTGGACGGGCCCCAAACATACGCACAAACTCAGACCAGCCACGGTGGAACACACAACACACACTTCCACACACACA
>JALQXR010000594.1 GCA_023263105.1 Marivivens sp. | reverse complement strand
AGAGAGGAGGAGGAGGAGGCATTGAGAGTTGCAGTTTCGCAGGGTTTAGGGTTCTTAGGGTTTAGGCAGAGAAATTGGTCCTTAGGAATAGGGTTTGTAGAGATTTTTTGGCCTCTGGGTAGGATTCAGAGGTCAATGGATTAGGGGGTTGGTACAGCTCATAGGCTTTAGGGTGTAGGGTGTGGGGTGTAGGGTGTAAGGTGTAGGTCCAGATTAGGGTTTCAGGTAGGGTTCAGGACTTACTGAGAGTTCATGTCCTGGTTCCTCCGCCAGGTGCGCAAGCACACACACACACACACACACACACACACACACAATCGCGACAGGCTTGCCATATGGCTGCGGCGCTCGCATTCGCATCTCTTCTTCTCCTCCGCCCTCGGGCGCGCACATGATGACGACCTTGGTGGACCTCAGCCTGCAATCCGAATGCTGAGGAAGAGTTCTGAGCACTCGGAGGAATCTTGTTTGCACCAGGAAAGGACGCAGAGCGTGGGAGGAGAACGCAGTCTATGCGTACGTGATCATGCGCTTGATCT
>JALQXR010000592.1 GCA_023263105.1 Marivivens sp. | reverse complement strand
CCGTCAATTCCTTTGAGTTTCACCCTTGCGAGCGTACTCCCCAGGCGGGATACTTAACGCGTTAGCTACCATACTGTACATAATGCACAACATCTAGTATCCATCGTTTACGGCTAGGACTACAGGGGTATCTAATCCCTTTTGCTACCCTAGCTTTCGCCTCTGAGTGTCAGTAATGGTCCAGTAGAGCGCTTTCGCCACTGGTGTTCTTTCTAATATCTACGCATTTCACCGCTACACTAGAAATTCCCTCTACCCCTGCCATACTCTAGTCTAACAGTTTCCATTGCTTTTCTAGGGTTGAGCCCTAGTCTTTAACAACAGACTTATTAAACAACCTACAGGCGCTTTACGCCCAATGATTCCGGATAACGCTTGCATCCCCCGTATTACCGCGGCTGCTGGCACGGAGTTAGCCGATGCTTATTCCTCAAGTACCGTCAGAACTTCTTTCTTGAGAAAAGAGGTTTACAGACCAAAATCCTTCATCCCTCACGCGGTATTGCTCCGTCAGGCTTTCGCCCATTGCGGAAAATTCC
>JALQXR010000591.1 GCA_023263105.1 Marivivens sp. | reverse complement strand
TCCTGCTGCTGCTACTGCTGCTGCTGCTGCTGCTGCTGCTACTGCTGCTACTACTGCTGCCTCTGCTGCTGCTCCTGCTACTGCTCCTGCTACTGCTCCTGCTGCTGCTAGTGCTGGTGGTGGTGGTGGTGCTGCAGCTGCTACTGCTGCCTCTGGCCCCTGCTGCCCCTGCTTCTGCCTGTGCTGCTGCTCCTGCTGCTGCTAGTGCTGCTGCCCCTGCCCCTGCTGCCGCCACTGCTGCTGCTGCCATGTAGTTGCTTTGCTGCCCTTTTTCATGTGGTCTTGCAGGTAGTTTCTTAACTTGTTTTGAAAATGACATCTGCTGGTGAGACAGAAACATCCATGGGTGTCATGGGATCTGAACAATGTTTGAAGAGGAACAAAGAGGCCAAGCGCAGCGCTAGTGACACGTTACAATGGGCCCTATGGGAGTTCCCTATGCTGCTGCGTCGCCCGCACGGGCATGAGAAACCACAAATATACCCTCAGGATGCAAGAGGGTTTCTTTCATTTCAGTTTCTTTTCCAATTCTAATCACCCGCG
>JALQXR010000590.1 GCA_023263105.1 Marivivens sp. | reverse complement strand
AGGGCTGCTTACTAAAGAGCATATCAGACCATCCCGAAAATCAATCAATGAAGAACAGGGGCTCTCTTCCTATATCTTCCTCTTTCCGCAGTTCCCCGACGGCCATTCGAACTTCCTTCTGACTTATGGGTACGACCCATCTACGTGTGGGGTCTTCTATTTGTATGTGTATGCGTGTGTGTGTATGTGTGTGTATGTGTGTGTGTGCGCGTGTGCGCGTGTGCAAGTTTTCATGGACGTGTACCCCTCCCAGCCCTACCCACCCTGCCCAGCGCGAGCCCGCAGGACCCGGCGGTGGGGCGACTACGATGACGAGGACGCGTCGTTCCAGCTCCCGTGGAAGCACGCTGAGGGGGTGGGGGTGGAGGGACCGCCACCGCCCGGGGCGGAGTGCGCCGACGGGCACGGGCGCGAGGCGGTCCAGGGGTGCGAGGATGGGCACGGGTGCGGCCCGCTGCCCGAGCAGCACCGGCGATTCCTCCAGGAGGACCACCTGCACCAGCCACACCAGCCGCAGCAGCAGGAACAGCATCGGGAGCAAAA
>JALQXR010000058.1 GCA_023263105.1 Marivivens sp. | reverse complement strand
CAACAGCCCGATGGCGCGGGCCACTCCGCTGGCGTGGGCTTCGGACTGCCAGCCCTTGCGCACGCCGCCCCGCAACGGTCGCGGCGCGGCGGTCAGGTCGGCGCCAAAGGGGGCGCTGATCGTGTCCTTGTCCGCGGGGTCCGCCCCGTTGATCGCCGCCAGCACCATCGCGCAATCGGCCACGCCACGGGCGATCGGCCCAACCTTGTCCAACGACCAGCACAGCGTCATGCCGCCCGCGCGGCTTACCCTGCCAAAGGTCGGGCGCAAGCCGGTCGTGCCGCAGCGCTCGGACGGCGATACGATCGAGCCGTGGGTCTCGGTGCCGATGGCAAAGGCGCAAAGCCCCGCGCCCGCCGCGCTGGCCGATCCGGCGCTGGACCCGCTCGACCCTTCTTTGGGGTTCCACGGGTTCCGGCATTGGCCGTCGTACCACAGATCGCCATAGGCCAGCGCCCCGACCGAGGTCTTGCCCAGCAGGACAGCCCCGGCCTCTTTCAGCTTGCGGACCACGGTGGCGTCCGAGTCCGAGACACGGTCGCGGAACGGTTCCGCACCCCAGCCGGTCACCGTCCCCGTGGCGTCGAATAGGTCCTTGATCGCATAGGGAATACCGTGCAGCGGGCCAAGGCTCTGACCCTGTGCGGTCAATGCGTCGCGGGCATCGGCCTGGGCCAGGGCCAGCTCTGCCGTGACCGAGGCAAAGCACCACAATCCCTCCGCATGGCGCGCGATCCGGTCCAGATAGATCTGGGTCAGGCGGCGGCTGGTGATCTGGCCGGTGGCGATCCAATGGGACAGGTCGGGCAGTCCCGCAAAGGCAATGTCGGCCTCTGACTCTGGCAAGGGTCTGGTAACGGGGGGCACCGTCACACCTGAGGCACCCTGCGGCATCCTGAACCCGGGCAGGCGCGGATCGAACCGCATCGCGGTCGGCGCATCGTTGGGCAACGCCAGATCCCTCAGGCCCTGAATCATCCCGATCTGCCCGTCGAGCCCCGCGATCATCTGCCGCCGTTCGCGCGGGGTGAACTCTAACCCGACCGACCTCAGGGCGGCGCCCAGATCTCTTGGTTTCGGGCGGATCGGAGTGGCGGTCATGGCGCGGCCTTACCTTTGATAGGTTGGAAGGGTCTGTCTGGTACCCGCGGCCGGACTCGAACCGGCACGGCACTAAGGCCAAGGGATTTTAAGTCCCCGATGTCTACCATTCCACCACGCGGGCCAGCCCAGACGGGCGCACCATAGCGGACGGGCGGGCGGGGTAAAGTCAGATATCGGTGCCTTCGGGCTCGACCAGCAGGTGACGTTCGTTGAGCCAAGGGTTCATGTCGACAGCACGGCGCAGGACCTCTTGGGCTTCGTCGTTGCGGCCCAGCCCCATCAGGGTCAGGGCCAGCCCCGACAGGGCGGCCATATGATCGGGCGACAGGTCCAGCGTCTTTTCCAGATCCCAAAGTGCCGCCGGATAATCCTGCCGCAGAAAGCTGGCAAAGGCGCGCTGGTTATAGCCTTCGGCGTAGTCGGGACAATATTCCACCAGCAGGTCAAAGGTCTCTCGCGCTCCGAGAAAGTCGTAGCTTTCGCGCTTTGCCATGCCTTCGTCCAACAGCGCCTGCGCACGGCTATCGGGCGCGTCGGTCCACAAAAGCCACAGCTCGTTGGTCAGCGCCCGCGCCTCGGACTGGTCAGGAGCCTCTTTCAACGCGTCCAGCAAGGTCGCGATCGTGGCGCTGTGGTCGGGGCCGGGCGGGCAGACGGGTTCTTCGGCCAGAGCCGGTGACGACAGCGCCAAAAAGGACATCAGGACAAGCGAACGCATGGCGTATTTGCGCCATCACCCCGCACCTCCGTCAAGTCACGGCTTTGCGATCCCTAGACAAGGTCGGCTGTGTTGATGCTTTCTTCCTTGACCGCCTGCATCGCGACATAGGTCGAGGTGTTGGCCAGATACGGCAGGGTCGAAATCCGTTCGGCCAGAACGCCGCGATAGCCGGTCATGCCGTCGGTCCTGACCTTTAGCAGGTAGTCGAAGGCTCCGGCGATCAGATGGCACTGTTCGACCTCGGGGATTTTCAGGACAGCTGCGTTGAATTCGGCCAAGGCGGATTCGCGCGTGTCGGTCAGTTTCACCTCGACAAAGGCGACGTGGTCGCGGCCCAGCCGGATCGGGTCGAACAGCGCCCGATAGCCGCGGATCGTGCCGGTTTCCTCTAGCCTGCGCAGCCGCGCTTGCGTGGGTGATTTGGACAGACCGATCCTCCGCGCAAGCTCGGTCACACTGATCCGGCCGTCCACCGCGAGGATGTCGAGAATCTTGCTATCGAAACGATCAGGATCAGAAGTACGTTCGGACATGAAACACCGAAAAAAGAAGTTCATTTGTCACTTCAGCTCTCAATTAGAGGGCAAATCGACTTGTGGCAATCCGTTATTATAAGCAAATCAGATAGGAGCCCGTCATGACCACCCAGACTGCCGCCCAACCCGCCCGCGACCTCCGCTCAGAGATCGACGCCGCGATCTATGCGAATGAAGCGAAAACCCTTGAAAAGCTGGTCTCCGCGGCCGCTCTGGCGCCTGCCGACCGGTCCCGCATCGTGGCTCGGGGCGCTGATCTGGTCACGCAGATCCGCAAGGCCGCGCATCCGGGCATGATGGAGGTCTTTCTGGCCGAGTATGGCCTGTCGACGGACGAGGGAATCGCGCTGATGTGTCTGGCAGAGGCGCTTTTGCGGGTGCCGGATGCGGAAACCATCGACGCGCTGATCGAGGACAAGATCGCGCCCTCGGACTGGGGCCGCCATCTGGGCAAATCGGCGTCGTCTCTGGTGAACGCATCGACATGGGCGCTGATGCTGACCGGCCGCGTGCTCGAGGACCAAAAGCCCGGGCTGACCGGCGCGCTGCGGGGCGCGATCAAGCGGCTGGGCGAACCGGTGATCCGCACCGCCGTGGCCCGCGCGATGAAGGAAATGGGGCGCCAGTTCGTTCTGGGCGAAACCATCGAAGCCGCGATGAAGCGCGCCACCGCGATGCAGGCAAAGGGCTTTACCTATTCCTACGACATGCTGGGCGAAGCCGCCCGAACCGAAGCCGACGCCCGCAACTACCACCTTGCCTACAGCCGCGCGATTTCCGCGATCGCGGCGCATTGCACCCATGACAGCGTGGCCGAAAACCCCGGCATCTCGGTCAAGCTTTCGGCGCTGCATCCCCGCTATGAAGAAGCCCAGCGGCAGCGCGTCATGGATGAACTGGTTCCCCGCCTGCAGGCTCTTGCGCTGTTGGCCAAGGCCGCCGGCATGGGGCTGAACGTGGACGCCGAAGAGGCCGACCGCCTGTCGCTGTCCCTGGACGTCATAGAAGAGGTACTGGCCGAGCCCGCGCTAAAGGGTTGGGACGGTTTCGGGATCGTCGTGCAGGCCTATGGTCAGCGTGCAAGCCTTGTGATCGACCAGCTGCACGGGCTGGCGACTCGGCTGGACCGCAAGATCATGGTTCGTCTGGTCAAGGGCGCCTATTGGGACGCCGAAGTGAAGCGCGCTCAGGTCGAAGGCATGGACGGCTTTCCCGTCTTCACCGCCAAGGCCGCGACGGATGTGAGCTATATCTCGAACGCCCGCAAGCTGCTGGGCCTGACCGACCGCATCTACCCGCAGTTCGCCACCCATAACGCGCACACCGTGGCCGCCGTGCTGGACATGGCCCGCACGATGGGCCGCACCGCCAAGGACTATGAATTCCAGCGCCTCCACGGCATGGGAGAGGCCCTTCATTCGATCGTCCTGTCCGAAGAGAACACCCGCTGCCGCATCTACGCCCCCGTCGGAGCGCACGAAGATCTGCTGGCCTATCTTGTCCGGCGTCTGCTGGAAAACGGCGCGAACTCTTCTTTCGTGAACCAGATAGTCGATGAAACCGTCCCGGCCGAGGTCGTGGCCGCCTGCCCCTTCGAAAAGCTGGCACAGAAAACCAACCTGCCCAAAGGCCCCGACCTGTTCGCGCCGTCGCGCAAGAACTCGGTCGGCTGGGACATCACCCATCGCCCGACGCTCGCACGGATCGACGGGGTGCGCGGCAAGCTGACAAAGACCAAGTGGGCCGCTGCCCCGATCCTTGTTGGCGGCGACGGCAAGGGCAAGGCGCGCGACGTCCTGAACCCCGCCGACCTGACGGACAAGGTCGGCACGGTCATCGAAGCGACCCCCGACCACATCGCCACCGCGCTTAAGGCCGCCAAGGTCTGGGACGCGCCGGTTGCCGAACGCGCAGCCGTGCTGAACCGCGCCGCCGACCTATACGAAGAACACTCGGAAGAGATCTTTGCCATTCTCGCCCGCGAGGCTGGCAAAATCCTGTCGGACGCGGTCAGCGAAGTGCGCGAAGCCGTCGACTTTTTGCGCTACTACGCGGCGCAGGCGCTGGCCGAGGGCGACACGGCGGGCACTCCGCGCGGTGTCTGGACCTGCATCAGCCCGTGGAACTTTCCGCTGGCGATTTTCTCGGGTCCGATCGGTGCGGCGCTGGCCAGCGGCAACGCGGTGCTGGCAAAGCCTGCGGGCCAGACTCCGCTGATCGCGGATTATGCCGTGCGGCTGTTGCACAAGGCCGGTGTGCCCGTTCACGCGCTGCAACTCTTGCCCGGAGGCGGCGACGTGGGTGCGGCCCTGACGTCAGATCCGCGCGTGAATGGCGTGGCCTTTACCGGCTCGACCGGCACCGCGCTGAAAATCCGCGCCGCGATGGCGGCCCACTGCGCACCCGGAACGCCGCTGATCGCGGAAACCGGCGGCCTGAACGCGATGATCGTGGATTCGACCGCGCTGCCGGAACATGCGGTGCGGGACCTTGTGGCGTCGGCCTTCCGGTCGGCGGGCCAGCGGTGCTCGGCTGCGCGCTGCCTCTACGTTCAAGAGGACATCGCACCGAAGGTGATCAAGATGCTCAAGGGCGCGATGGAGGAACTGGTCATCGGCAAGCCATGGAGCCTGACCACCGACGTGGGTCCGGTGATCGACGCGGCGGCGCTGCAGATCATCTCGGACCATGTTGCGACCGCACGGGCCGAAGGCCGCGTGCTGCACGAACTGCCCGTCCCGCAGGGCGGCCACTATGTGTCCCCGACCATGCTAAAGATCGACCGCATTTCGGACATGACCCGCGAAATCTTTGGCCCTGTGCTGCACATCGCGACCTTCAAATCCGAACAGCTAGAGCGCGTGATCGACGACATCAACGCCACCGGCTACGGGCTGACCTTTGGCCTGCACACCCGCATCGACGACCGCGTCCAGACCGTCGTGGACCGCGTCAAGGCCGGCAACATCTATGTTAACCGCAACCAGATCGGCGCGGTCGTGGGCAGCCAGCCGTTCGGCGGAGAGGGTCTGTCGGGCACCGGCCCCAAAGCAGGCGGCCCGCGCTACCTGCCGCGGTTCCGGTCGGGCGAAGCCGCAACCGCCGAGGCCTCGGACTGGGCCGCGGACGCCGACCTGAAGGCACTGGCCAAGGACCTGCTGGCCGCCGCGCCGGTCAGCGCCCTGCCCGATCCGATCGCCCTGCCCGGCCCGACCGGCGAAAGCAACCGGCTTGGGGTGTCGTCGCGCGGACCGGTCCTGTGCCTTGGCCCGGGTCAGGACGCAGCCGAGGCTCAGGCGGCGATTGTCGCCGAACTGGGCGGAGCACCGGTGGTCGCTTCGGGCACGGTCGCTCCGGCGGCGCTGATCGACCTTGCGCCTCTGGCGACCGTCATCTGGTGGGGCGACCGCGCCACGGCTGCGCTGTATGAAAGCGCGCTGGCAAAGCGGCACGGGCAGATCGTGTCGCTGGTCACCGAGTCACCCGACGCGGCCCATGTCCTGCACGAACGCCACGTCTGCATCGACACCACCGCCGCCGGAGGCAACGCCGCCCTTCTGGCCGAGGTTTCGGGCAGCTAGGCCCAAAGAAACGCGTGACCTGAGACAGAGGCGGGCTATTGTGGATCGAACCGCAGTAGCCCGTCATTTGTCATGTTCCCGATCCGCGACCACAATCCGTCCCAACGCACGCCCTATGTCGTCTATGCGCTGATCGCGGCGAACGTGGCGGTCTTTTTGTACGAAATGGCCTCGGTCCACGGCGACCGCGCGCTGATGCAGTTCTATTTCGACTATGCAATGATCCCCGCGCGCTTCACCGCCGGAGAGAACCCGCAGGCGCTGATCACCTCGATGTTCATGCATGCAGGCTTCATGCATATCGCTGGTAACATGCTGTTTTTATGGATTTTTGGCGACAATCTGGAAGACCAGATGGGCCACTTCGGCTTTCTGGCCTTCTACCTTGCCTGCGGGGTAGCGGCGGCGCTGGCACAGGTTTCATCCGGCCCGTCGTCGGTGGTGCCGATGGTCGGGGCCTCGGGCGCGATCGCGGGGGTCATGGGCGGGTACCTGCTGCTTTTTCCAAAGGCGCGGGTGGATGTGCTGCTGTTCATCGTCATTCTGGTCCGCATCTTTACGGTCCCTGCGTGGATCATGCTGGGACTGTGGTTCGCACTGCAGCTTTTCGGCGGGCTGGGGTCGTCGTCGGACGAGGGCGGCGTTGCCTATTGGGCCCACGCAGGGGGCTTTATGGCGGGGCTTGTGCTGGTCTTTCCGGTCTGGTTCCGGCGCGGAGGCAGCGACTACTGGCAAAAGACACAGGGGCACCCGCCAAATCCGGATGCCGCCTACGAAATTTCCAAAAGCAGAATTCCCGCCGTGCGCCGCAAGCGGTAGGATCAGGCGCCGCGGATGACCTTGGCGAACTGCGCAAACACGGGTTCGTTGGCACAGATCACGGCGCCGTCCGCCATGATGTCCCCGCCGTTGCGCAGAGGCTCGACAAAGCCGCCTGCCTCGCGGACGATCACCAGACCCGCAGCCATGTCCCACGACTTTAGCCCGCGCTCCCAGAAGCCGTCGTAGCGGCCCGCCGCCACATAGGCGAGGTCCAGCGACGCGGCCCCGAACCGGCGCACACCGGCGCAGGCAGGCAGCAAGCGGCCCAGATCGTGGATGGTTTCCGGCAGGTCCGCACGGCCTCCGAACGGCAGGCCGGTCGCAAAAATGCATTCGATCATCTTGTGACGACCCGATACCCGCAGACGGCTTTCGTTGACCCAGGCGCCTTCGCCCTTTTCGGCCCAGAACAGTTCGTCCTTCACCGGATCAAAGATCACGCCAGCGACGATCTGACCCTTGTGCTCAAGAGCGATCGACACCGCCCAATGCGGCAGCCCGTGCAGAAAGTTCGTGGTTCCGTCCAGAGGGTCGACGATCCAGCGGCGAGTGGGGTCAGTGCCCGCGATCTCGGTGCCTTCTTCGCCAAGGAAACCATAGGTCGGACGCGCGGTCAGCAGCTCTTCGCGGATGACCTCTTCGGCACGGCGATCGGCGCGGCTGACAAAGTCGCCCGGACCCTTGGCGCTGACCTGCAGGTTCTCGACCTCGGTAAAGTCCTTGAGCAAGCCACGACCCGCCTTTCGGGCGGCCTTAATCATCACATTCAGGTTTGCGCTGCCAAGCATCTCGGACTCCGTCTTCAGATCAAGCCGCGCGTATAGGCGCTTCGTTCGGTCGGGGCAAGAGGCCCCGAAAGACCAGGGAACAAAAGCAGTCGGGCTTAACCGTTTGTTCGCGTTCTGTACCGTATTCCGGTCGTCACGGTAAAGGAGGACGAATGGCGACCGATCGCATTGAAAGACTGTGCCACGAAATACGCGCGGCAGAGTTGACGATGAAAAAGGACACGGCAAAAAGGGCATTTGCCTTTGCGCTGATGCTCGGTCTGTTGATCTGGATGGGGCAGACCGTCATTTCCGTCAGCCTGTTGATCTTGTTTGCTGTTACGGAAACCCTGTTCGTGTGGTTGACGCGGCGCGGGCCGGATGATTTTGCCTCTGTGCCCGACTTTGCCTCGTTGCCGATGGCATCGATGAAAATCGGGATGATGGTCGCGACCGTCACCGCATTCATGGTGCCGTCGGTGCTGATGGTGACCAATGTCGATCTGCCCATCGTTCTGGCGGGCTTTGTCTGGTGGTTCTGTCTGGCGACCCATATCGTCAACGTTTACGCGGCCACGACCTATCTGCTTTGTATCCTTATGGCCCCCGTCACCTTGGGGCTTGGCGCGATCGTTCTGGTGGCAAAGGCCAGCAACCACCACACGGCCTCGGCGACCGACTGGGGCATCATGGTGACCTGCCTCGTGTCCTATATCTTCATCCTGATCGACACCATGCGGCGGAACTCGGACTCAAAACGTGAACTCCTCTCCGCTCAAGTCGAAGCGAACTCGCGGCTCAGGGCCCTGGAACATCTGTCGAACCACGACAGCCTGACCGGCCTGCTCAATCGCCGTGCGTTTGACGAAAAGCTGACCGAACTGCTGTCAGAAGATCCGCATGACGGAAACGATGTCGCGGTGATGATCGTCGATCTGGACGGATTCAAACCCATCAACGACACCTACAGCCACGAAGCCGGCGATCAGGTGCTGCAAACCATCGGACGGCGGCTGCTGCAACTCTGCGAGGAAACCGGAATCGTCGCCCGACTTGGCGGGGATGAATTCGCCCTTGCCTTTGGCGCCATGCGGTCCGACCGGATGGCCGTCAGGTTGGCCAACTATCTGGTCCGCGAAATCAACCGCCCGATTGTGTTCGAAGACAAGGACCTGACAGTCGCCGCAAGCGTCGGCGTCTCTCTTGCCTCGGTCGCGGGAAAATCGGTCGAGGTTCTGTGTTCCACCGCCGACCTTGCGATGTATCGGGCCAAAACCAACCGGACCGGCACCGCCGAACTGTTCGACCCCGCGAATTTCGCGAAACGCGCCACGCTCGAAGACCGCAAAGTCCTGTCCGAAGCGCTCCGGTCCCGTGAAATCCGGCCCTTCTACCAGCCAAAAATCCGCTTGGCCGACGGCGCAACGATCGGGTTCGAAGCCTTGGCGCGCTGGGTCCACCCCGAAGACGGCCTCCGGTCCCCCGGGACCTTTATTCCCGCGATCAACGAACTTGGGCTTCAGGGCGACTTTCTTCTGCATATCTGCGATCAGGTTCTGATCGACATCTCGCTGATGCTGTCAGAGGGTCTGGATCCGGGTCAGGTTTCGATCAACGTGCCAGAGGTCGCCCTGACGACCCAATCCGGCAGACAGCACCTAGAAGAGCTTTTGGACCGGTATCCCGACGCCCGAAAACTGGTCACACTGGAAATCACCGAGGACGTCTTTATCGCGCGGGCCTCTGACGCGATCCGCACCAGCATCAGCACGTTCCGCCGCGCCGGACAACGGGTCTCGCTGGATGACTTCGGAACCGGATTCGCGTCGTTCCAGCACCTCCGGCAGCTTGAGTTCGACGAACTAAAGATCGACACCAGCTTTGTTGCCGGACTGGGTGTCGACAAAAAGAACGAAGTGCTGATCCGCGGCTTCTTGTCGATGGCGCAGGGGTTGGACGTGACGGTTGTCGCCGAAGGGGTGGAAACCGCCAAACAAGCAAACCAGCTTCGCGATATGGGCTGCGAATATGCCCAAGGTTACCTGTTCGGAAAGGCCATGCCGCTGGACGAGACCCGCATCCGGCTGCATGGCGAAGCCACATCCGGCGCGTGGGGGAAATGGATCACCGGCTCTAGACCGCCCGCCGCGCTCACGCGCCATCGCCCCGCTGTAGTTTCACTGCCTCCTGCCGCGCAAGGCGGGTGAAATGGGCCATGAACGGCAACTGGCTGTCGCCCGCCCGAAACGCCGCATACATCCGCCGCGTCATCGGCGTTTCGGTCAGCTGCCTTGTGACGATCTCTTTCGATGACCGGACCTGATGAACCACCCAGTCCGGCAGCACCGCCACACCCCGGTTCGCGGCGACCAACATCAGGATCATCGCCGTAAGCTCGACCTGCCGGATACCTGCGGGTTCGACCCGTGCGGGCGTCAGCAGCATGGCAAAGATGTCCAGTTTTGTCCGGTCGACCGGATAGGTAATCAGCGTCTGGCCGCGAAAATCCTCGGCGCTCACATATGCTTTCGACGCGAAATCATGCTGGGCCGAAGCAACCACCACCGGCGCGTAATCGAAAAGAGGAGCGAATTCAGTGCCGCGGATGTCTTCCGGGTCCGACGTCACGACGACATCGACCTCTTCTTTTTGCAATGCCTGCATCGCCCCGAACGCAAGGCCGGGCCGGATATCCAGGTCGACGTCCGGCCAGGCGCGACGAAAACTCTCGAGCACGGGAAACAGCCATTCGAAACAGGCATGACATTCAATCGCGATGTGAAGCCGACCGGAGCGGCCGGAAATCAGCCCGTCGAATTCGGCCTCCAGGTCCGCGATCTGCGGCAGGATCGATTCCGCAGCCGCAAGCAGTTTCATCCCCGCCGCAGACAACCGCATCGGTTTTGATCGC
Organism: Marivivens sp.; assembly: GCA_023263105.1. Taxonomy (GTDB): domain Bacteria; phylum Pseudomonadota; class Alphaproteobacteria; order Rhodobacterales; family Rhodobacteraceae; genus JALQXR01. Next base: position 1,725 of record JALQXR010000058.1, on the reverse strand, counting down.
CTGACGAAAAGCTCCACACCTGCCTGATCCTCGATCCCCTTGATCTGGTGGCTCAGCGCGGATTGGGTGATCCCGAGCTGGTCCGCGGCCCGAGCCAAACCCCCGGTGTCATGGATCGCTTTGATCGTGCGGAGATGGCGGAACTCGATATGCATTTTGAATTTTGCTCATGATCATAGTGAATGTTATGAGTTTGTCTCACATCGATTGGTCTGCCACAAGGTCTCAACGACCATGAACAGGTGCCCAAATGATCACGCCGCGCGTTTCCTTCGAATTCTTCCCGCCGAAATCCATCGAAGCCTCATTCCGGTTGTGGAACTGCGTCAACACGCTGGCTCCGCTGGAACCAGAGTTTGTCTCTGTGACCTACGGAGCGGGCGGCACGACCCGCACGTTGACCCATGACGCGGTCACGACGATCCACAAGACATCGGGGCTGCGCGTGGCGGCCCACCTGACCTGCGTCGACGCAACCCGTGCGGAAACCCTGCAGATCGCCGAAAACTACGCCGCCGCCGGTGTGACCGATATCGTGGCCCTGCGCGGCGATGCGCCCAAGTCGGCTTCGGGCTTCGTGGCCCATACCGACGGGTTCGCCAGCTCCATCGAATTGATCGAAGCGCTTACCGACACCGGCAATTTCCGCGTGCGCGTCGGTGCATATCCGGAAAAGCACCCCGACGCGGCAGATCAGGATGCAGACATCGCCTTTCTGAAACGCAAGTTCGAGGCCGGTGCGACCGAAGCTATCACCCAGTTCTTTTTCGACGCCGAAACCTTTTTCCGGTTCCGCGACAAATGCCGCAAAGCGGGCATCGATGCGCCCATCGTTCCAGGGATCCTGCCTGTCGAAAGCTGGTCGGGCGTCCAGCGGTTCGCGGCCAGCTGCGGCGCGTCGATCCCGCAGGTCTTGCACGATGCCTTTACCCATGCCGAGGCCACGGGGACGACGGACCTGCTGGCGACGGCCGTTGCGACCGAGCTTTGCGACGACTTGGTTCAGGGCGGTGTCGAGCACCTGCACTTCTACACGTTGAACCGCCCCGAACTGACGCGTGATGTATGTCACGCGCTGGGGGTCACTCCGAAGGCGCGGCTTCAGAACGTCGCTTGACCGCGGGCACGACCGGTGCGGGTTTCCAGATCGGGAGCCCCGCGCCGAGTTTGTGGCCCGAGGCGGTGTAGTGCAGGTATTCGGTGTCGTTTCGACCGACGATCCGGCGCCGTCGGGACAGGAAAAGCTTGCTCCAGCCTTGCCAGGTCCCGATCGAAGGCGCGGCGGGATTGCAAAAGAAGCGGCTGCGCCAATTGGCGGGCAGGTGCAGCCCGCAGCCTTCAAGCTGCTCGAGCATCCAGACCAGCGGAATGTTCCCCAGAGATCGCGCGCGTTGAACGCCGCCAAGCTGGCCGCCGATGTCCCCGTGAGAGCCTTTGAACCAGACCTGCAGCAACGTGCCGTGATGGCCTTCGTCGGCATCCCACATCACCGGCGCGTAGGCTTCGCGGGTTTCGTCGATCGCAAGCGCGTGAAAGCCGTGCCGGACCTGCGCGCCCAGTGCGTGGTTGTGGAAATTGTGCCGCGTTTCGGCCCAGCGCCAGATGATCGGCAGCCGCAGGCCCAGCGCCTTTACCGTATCCCAGACGGCGACGGCTTCGATTTCGACGGCGTCGTGACAGAACAGGTTCCGGAATTTGTCGGTGGTTTCCGTGCGCCGTCCCAAC
>JALQXR010000589.1 GCA_023263105.1 Marivivens sp. | reverse complement strand
CGCGCGCACACACACACACACACACACACACACACACACACCACACAACACCACGTGACCCGTATCGGACGGTTATCCGAGATCCCCGTTCCCGGGCTGGAACGGGCTGAGGCTGTAATTTTTTTGATTCTTCTATGTTTTAAGACATGTTGAAACAATTTGCTTGAAGTCGGTTTAAAAAATTTCGATTTCTGGTTCTTCAACGAGAGAGTTGTTTTTCGAACGCGTCAATGAGCCACGATGCGCGCAAATAGACATCCCCCGACTTCAGGGGATGCTCTTACATTTTTCTCTCTCTGTGTGATTTTTTATTGCTACGGTTCTTATGTCGGGGTGGCCTATGAGAAGAAGCAACGTTTCAGTTTTTTACGGAGGTTAATGGACCCGCAAGAGTTAATGTACCCTTGCGAGTGGTCACCCGAGATCAGAATTTCTCTCTATAATTTTTCATTAACATTTGGTTACATCTTTGAAGGAGTGCTAAGATCTGGGCAGCTTGAGAGGGGGCTCACGACGAGTTTCCCCTGCTTCTGACGAATCTT
>JALQXR010000588.1 GCA_023263105.1 Marivivens sp. | reverse complement strand
AGGAGGACAGGAATAATCATAATCACAACAACAACAGCACCATCACCACCACCACCACCACCATCGCCACCACCACCACCACCACCACCACCACCAACAACAAAAATGTTGAAAACGACAATGTTAACAATAATAATAACAATGATGAAACATCTGGCAGTCGGAGGAGGAGGACAGTTTAGGGTTGCCGCACTGCGCGGAGTTGTCGGCGAAAAGCTTTGCCCGCATCAAGCGTCGCTGGGTTCGCAGGTCTTGCGCTTTCTCTGAGTCACTCTGTTTCAGTCTCTCTCTCGCTCGCGCGCGCGCGCTCTCTCTCTCCCACTCTGTTTGTGTGTGTGTGTGTGTGTACCTCTCTCTCTCTCTCTCTCTGTGGTGTGTACACACACACACCACATACACACACCACATACACACACATACACACACACACACACACTAGTAAGCCACATTCCTCTGACAGCACACACTAGTACACATTCCTCTGACTACACACACTAGTAAGCCTATGCATCCCTTGAGGCTAACGAGAGGCATTCTGCTACAC
>JALQXR010000587.1:257-545 GCA_023263105.1 Marivivens sp. | reverse complement strand
TCCGCATCAGGTGTTGGGTGACAATGCCACGAAAAACCCCGGACGCGCGGGAACATCGGCCGGACATACCCGCCGCCTGCCCCCAACTGAACGGCGTGCTATCGAAATTTTGGACGCCAAAGACAGCTGGAGCAAAGCCGAGGTGCGCAAAGCCTACAAGGCCCTGATCAAGGTGCTGCACCCCGACATGAACGGCGGCGACCGCAGCCAAGAAGAACAGCTGCAAGAAGTCGTCTGGGCATGGGACCAGATCAAAGACAGTCGTAATTTTAAATAGACTACGGGCAC
>JALQXR010000587.1:0-247 GCA_023263105.1 Marivivens sp. | reverse complement strand
TAACCGTCAATTGAAGTTGAATTATTTGTTCTCAATTTCAATCAGTTAACCGTTGACAAAAAACTAACCAAGCATCTTATGTCCTTATTATTTAAATAAGGAATTCGCCATGAAGTACATATACGCAGCCTTGGCTGGCATTGCGTTCACAACCCCAAGCTTTGCACAAAACATCACCGCCGAAGCGGGTCTGTCGACGCTGGGTTTATACGCCGCCCCCATTTATGAAATGAATGAAAATATTGAT
>JALQXR010000585.1 GCA_023263105.1 Marivivens sp. | reverse complement strand
TATAAGTAAGGTCTACTCAGGGTTTGGCTTCTAATACACGGACTCGGAACTCTGTAGAAGAGCATACAAAAGGTACAGCTCACTCGCTTAGCAACGCGAAAACCGATATCATGCTTCATGAAATACCTTCAAGTTCTCCCTTGACTCGACGCGCTTTTCGTCGTACTCAAGCTTGGAAACAGACGGCGGAGAGAGAAGGGTATTTTTTAATGGGTCTATAAAGGACTACCGTGACATTTAGAATGGTGTGTAGTCTGGAGTCTATCCTCCATCGTCCGATACTCGCTCAGGGCCGCTAGCTAAGCTTCTATGTCTAATTTTGGCGTTGTTCGACGGCGTGACTACGCGAGGTTTCCTACCCAAGCGGCCTGTCGTGGCCAGTGGTGTACGTTCTCGCTCCATCCCCATCCCGAGCCCTCCGAGTCGTGGCTTATTCAGCCGCAGGGCACCGTGACCTAGTCCCCTAGATTCAAGTTCCCCTGAACCCCCCTCTGGATCTATAGTCTCTGCACTCGGCGTATCATCCACTGGCAACCGAGTACCCTC
>JALQXR010000584.1 GCA_023263105.1 Marivivens sp. | reverse complement strand
TGGGAGCAGACACACACACACACACACACACACACACACATTTCACAATTACACACCACCCTCAACGACACCCCCCACACACACCCTTCGCCACAATCACTGCAGTGGACCTCTTGCCGGCGCGGCTCTTCAAGTCGGCGTGCGCGGACGTGGCGCGCATCACGTGCATCCTGTCGCTCAACTCGGAGGACGTGCGAGAACCTACCGAGGTCCCCTTCAAAACTCGCCATACCACGATGCCTCCACCACCACCACCACCACCACCACCACCACCACCACCACCACCACCAGAAACAGTCGGGCTTAGTGAACATGTGGCAGCGCCTCGCCTTCTTCGGGAAGTTCTGGTCAGTAGACAGTGGGGGTCTGCGTGTGGGGGTAGTTAAACACTCGCACACCACACACACACGCACACACACGTAGGTACATGGTGTTTTTCAAGGGCTTCACTCCGCTGATGGTCAATTTCATCCCGTCCAGCATCTTCAAGCTCATCGGCCTCTCGGTGCGGGCCGGATCACACACACACAAGCACACAAACCGGCA
>JALQXR010000583.1 GCA_023263105.1 Marivivens sp. | reverse complement strand
CATCCGTTTTTTCCTTGTTGTGCGACACATGTCATCTATAGGTTTTGATGGGAAGCTTGAACCTGCATTCTTCCAACACATCTTGATTGGAAGGGTTGAACATCAACCCTTCCACGATGGAATGGATGAACTTGAACCCTTCCAAGATCAGGCATACATGTTCACATGATATGGGTGTGGAAGGGTCTAGTCTCAACCCTTCCAACATCATGCATGCAAGCACGCATGGCCGATTTGGAAAATTGCGAAAGACACGAAAATGTTCGTTGCCACACATTGGCCGCGAGTGCATAAGTGATAACACGCACTCGCGTCAGCGTTCACGGCTGATATTGCTGCTGCTGCTGCTGCTGCTGCTCTTGCCTTTGTTCCTGCCGCTGCTGCTGCTATTGCTGCCACTGCCGCTGCCACCACCACCACCACCACCACCACCACCACCACCATATGTTCCTTGCTACACAGATCATTTCATCCGTTTTTTCCTTGTCGTGCGACACATGTCATCTATAGGTTTTGATGGGAAGCTTGAACCTGCATTCTTCCAAC
>JALQXR010000582.1 GCA_023263105.1 Marivivens sp. | reverse complement strand
CGTGGTGCCCCGGAATGTGTGCGCAGTTGGGGCGGGGCTGCTTGGTTCGAGGAGGACATCGCATTAGGACCGTACTGAAATGGGTTTAGTGCCATGGCACGTACCGAGGTGGGGTGTGGGTGATAGTGAGCGGTCAAACACCCGAAGACGTGCCGAACCGTAAGTGTGAGTGAAATGAAAATGTGAGTGAGTGTGGGTGAGTGAGTGTGTGCTCGTGTGTGTGTGTGTGTGTGTGTGTGTGTGTGTGTGTGTGAGCATGTACGGTCATTAAAGTTGAATAAACAAAGGGCATGCATGTGCATATGTTATGCACATATATGCACATATATGCACATATATGTGCATATATGTGCATATATGTGCATATATGTGCATATCTGCACAAGCATGTGCGTAGGTGATGAAAATATGCACATATATGCACATGTATGCACATATACGTGCATATCTGTGCATATGTTATACGCAACTGCACATGTATGCACATATAAGCACACATATCCACGCATATATTATACGCACATGTGCGCATGTATGGACAGGTA
>JALQXR010000581.1 GCA_023263105.1 Marivivens sp. | reverse complement strand
TGGGTCTGTGGGCGGGTGTTGCGTGTGCGTGTGCGTGTGTGTGCGAGTGCGTGCGTGTGTGTAAGGGTCTTTACGTTTGTGCTTGGATGTGTGTGTGCCTGTGTGTGTATGAACGAGGTGGGAATTCGTGTGCCACGCACCGCGATTTCCCCCACCACGTAATTTGGCGTTGCAGTCGGCACTACACACCCACACACGAGTCCATACGTCCCGTCGTGCGCTCCTGTGAGGTGTACTATGTGTTTATGTATACATGTATATGTGTGTGTAGTTGTGTGTGTATGTGCGTCTATATGCATGTGTGTGTTTGTGTGTGTGTGAGTGTGTGTGTGTGTGTGTTTGAGGATGGGGGATTCGATGCATGCACGTGTGTTGATGAAAATACACGTCAAAGGAAACGCGGGACACACCAATCTGTTTCAAAATGCTACAAACGTCCCCGTCGCCGGCGTGATCCATGGCCCCAATCAACCATTTCGGATCATTTGGCAGAGTTACACGGACGTCCCGCGTAAAATGACGGGCCAGCGACGCGCACTCCCTGGTAT
>JALQXR010000057.1 GCA_023263105.1 Marivivens sp. | reverse complement strand
TCAAATCCAAAGGCGGGCTGCTGACCGAGGCCCTGCGGGATCACTATCGCAAGTATCATGAAAACTGGCACGAGCGCCTTGATCGCGCCGGACCGGAGCCGATCGACCAGTTGATCGCTCTGATCAGCGCCGATTTCAGCCCCGAGGTCTGCAATCCCGACGCGCTGAGCATCTGGTTCGCTTTCTGGTCCGAACAGCTGGTCACGCCGCAATACGCCGACATTACCCAAGAATATTCCAGCCTTCGCGATTCGGCCCTGCGCGAGGTGATGCTGAAACTGATGCCCGACGCACCGGCCCGCGCGCGCGATCTGGCCGAATGGACCGACACGCTGACCGACGGCTACTGGCAGTCGCTATACCTGTCGCCGACCAGCCAGACGCCCGAGCAGGCGCTGGAGCGGACCTTTGACTATCTGGCCACCATGTTGCCAGAGCACGCGGCCCGTCTGCGCCCCGCGACCAAGTAAGCGGACAAGCGCCGCGCCCTGTCCTACAGTGACCTATCCTTCCCTTTGACCGATCCTTGACGGAGCCATCATGTACGCCACCGAAACTGAACTGCTCGACTTTCTGAAGCAGAATCCCGACGTCGAATACCTTGACGTCGTTGTCATCGATCTCTGTGGCAACGCCATCGGCAAGCGCCTTCCGATTTCGCATGCGGCAAAGGTCGTGGCGGGCGGAACGCCGGTCTGCGGGGCGATGCAACTGGTGGACGTGCGCGGCAATACCGCCGATCCGCTGGGCTATGGCTTTTCCGACGGCGACCCCGACGGGATGGCGCGGCCGCTGGCCGGAACCTTTGCCCCGATCCCGTGGTCCGAAGGCAAGGGCGCGCAGGTGCTCTGTGTCATGACGTCCTCCGTGGACGGCACGCCGTTCTGGTACGAACCCCGCCGCGTGCTCGAGTCCGTCTGCAAGAAATTCGAAGGCACCGGCTTGAAGCCCGTGCTGGCGCTAGAGCTAGAATTCTACCTGATCGACCTTGACCGTGGCGACGGCGACGCGCCTATCGCGGCGGCCTCGCCGCTGACCGGACGGCGCGAACGGCAGGGACAGGTGCTGTCGCTGTCCAAACTGGACGAATACACGCCCATCCTCGACCACCTGCAAGAGGCCGCGCGGGCGCAGGGCCTGCCCGTCACCACGGTGATCAGCGAATACGGCCCGGGCCAGTTCGAGATCAACCTCGACCACGGCGACGACCCCCTTCGCGCAGCCGACCAAGCCGCCCTGCTCCGCCGCGCGGTCCAAAGCGCCGCGCGCGAAATCGGCTACGACGCGACCTTTATGTCGAAGCCCTTTGCCGGTCTGTCCGGCAGCGGTCTGCACATCCACCTGAGCCTTGTGAACGAGGCCGGAGAGAACGTCTTTGACCCCCGCCGCAAGGACGGCGAAGCCCTGTTGTCCAGCGCGGTTGGCGGGCTGCAGGCGACCCTGCACGAAGCGATGGCGCTGTTTGCCCCCAACTTGAACGTCTATCGCCGGTTCAAGCCGGACGAATTCACTCCGGTGACCCGCGACTGGGGTGAAAACAACCGGTCCGTGGCATTCCGCCTTCCGCCGATCACCGACCCCGCCGCACGTCGGCTGGAGCACCGCGTCGCCGGAGCCGAGGCAAACCCCTACCTCGCCACCGCGGCGGTTCTGGCGGGTGTCCTTCATGGCATCACCAACAAACTGGACGCGGGCGAAAAGCACACCGGCAACGCAGGGGCCGAGGTCGACCCCGCCCTGCCCTTGACCCTGTGGTCGGCGCTGGACGCCCTGACAGACTCAAAGGTCCTGACCGACTACATCCCCAGCGACTACCTAGAGATGTATGCCGCAGTTAAGACCGCCGAGATGGACGCCTTTTTCGAAGAAATCTCGGCCCGCGAATACCGCTGGTACCTTTGACCGCCCGCTGCCTCGATGGTCCGCTGCCTCAGGTCTTCTGAAGCAGCGACTTCATCTGTTTCTGGATAAACCGGATCGCCCATGCGGGGGCGATCCGCACCAGCTTGTTCAGCATCTTTGCGTCCTTGCCGACAAGGATATGCAGTCGCCCCGCCTCGATCCCGTCCAGAATGATCTTGGCCGCGTTTTCGGCAGGCAGCGCGCGGCTCGCGGCTTTGGAGTCGGTCGCCCCCATCGCCCCCATATCCACGCCCGAATTGACCGAGATATTGGTCGCCACCGCGCCGGGCATGATGACGCTCACCCCGACATTGGTGTCCAAGAGTTCGGCATAAAGCCCTTCGGTCAACAGTTTCACGGCGGCCTTGGCGGCGCTGTAGATCGTCTGGCCGGGAAAGGGGATGAACCCGCCCATGCTGGACACGTTCGCGATATGCGCCTCGGGCCGCGCCAAAAGCACTGGCAGAAAGGCCTTTGTCACATTGATCGGGCCGGTCAGGTTGATCGTCATCAGGCGGTCGATCTGGTCAAGCGTCAGGTCGGACACCGGCACAAAGGGCTGGATCACGCCCGCGTTGTTGATCAGCCCGTCGATCCCGCCGTGTGCCTTTGCCACCGCATCAGGCAGGGCAGCGACAGCCGCGCGGTCGGTGATATCGGCCACATGGGTCGAAAGCCGGTCGCCCGCGTTGGCAAGGGCCGCGGTTTCCTTCAACCCTTCGGCGCGCAGGTCCACAGCCGCGACGCGGGCCCCGCGCGATAATGCCGCAAGGGTCAAGGCGCGACCGATCCCGCTGCCGCCCCCTGTAATCACAATGGTTTTCGAAGATAGTTTCACGGCCATTCCTCCACTTTGCGACCATAAGAGCCTGCAACATCTGCGGCGGACCGTCGTTGATCTGGGTCAGATTATCGCAGGACGATTATGAATCTCTGGACGCCCTCAAGTTAGCCTTTGACTTGTCCGGGCAATAGGGGTAGGCGCGGACCCTGTTTTCCTGCGGATCGGGCCGACCAAAGCGCCTGAACAGACCGCACCCTTCCGGCGCCCGACCGCGCGCGCCCAGTATCTCAAAGCGAGCGCTGATGTCCGACCTAGAAATTGCCGCCCCCATTTCCGCCGCTCTTGCCGAGCGCGGCTACGACACCCTCACGCCCGTCCAGACCGCGATGCTGGACGCCGAAACCGTCGGGCGCGATCTTTTGGTTTCCGCGCAGACCGGTTCGGGCAAAACCGTCGCCTTCGGCATCGCCATCGGCCCCGAGGTTCTGGGCAACGACGCGGTTCTGGCCCCTGCCTTCGCCCCTTCGGCGCTGATCATTGCCCCGACCCGCGAACTGGCGCAACAGGTCGCCCGCGAATTGACATGGCTTTACGCCAATGCCGGCGCACAGATCGCGACCTGTGTGGGCGGCATGGATTTCCGGATGGAACGCCGCGCGCTGGAGCGCGGGGCGCATATCGTCGTCGGGACTCCGGGTCGTTTGCGCGACCACATCGAACGTGGATCGCTGGACATGACCGCTCTGCGGGCTGCGGTGCTGGACGAAGCGGACGAAATGCTGGATCTGGGCTTCCGCGAGGATCTGGAGTTCATCCTGTCCGCCGCCCCCGAAGACCGCCGCACGCTGATGTTCTCGGCCACCGTGCCGCCCGCGATCACCGCTCTGGCGCAGGATTTCCAGCAAGACGCGCTGCGTATCCAGACCGCGGGCGAATCCCGCCAGCACGTCGACATCGAATACCGCGCGCTCAGCTGCACCGTCCGCGACCGCGAACACGCGACCTTTAACCTGCTGCGCTACTACGAAGCCCGCACCGCGATCGTCTTTTGCAAGACCCGCGCCAACGTCGACCACCTTCTGGCCCGCATGGGCAACCGCGGGTTTCAGGTTGTCGCCCTGTCCGGCGCGCTAAGCCAGAGCGAGCGGATGCACGCGCTGCAAGCCCTGCGCGACGGCCGTGCCCGCGTCTGTATCGCGACCGACGTCGCGGCCCGTGGCATCGACCTTCCGGGGCTGGAGCTTGTCGTTCACTTCGACCTGCCCACCAATGCCGAAACCCTGCTGCACCGTTCTGGCCGGACTGGCCGCGCAGGCTCTAAAGGTGTGTCCGCGCTGATCGTGACGCCCAAGGATTTCAAGAAAGCCCAGCGCCTGCTGGGTCACGCCAAGGTCGTGGCGGACTGGGGCAAAGCGCCCTCGGCCGACGACGTGCGCGAACGGGACGACGTGCGTATTCTTGAGCACCCGTCGCTGGCCGCCGATCCCGCCGAGGAACAATCGCTGGTCGCAACGCTTTTGGAAAAATTCGGAGCCGAGCAAGTCGCAGCCGCCTTTGTGCGCAACTGGCGCGACGCGCGGTCCGCTCCGGAAGAGCTGGTCGATATGCCCGCCCCGTCCGAGGCGCCTCCGCGTCCGGTCCGCGAACAGCGCGACTTTGGCCCGTCGGTCTGGTTCACGGTCGAGGTCGGTCACACCGGTCGCGCCGAGGCCCGCTGGCTGTTGCCGAAAATCTGTGAAGCCGGTGGCATCACCCGTGACGTGATCGGCGCGATCCGCGTTCAGCAGGACGTGACCTATGTCCAGATCGCCGAGCCCGCCGCCCCGTCCTTCGGAGAGCAGGTCGAACTGGAAGACGGTCTGTCGATGCGCCGTATGGACGGAGCACCCGATCTGGACCGGCCTTCGGGACCGCCGCGCACCGGAGGCTTTGTCAAACCGCCCCGCCCGCGCAAGGATCGCGACGACCGCTCGGACGATGCGCCGCGCAAACCCCGCGCGCCCCGTTCCGACGCCCCGCGAGAGGATCGGCCCCGATATGACGGGCCCCGTTCGGATGCGCCCCGTTCGGATGCACCCCGTTCGGATGCGCCCCGTTCTGACGCTCCGCGCGCAAAGCCGGTCTGGAAGGACCGCGCGCCCTCGTCGAAATTCGACCGTAAACCGCGCGACGATGACCGTGGTGATCGCGGCGACCGTGGCGACCGTGGCCCGCGCAAGGACCGCGACGACCTGTTCGGCGAAAAGAAATTCGGGGACAAGAAATTCGGGGACAAAAAGTTCGGCGATAAGAAATTCGGAGATCGTCCGCGCAAAAGCCGTGACGAAGACGGTTCGTCCGGCCCCAAAGACCGCAGCGCCAAGCCGCGCTGGAGCCCCGACGACAAGGCCGACCGCAAGTCGAAGCCGTCTGAAGGCCGCAGCTATGACCGCAAAGGCAATGACGACCGGCCCAAGCGCGCCGGCGGCAAAAGCTTTGACGGCAAACCGGCGGGCGACCGCCCCTATGGCAAGAAACCGGCGGGCGACAAGCCCTATGGCGGCAAGTCTTTCGGGGGCAAACCCGCGGGCGATCGTCCTGCGGGGGGCAAGTCCTTTGGCGGCAAACCCTACGCTGGCAAGCCTTCGGGCGGAAAGCCTTCGGGCGGCAAGCCCTACGCCGGAAAACCGGCGGGGCGGACGGGTCCGTCGAATGACGCCCGTGACACCAGCCGCCGCTTTGTCCGGCCGTCCAAACCCAAGAGCTAAGCGCGGCATCGCGCCAGCCGTTTGCGACACGACCCTAAACGCCTGCCGGATTCCGGCGGGCGTTTTGTCGTTGACGGGGTTGCGGGCGGTGCTTGAACCTCGGATAGTGTCGACAACAACCTGACCTGTCTTGGGATCGGGTGACTAGGGATGCAAGGAGAAAGAATGCGTTACCATACTCCGGCAACCTTTGCCGACGCGGCCACGATCGCCGCTTCTGCACAAGGTGTTACACGGTTCCTCGCAGGGGGGACGGACGTTCTGGTCCAGCTTCGCGCGGGCTCGGTCCTGCCCGACGACCTGATCGACCTGAAGCACATCCCCGAAGTGCATAGCATCACCCGCACAGCCGACGGCGGCTGGAGAATCGGTGTCGCGGTGTCGGGCGCGTCTTTGGGTGCGAACAAGGACCTCGTCGCGGACTGGCCAGGTGTGGTCGAGGGCATGGAGCTGGTCGGATCGACCCAGGTTCAGGGCCGTGCGACCCTGACCGGCAACCTGTGCAACGGCTCTCCGGCTGCGGACAGCGTTCCGGGTCTGATCGCCGCGGGCGCCACTGTCACCGTCACCGGACCCTCGGGCACGCGCGACGTCGCGGTGCAGGACATTCCCAAAGGCCCGGGCAAGACCAATCTGAAAGCGGGCGAGGTCATCTCGGCCCTCACGCTGCCGGCTCGGGGCAAGAACGCGGGCGACGCCTATCTGCGGTTCATTCCGCGGACCGAAATGGACATCGCGGTCGTCGGCGTTGCGGTCAGCCTGCGGCTGGACGGCGACAAGGTGGCCGAAGCCCGCGTCGCGCTTGGCGCGGTGGCTCCGACCGTTCTGCTGTCGGATGCCTGCGCGAAAGCCATCGTCGGCACCACGCTGGATGCCAAGGCGCTGGACGCCTTGGGCGCTGCTGCCTCGGGCGAATGCAACCCGATTTCCGACAAGCGCGGAACCAAGGAATTCCGCATCGAAGTGGCGGGCGTGCTGGCACGCCGCGCCGCAAAGATCGCCTACGACCGCGCCAAGGGAGCCAAGGCATGAGCAAGATCCACGTTACTACCACGGTCAACGGCGACACTGTCGAATTTCTGGCCGATCCGCGCGAAACGCTGCTGGACTGCCTGCGCGACAAGCTGGGGCTGACCGGCTCGAAAGAGGGCTGCGGCACCGGCGACTGCGGGGCCTGTTCGGTCACCGTGGACGGTGTTCTGGTGTCGTCTTGCCTCGTCCTCGGGGTAGAGGCGCAAGGCAAATCCGTCACGACCATCGAAGGGATGGACAAGGACGGAGAGCTTCACCCGCTTCAGCGCCACTTTGTCGAAAAGGCGGCCTTGCAATGCGGGTTCTGCACACCGGGTTTCCTGGTCGCGGCCAAGGCCCTGCTGGACAAGAACCCCGACCCGACCGAAACCGAAGTCCGCTATTGGCTGGCCGGCAACCTGTGCCGCTGCACCGGCTATGACAAGATTGTCCGCGCCGTGATGGACGCGGCCGCAGAGATGAGGGGATAAGCCATGCCGAAGGATGAGATCAAACAGACGTTCCGGCTGGTCGGCACCCGCCCTGACCGCCCCGACGGATTGGACAAAGTCACCGGCCGCGCGCGATACGGCGCGGATTTCTCGGCTCCGGGGATGCTTTGGGCCTCGGTCGTAAGATCGCCCCACGCTCATGCGCGGATCAAAAAGATCGACGCATCAAAGGCGCTTGCGCTCGAGGGCGTAAAGGCCGTGGTCACCCGCGCCGACTTCCCCGAGGTACCGGCCGGCGAATACTGGGACCTGCAGGAAAACACCATCGCGGGCGAGCGTGCGCTTTATGACGGGCACGCCGTTGCCGCCGTCGCCGCGACATCGCAGTTGATCGCGCACGATGCTGCCCGCCTGATCGAAGTCGAATACGAAATCCTGCCCCATGTCACCGACGTGGACGAAGCCTTTAAGATGGACGCACCGGTGATCCGCGAAGGCGCTGCCGACTACTCGGTTCCCGAAGGGTCGCCGCCGAACGTGGTCAAGGTCCTGGACTTTGGCCGTGGCGACGTAGAGGCGGGATTTGCCTCTGCCGATCTGGTCAAGGAAGGCCATTACACAACCGAAGCCACCCATCAGGGCTATATCGAACCCCATGCCTGCGTCGGCCAGCTTGGCAGCGACGGCAAGGGCGAAATGTGGGTCTGCACCCAAGGCCACTGGTACATCCGCCGCATGTGCGCCGGTGTGCTGGGGATCGAAGCCGCCAACCTGCGTGTCACCGCCTCTGAGATCGGTGGCGGTTTTGGCGGCAAGACCACCATTTTCATGGAACCGCTGTCGCTGGCACTAAGCCGCAAATCGGGTGGCCGTCCGGTAAAGCTGGTCATGAGCCGCGCCGAAGTGCTGCGGGCCACCGGTCCGACCGCCTCGGCGTCGATGGATGTCAAAATCGGCATGACCAAGGACGGCAAACTGACCGCCGCGACGGCTGTCTTCCGCATGCAGGGCGGCGCCTTTACCGGCTCGCCCGTCGATGCGGCGCTGAACTGCGCCTTTGCCTGCTACGAACTGCCGGCTGTCCATCACCTTGGGTACGACATCCTTGCCAACCGCCCAAAGGCCGCGGCCTACCGCGCTCCGGGGGCGCCGATGGCGGCTTTCGCGGTCGAAAACCTGCTGGACGAAATGTGGGGCGAACTCGGGCTGGACCCGCTGGATGCCCGCATGATGAACGCCGCAAAAGAAGGCACCAAATCCAGCTACGGCCCGACGTTCAAACGGATCGGCTTTGAGGAAACCCTCGAAGCGGCAAAGGCCCACAAGAACCTGAGCGTAAAGCTGGGCCCAAATCAGGGTCGCGGCGTCGCGGCGGGGTTCTGGTTCAACTACAACGGCGACACCTCGGTTTCGCTGGCAGTCGCCGAAGATGGCACCGCTCAGGTTTCGGTCGGAACCCCCGACATCGGCGGCAGCCGCGCGTCGATCGCGCTGATGGTGGCGGAAACCTTGGGCATCGAATACGAAGATGTCCGCGTCAGCGTCGTTGAAACCGGCGCTTTGGGCGTGAACGAGCCGACCCACGGCAGCCGCGCGACCTTTGCCACCGGCAAGGCAGCGGTCGAAGCCGCAGAGTCCGCGATCAAGGACATGTGCCGCCGCGCTGCCAAGAAATGGGGCATCGACGAAGACGCGGTCGAGTGGGTGGATGGCGCAGCCCGTCCCGCCGGTCCGAACGCGGGCAAATTCCCGCCCCTGTCGATCGTCGAAATCGCGGCAAAGATGTCGTCGACCGGCGGTCCCATCGCGGGCCACTACGAAGGCAACCCGCCCGGCGTCGGCGAAAGCTTTGGCACCCATGTGGTGGACGTCGAAGTCGACCCCGAAACCGGCCGGACCGAGATCCTGCGCTACCTCGTTGTGCAGGACGCGGGCCGCGCGATCCATCCGTCCTACGTCGAAGGCCAGTATCAGGGCGGCGCCGTGCAGGGCATCGGCTGGGCGCTGAACGAAGAATACGTCTACGGCGCTGACGGACGACTGCAAAACCCCGTGTTCCTTGACTATCGCATCCCCGTCGCGTCGGACCTGCCGATGATCGACACGGTGATCGTCGAGGTCCCGAACCCCGGCCACCCCTACGGTGTGCGCGGCGTCGGGGAAACCGGCATCACCCCGCCGCTGCCCGCTGTCGCCAACGCGATCGCGGCGGCCACGGGCATCCGGATGCACAGCCTTCCGATTTCGCCCTCCAAACTTCTGGCGGCGATGAATGCCAAGCGGAAGGGTTAAGGTCCACCTCTGGTCCGGTCTGCGCCGCTTTACCGGCGGCGCGACCGAGGTCGAGGTCGAAGCCGAAACCATCGCCCAGATGCTGGACGCCCTTGTGGCCACACATCCCGGGTTGGAACCGGTGATCGAAGCGGGTGTTTCGGTATCCTTGGACGGCGAAATCATCCCGACCGCGACCCATATTCCGGTCGCACCAGAGAACGAAATCTACCTGATGCAGCGGGTCAAAGGCGGCTAACTCCGGCTTTGAAACCTGACGTGACTTGAAACGGGGACCCTTGGCGGTCCCCGTTTGCGTTCAAAGCAGCGCCGCGCTTGACTCCTTATTATGTCCAGACATAAAGAGATGGAAATCCTAGAACACAGGGGCCGCCATGATCCTCACCAACCTTAGGCTTGCGACAATGGTCGGCGGTTACGGGCTGATCGACGACGCGGCTGTCGTCATCGATCAGGACCGGATTGTCTGGGCGGGTCCCCGCCACGACCTGACCGCAAAGGGCGAGTCCACGGATCTGGGCGGGCGGCTGGTGACACCGGGCCTGATTGATTGCCACACCCATGTGGTTTTCGCAGGCAGCCGCGCCAAGGAATTCGAAATGCGCCTGAATGGCGCAAGCTACGAAGAGGTCTCGCGGGCTGGTGGCGGGATCGTGTCGACGGTCGCGGCGACACGCGCGGCCTCGGAAGACGCCCTGCTGGCCGCCGCCCTGCCCCGCATCGACCAGATGATCGCCGGAGGCGTGACCACGGTCGAGGTCAAATCCGGCTATGGTCTGGACATCGACACCGAGCTTCGGATGTTGCGCGCCGCGCGGCGGATCGCATCTGTGCGGCCGGTCCGGATCGTGACGACCTTTCTGGGCGCCCATGCCACGCCCGCCGACTATCGTGGGCGGAACGCCGACTACATCGCAGAGCAGGTCCTGCCAGCCCTACGAGAGGGAGTGGCCGAGGGTCTGATCGACGCCGTCGATGCATTTTGCGAAGGGATCGCCTTTTCGCCCGCAGAGCTGGTGCCGGTCTTTGACCTCGCACGGGGGCTTGGGGTGCCGGTCAAACTGCATGCAGAGCAGCTGTCGAACCTGGGCGGCGCGCGGATGGCCGCGTCCTACGGCGCATTGTCCGCAGATCACATCGAATATCTGGACGAAGACGGCGTCAGGGCCATGGCCAAAGCCGGAACCGTCGGCGTGATCCTGCCCGGCGCGTTCTACACCCTGCGGGAAACCAAGCAGCCTCCGATCCAGCTATTGCGGGATCACGGCGTGCCGATGGCGGTCGCGACCGACTGCAATCCCGGCACCGCGCCGATGACGTCGCTTTTGCTGGCGATGAACATGGCCTGCACGTTTTTCCGGATGACGCCGGAAGAGGCTCTGGCGGGCGCGACCTGCCACGCCGCGACTGCTCTTGGGCTGACGGATCGGGGCCGCGTGGTTGCCGGCGCACGGGCCGATCTGGCCGTGTGGGACGCCACCGATCCCGCCGAGCTTTCCTATCGCGTGGGGCCGACGCCCCGCCACTGCACCATTGCCGGAGGCAAAATTGTCCACTGAAATCCTGAAACCCGGACAGGCACCGCTGGCCCAGCTGGCCCGCATCTACCGGACCGAGGCCGCAGCCGAATTGCACCCTGACGCCCGACCCGCGGTCGACGCGGCAGCAAAGCGCATCGCGGCGGCTGTCGCGGGCGACGATGCGGTCTATGGCGTGAACACCGGCTTTGGCAAACTCGCCAGCGTCAAGATCGCGGCCAAAGACACCGCCACCCTGCAGCGCAACCTGATCCTGTCGCATTGCTGTGGCGTGGGCGAAGCGATCCCGCGCCGGCATGCGCGGTTGATGATGATCCTGAAACTGCTCAGCCTTGGACGAGGCGCTTCGGGCGTCCGCTGGGCCGTCGTCGAGCTGATCCAGTCGATGCTGGCACAGGGCGTCACGCCGGTCATTCCGGCTCAGGGCTCGGTCGGCGCGTCCGGCGATCTGGCGCCCCTGGCCCATATGACTGCCGTGATGATCGGGCACGGAGAGGCCGAATTCAAAGGCAAAATCCTGCCCGGTGCAGAGGCGCTGTGGGCCGCAGGGCTGACGCCGGTCGAACTGGGCCCGAAGGAAGGGCTGGCGCTGATCAACGGCACGCAGTTTTCGACCGCCTTTGCCTTGGCCGGTCTATTCGACGCTTGGGACGCGGCGCGTGCGGCGCTGGTCATTTCCGCGCTGTCGACCGATGCGATCATGGGATCCACAGCCCCGTTGCAGCCCGAAATCCACTCGTTGCGCGGCCACGCGGGCCAGATCGAAGCCGCCGCCACGTTGCGGGCCCTGCTGGCCGGTTCGGTGATCCGCGACAGCCATATGCTGGGCGACACGCGGGTGCAGGACCCCTATTGCATCCGCTGCCAACCGCAGGTCACCGGCGCGGCGATGGACGTGATCCGGCAGGCCGCCGCCACTCTTGAAATCGAAGCGAACGCCGCGACCGACAACCCGCTGGTCCTGACCGATGCCGACATGATCGTGTCGGGCGGGAATTTTCATGCCGAGCCCGTGGGCTTTGCGGCCGATATGATCGCGCTTGCCGTGTCGGAAATAGGAGCGATCGCCCAGCGCCGCGTGGCGTTGATGGTGGATCCGACGCTGTCCTTCGACCTGCCTCCGTTCCTGACACCCAACCCCGGCCTGAATTCAGGACTGATGATCGCCGAGGTCACGACCGCCGCTTTGATGAGCGAAAACAAACATCTGGCCCATCCCTGCGTCACCGACTCTACCCCGACGTCGGCGAACCAAGAGGACCACGTCAGCATGGCAGCCCATGGCGCTCGGCGTCTGGGCCGGATGGTCGCGAACCTGAACCGCATCCTCGGCGTCGAACTGATGTGCGCCGCCCAAGGTGTGGATTTCCGTGCGCCCCTGACCACGTCGGCGCCGCTGCAGGCGGTTGTGACGCGGTTGCGCCAGGACGTCGCCACCCTGTCCGAAGACCGC
>JALQXR010000579.1 GCA_023263105.1 Marivivens sp. | reverse complement strand
CTGTGCGTCCAGTTCAGGTGGTGTGGCGGTTGGGTAGGTTGGTAGGTGTGGGTTTGAGGGTATGTCTAGGTTGGTGTGTGTGTGTGCGGTGGGGGGGGGGGGGTGTCATCTGCGTGCACGAGTCACTGCGATGACCACAAATGCACACACACACAAGCAAAAACAACCCCAGGCAACGGAAAAACAATAGAAACGGGGGCAATGGGTAATCACCCCCCGACCCCCAACGCACACGCACACTAAACACACATAAACGTACCCTACAATCACACACACACACACACACACACACACACAAACAAACAGGTCCCGGCGCAACAGTGCCAGTGCCCGGGAAAAGCGCTACTCGATGCAGTCCGTTAATCCACAGGAAGGGCCCTACCCATAGAATGGCTCTTCCCATATTATATTGATAGTTACGGAAATCGTAATCGGCCCACACCGGCGCAACAGAAATTACGCAACTGCCATTCGCAACAGAAATTGTCTGATGCAGACCGTTAATCCGCAAGAGTATTACCTAGAGAAATATTCCTCGTCATAACATCG
>JALQXR010000578.1 GCA_023263105.1 Marivivens sp. | reverse complement strand
CACAGTTCAAGGCGATGACGGTGGGGGTCCGTGCGGGGCAGATCGAAAGCAAGCCTACGCGCAGGGAACGAGAGCCCGATAAGGGTGTCCCC
The DNA here is from genome assembly GCA_023263105.1 of Marivivens sp. GTDB lineage: Bacteria > Pseudomonadota > Alphaproteobacteria > Rhodobacterales > Rhodobacteraceae > JALQXR01. The sequence continues at coordinate 457 of JALQXR010000578.1, read as the reverse complement.
AGGTGAAATGGGGGGAATGCACGCAGGCCACAGGATGGCTTGGTTGGCCCTGGTGCCAAAGTAAAGATAACGCTGCCACATACTTTTGAGGCGGTCGGATGGAGCAGTGGAGAGGCGAAGATCCTCCATAGCTTCGTCAACCGTACCTACCCCAAGGGCGAGGGTATCCCAACGGACACGATCCATAAACATACGTTTAGTGTTATCAGAGTGCCATGTGGCATGGGTAAAGACATGCGCAAGGGTCTCAGAGAGAATAGCCTCTGGGAGGGGGCAAGCAAGACCACCACATGCGCGAGGAAATTGGAAGATTGCTGAGGCCGTGCTACGACCCAGCCGCCAAGCAAAACGAAAACCCCGTCGCCACAGGAGGGCAACACGTTCGAGGTAATTAGCACTATAATCAACCCATGGGGCGCTATAGCGGAATACAGAAACAATGGCAGCGGTCATTACG
>JALQXR010000577.1 GCA_023263105.1 Marivivens sp. | reverse complement strand
CACAACCACAGACAACCACAGACAACCACAGACAACCACAGACAACCACAGACAACCACACACAGACCACCACAGACAACCACAGACACCCACACACACACACACACACACACACCCACACACACACACACACACACACACACACACACACACACAAGGTGAACGAGGTGGAGAACATTATGGAAGACACCATGACGTGGCACCGCGTCTGCACACACGGTAGCGTGACACACACACACACCGACGGTAGCGTCAAATTGGGTTATGTGCGTCGAAGGGTCGTGTCAACACACGGTGCCCGGCCGTGCAGGGACCGTCCCGCTCCCGCGCAACTGCCATTCCACCACGGCCACCAACGACCGACTTTTCCTCCTCGGGTACGATGTGTGTGTGTGTGTGTGTGTGTGTGTGTGTGTGTGTGTGTGTTTGCTCCTTGGCACCGGTCACGTGTCGGCAGTTTTTGTCGTTTCGTCCACCTCCTCCCCAGCACTCGCGCACGCCGCGCCACAGTGGATACGGGACGGGCGAGATGCACCTGGAGCTCCTCATT
>JALQXR010000576.1 GCA_023263105.1 Marivivens sp. | reverse complement strand
GTATGTGTGTGTGTGTTGGTGTGTGTGTATTCGTGTATGTGTGTGTGTTTGTGTGTATTAGTTTGTATGTCTGTATGCGTGTGTCCCCACGGTGGCCCCACTCCCCAGGCGGACATCCTGTACCGGGAGGACCCGCCCTTCACGTACGTAGCATCACCAAACATCTGACCACACACGCACGCACACATACACAGCTTTCACCGGGTGGATTCGGGCGACGTCACCTTCAACTTCGAGGTGTGTGTGTGCGTGTATGTGTGTGTATGTGTGTGTGTGTGCGTGTGTATAGGGAAAGTTGTCCCCGGCGTACCGGCTCTCAACCCCCCCCCCCATCCCTAGCCCACCGTAATAACCCCCCCCTCCCCCCCAGGTGTGGAGTCCGAGCAATAACCCCAATACCCTAATAACCCCACTTAAGAGCCCTCCCTTTCCAGGTGTAAAGTCAGACCCCCTCCTTCTCCTTTCTCCACAGGTGTGGAGTCAGACCAAGAGGCCGCAGCAAGAGTTCTTCGTGAATGAACGCGGCACCGTCCTGGAGGGGCAGATGGTG
>JALQXR010000575.1 GCA_023263105.1 Marivivens sp. | reverse complement strand
GTGCGTGTGTCGGGTGTGTTTGTGTGTTTGTGTGTGTGTGTGGTGTGTGTGGGCGCGCGTGAACCTGAAACGTAATTGCCTGACCCCAACAGGCGATAGGGGTGTTGCCCGTGATGAGAATGTCTAAATAATCGATGCCAGCGCCTACACAGCGGATGTGTGTGTTGTGTGTGAGACGTATGAATGATACGTATGTATGTGTGTGTGGTGCGTGTTTGCGTGTTGTGTTCGTATGCGGTACCTGCCAACACACTTATGTGGAGTATGATGCTGAAAACCTTCGGAGTCCAAGCGTGGTGTGTGTGTGCGTATGTGTGCGTGATGTGCGCGCGTGCATGCGGGCCTGCGATAGGGGCAGTGTTGGTTTGTCACCGTGTACAATGTTACTAAGTTAGCGGGGAAACGGCGCTTCTCTGGCAACTGTGTGTTTGTGTGTGTGTGTGTGTGTGTGTGTGTGTGTGTGTGTGTGTGTGTGTTTGATTGTGTGTGCACGCGCGCATGCGATTCAGAGGCGCACTGCACCACAAGCTCCGTGATAAGCAGCGGCAGGCA
>JALQXR010000574.1 GCA_023263105.1 Marivivens sp. | reverse complement strand
GGGCACCAGTTTTGGATGTGTTCCAGTTTAAGATGGTTCCTTCTGCCTATGGCTCAACTGGCAGCATGAGGTTTGCCATTAATTTATGAGTGTCACCGGCAGCCTGAACACACACACACACACACACACACACACACACACATACACATGCACACAGAGAACACACACCATTTCTCCACTGTTACTGATTGGATTGTAATTTTTTTTAGATATTCTGAAAGCTCACGATGTGAGCATTCAGGATCTGAGAGACGCTGGTTAGTTCTGACCTAGTTCGCTTAACAAAGAGGTGCGCACAACATGGAGTACAAAAACCATATATCGTGTAGAAAACTGAAAAAAGTTGAAAAATGCTGCCTGCTCGAAAACTGATTGCATGTTGCTATATCAGTTTTCGACGGCAAGTTCAGATCTGTTGAGAGTTTAGTTTCGAATGCATTTTTCGTTGAACGGCGAGACCTTTGTCTCACACCAAAAACCATATCGTGTAGAAAACTGAAAGGTTGAAAAATGCTGCCTACTCAAAAACTGATTGCATG
>JALQXR010000573.1 GCA_023263105.1 Marivivens sp. | reverse complement strand
GTCTCCTACCCCCGCCCACAGCTCCACCCCAATCTCCACACACACACACACACACACACACACAATGGCACACACCATAGAGGGGTCAATTTGGTTCGCATTGAAGGCAACGTGACTGCTAACCCAACGATTGGCTGAGAAGTTGCTAAACCACGAAGGCGATCAAATCTCGTTTCGCGTCGACTTTAGTTCTATTTTTACTTGAAAGTTTGCCTTTGGCAGAACCAACATCCGACACAGCATGCAATTTTCGGCCGGAAGATATTCGAGGCGGACTCGCGCGTTTTGATTGGCTCGGTTGACTCGCATAACCGTCGGGGCTCCGAACTCGGAAAGACCGAATCAGCACTCGTTCGCACTTGGATTCGGATCTTCAACGAAAATTGAATTTCTCCACCGGCTTCCCGCTTTTTTCAAAACAATCAAAATTAATGTTTTTCTGCAATCCTTTCCTGATATCAATATCGGATAGCGTCTTTCTGGTTATTGCCGAGCTCTTACATCTAGATGCTCACTCATTGCGTTTGAACGATATGTGGCTGTAGTAGATGAGCG
>JALQXR010000572.1 GCA_023263105.1 Marivivens sp. | reverse complement strand
ACTGGCTGTACCTCGTTTAGGCTTCCCGCTAGATTTCCGTGAATCATCAGCCAAACCTTGAGGGGGACCCCTCGCCGACTGGACACTAGCCGTAGTCGCCGTCTGTGCTGTCGAGACTGGAAAGGACCGATTCTTTAGAAGATTAGCATACGCGATATTGCGAATTTTCCATTGTTCAGCCAATACCTCCACTGCGCCATGGGCTGCCGCCATGTAGACTTCCGAGAGAAGGGACTCGTTTAGTTCATATGGTCCAAGCGCCGCTATCCACTCTTTAATCATGAATGAAGAGCAAACACCCATGACCAAAATGGCTAGATAGCAAGGAGCAGTAGTAATCTGTTCCAGAAGTCTACGAAGAAGTTCATATCGTATCTGTTTTTGAGCGCGTTTGTCTCCACTAAAACCCTCAAATTTGTCATTTGAAACTTAGCTAGTGATCCTGAGCGGTTATCGGACGACGGAGGATAGACCTAACGCTACACACCATACTGAATGTAGTCCTTTATAGACCCATTAAAAAATACCTTTCTCGTTTTTTTGCCGTTGCGCCACC
>JALQXR010000571.1 GCA_023263105.1 Marivivens sp. | reverse complement strand
CGAAGCGCTCTATGATCTCACACCCGAGGACCCTGGTGCCGACCGCGACGCGCCATCCGCCCTCCACCCACTACGTTAACACTCACAGCCACAGTCATATGCGCACTCACGCTCGCAACTCGTGCATAGTCGTTCGTCCACGGTACACTTCTCTATCGCGCTATAACAGATGATGAACTGGCTTTGGTCGAAGGCGAGCGTGTGCTTGTGTTGGTATGGGGATTGCACTGCCAAATTGGGGGATACACTCAATAATTCCCTGGTTGCATTCAGGATCTATTTTGAACCAAACACAAACTCCTACACTACTGTGTGCACCTCAGGATAATTCAGATACGGAGGGCTGGTGGCAGGGCCGCAAGAAGGCGCGCCCCAAAATCGCACGCACAAGCGTGCACACCACACACACACACACACACACACACAGACACACACACGCGCGCGCACACACACAGGACGGCACCGTGGGGCTCATCCCGTTTAACTTCGTGCGTGTGGTCGAAAAGTGACCCCTGTGACCTCACGCTCAGCTCTTCACGGGAGAAGAGTCCAATTT
>JALQXR010000570.1 GCA_023263105.1 Marivivens sp. | reverse complement strand
CTTTCACAGGCATAGGTATTCAATATTGTGCAATTTTTTCCTTGCAATTGTTTTACAAAACATTTTTAGTAACAAAAAACATAAACAATCTTCTTAATCTCTTCTTAATCGAGGAAACAGACAACCCCCATTTTTATGACAGGTTTATAATCGTTATGACAAGTTTAATGTATCTGTGCATGGATCACCGGTTCATGTGTTATTTTCCTTACACTGATAATCAATTTGCACTAAAAATCACTTGAATCGGATAAATTCGGACATATTTGCCAGCAGAAGTCCCATATCTGTGACAGTTTCAAATGAATTTAAACATTCTTTTGTAGTTAATAATATTCTCTGTCTTTTTGTTCCATAATGTATAGATGCTTGTGTTTGCAGATACTACGCACACAGCCGTACACTTTCTCAACATACACACACACATACACACACACACACACACACACACACACATGCGGGCACGAGACAGATAGACAGAGACAGAGCATACCTGACTTCTTGGGTCTCGACACTCATAAAACTCGCGCTTCATCTCATGGAAGAGCTTCTCATCT
>JALQXR010000056.1:3719-12978 GCA_023263105.1 Marivivens sp. | reverse complement strand
TGTCCTGCTGGTGGACGGCGGCGACCAGTTTCAGGGCACGCTGTTCTACACCTATTACAAGGGCGCCATGTCGGCCGAGTTCATGAACAAGCTTGGCTATGACGCGATGACCGTGGGCAACCACGAATTCGACGACGGCCCCGAAGTCCTTCGCGGTTTCGTCGACACCGTCGAATTTCCGGTCCTGATGTCGAACGCCGATATCTCGGGCGAGGCTCTGTTGTCCGGCGCGATCCAGAAATCGGTCGTGATCGAGAAAGACGGAGAGATGATCGGCCTGATCGGTCTGACCCCGCAGGACACCGACGAACTGGCCAGCCCGGGTCCGAATGTGGTCTTCACCGATCCCGTTGGCGCCGTTCAGTCCGAGGTCGACGCCCTGACCGCCCAAGGCGTGAACAAGATCATCGTTCTCAGCCACTCGGGCTATGCTGTCGACCAGCGCGTCGCGGCGGAAACCACCGGTGTCGATGTGATCGTGGGCGGCCATTCGAACACCTATCTGTCCAACACTGCCGAAAACGCCGAAGGCCCCTATCCGACAATGGTCGGCTCGACCGCGATCGTGTCGGCCTATGCCTATGGCAAATTCCTTGGCGAATTGAACGTCACCTTTGACGACGCGGGCAATGTCACCTCTGCCAGCGGCGAGCCGCTGATCATGGACGCGGCCGTGTCCGAGGACGAAGCGACCGTCGCCCGCGTGGCTGAACTGGCGGTCCCGCTCGAGGAAATCCGCAATCGCGTGGTCGCTCAGGCGGCGGGCTTTATCGAAGGCGACCGGTCGGTCTGCCGCGCGATGGAATGTCCGGCGGGTAACCTGATCGCCGACGCCATGCTGGCCCGCGTGGCCGACCAAGGCGTCCAGATCGCGATCCAGAACGGCGGCGGTATCCGCGCGTCCATCGACGAAGGCGACGTGACAATGGGCGAAGTGCTGACCGTGCTGCCGTTCCAGAACACGCTCTCGACGTTCCAGGTCACGGGCGACACCATCGTTGCCGCGCTGGAAAACGGGGTCAGCCAGATCGAGGAAGGCGCAGGTCGCTTCCCGCAGGTGGCCGGCATGACCTTTACCGTTGACGCCAGCCAGCCCGCAGGATCGCGCGTGTCGGACGTCATGGTCGGCGGCCAGCCCATCGACCTTGCGGCCACTTACGGCGTTGTGTCGAACAACTACGTCCGTAATGGCGGTGACGGCTACGCGATGTTCAAAGGCGCGATGAACGCCTATGACTTCGGTCCCGACCTTGCCGATGTGACCGCCGAATACATGGCGGCGGCGGGGGCCTATCAGCCCTACACCGACGGCCGCATCACAATGAAGTAAGTCGCGCGACTCGCGCGGCCCATCGCCCCCGCCGGACAGCACCGGCGGGGGCTTTTTCATGGGCGCGGGACAGGCTATGGTTCGGGAATGGATCATCCACTTATCGACCTGATCAGCGCAAAGATCGCCAAGGCAGAGGCCGACGGCGAATTCGACAATCTGCCGGGTGCGGGCAAGCCCTTGCCGCCCTGCGACGATCCCGAAAACGCGCTGATGCACCGGATCATGAAGGAACACGGCGGCGTGCCGACCTATGTCAGCCTCTCGAAAGAGCTGGCAAAGCTGCGCGCCGAACTGGCCGAGACCGGCGACCGCGCCAAGCGGACCGAGATCATGAAAGCCATGTCCATGATGGAAACCCGCATCGCTATCGCCCGCGACGAATGGCGCAAGTGACCGGCGATGTGCGGTCGGATGGCCATTACCCTGCCGCAAGACGCCATGGCACAGATGTTCGACGCCGCGCCGGACAACGATTTGCCACAAGGCGCGAACTATAACGTCTGTCCGACCAATACGGTTGCGGTTGCAGTGCAGGGCACGACGGGCCGACGGCTTCGGGCCATGCGGTGGGGGTTCATTCCGCACTGGTACAAAACTCCGTCCGGCGGGCCGCTGCTGATCAACGCGCGGTCGGAAACCATCGCCGAAAAGCCTGCGTTCCGCAGCGCCTGCCGCGAAAGACGGTGCCTGATCGCGGCGGACGGGTTCTATGAATGGAAACGAACGGCGGGGGAAACGCCTCTCCCGTATTTTGTGACCCGCACCGACGGCCGCCCCATCGTCATGGCGGGGATCTGGCAGGACTGGTCCGGCGCACAGAGCGACCCGCTGACCACCTGCGCGATTGTCACCTGCGGCCCCAACGCCGAAATGTCGCCGGTTCACGACCGCCTGCCGGTGATCCTTGGACCCGAGGACTGGCCGCTGTGGTTGGGCGAGGCGGGGAAGGGTGCGGCAAGCCTCATGCGGCCTGCCCCGGACGGGACGCTGGCCCTCGTGCGGGTCGGGACCGAAGTCAATTCGAACCGCTCCAAAGGGCCGTCATTGATCGAGCCCATCTCGGCCTGAGCGCCGTATCGACGCCATGCAACCACAATGCGCAGCCGCCAATATTTGCTTCAACCCTAGGCAGGTGCAGAGAGGTCGCGCGGGCCCGTGGGTGACCTGTGGATATCGTTAAAGCATTGACTTTTGGCGAAAAAAATGGGCTAAACTGGGCTTTATCCTACGCAGATCTGCTTTCGCTTCCTTGAGATTGACCCCATCGGGAGGGCATTCCAATGAAATTCAAGGCACTATTCCGAGGGACCACAAGCGCCATTTTGGCCGTCCTGATCAGCACCGCATCACAAGGTCAAGCGCAGGGCGCGACCCTTGACGATTTGCGCGCCGCGGCCGCCGCGGGAAATTCACAAGCACAACGGGATCTGGGATCGGCTCTGGTCTTTGGCTCTGACGGTGCCGAGCAGGACGTTGCCGCCGGTCTGGCCTTTATGGCGGCGGCGGCGGATGCCGGTGACATCGAAGCGAAAGCCGCTCTTGGGAAGCTCTTGCTAGAGGGTTATTTCGTGCCCGCAGAGCCGGACCGAGGTGCCGCATTGTTGCAAGACGCGATTGCTGCGGGGCATGTCGGGGCGCGGACCACCTTGGGGCTGGCACTGCTCTGGGGGGTGAACCGCGGGGTCGACCCGAACTCGGCCCGTCCGCTGTTGGAAGAAGCAGCCTCAGGCGGCGACGTTCTGGCGGCGCGCGTTCTGGGCCAGTATCTTTTGGGCGGATGGGGCTACGATCAGGACGTCGACGGCGGGATTGCCTTGCTTGAACAGGCCGCTGCCGCTGGCGACGCCAAAGCGCTCGTGTCGCTGGGCGGGTATCACTTGGGCCGATCCGACGCCGCTGCGGACCGCGACATGGCGCTGGACTATTTCGAACGTGCCGCGGCCTTGGGTAACGGCGAAGGTCTGGCCCAATACGGGTCCTCGCTGATGTGGGGGCAGTCCGATCCGGCACAGGCCGAAACCTATTTGCGCCGCGCGGGCGAACTTGGCCACGCGGCGGCATGGACCACCCTCGCGTCGGGCGCGATGTACGGCTATCTGGGTTCGGGGTCCCGATCGAAATACGACGCCTACGCGCAGCTTGCCCGCGAGGCAGGCGAGGCGCAGGTCGACCTTCTGGATGCCCAGCGGCAGATGTGGGGCATCAGCATGCGTGCCGACGGGCCTGCGACTCTGGCCGGACTCGAAGCCGCAGCCGAGGCCGGAAATGGCGCGGCGGCGTCGTATCTGATCAGACTGGTGCGCGATGGTAACGGCCTGAACATCCGCAGGGACCGCGCCGCCGCCCGCGACTATCTGGACCGGTTCACCCCTCTGCTTGATGCGGCCGAGATCGCGCGGCTCGACTTTTCGATCGGTGTAGCCTCGACCCGCATTGTCGCGGATTTCCCCGATCTGGCGATGACCTACAACAGTCATCCAGAGTGGAGGTCGGCCGCCTTTGGCGAGGATATCTTTAAGGCCAACGCCAATTTCGCGATCTATTTGCTGCAAGCGATGATGCGGGAGTCCGGAACCTACAACGGCCCGCTAAGCGGCATGGCGACCACGTCGACACTCCGCGCTGCCAATTCGGAATGCGGGTCGATCCCGATGCCGGAACGGTGTGACGATTCTGTCATGCGGGCAGATGTCATAGGGGCTCTCATCACGAGGTGACGGCACATGAACTGGATCAAGCGTCTGGGGGCCGTCCTTTTGCCACCGGAACCACCCGGTCGGCGTCTGCAGCTGGACGGTGTCCGCGCCCTCGCGATGGTCGGAGTCCTTTACGTCCACTTCTGGGACAAGAACCCGCTGACCGAAAACCTGCGGGTGTCGCTGTTCTTTGTCGTTAGCGGCTTTCTGATCACCCATATCCTCTGGAGCGCAAAGGCCTACGGAGGCGGGCTCCGTGTCGTGAATTTCTACATCCGCCGCGCGCTTCGGCTGTTTCCACCCTTGGCCGTCCTGGTTGCCGTGGGGGTGGCCTTTGACATGGACGGCTTCCGCCAGCTGTGGCCGTGGCACCTGTTCCAGATGTCGAATTTCTATTTCGTCACCTCCGAAACGCTTCGCCCGTGGGTCGCCGGCCATCTATGGAGCCTTAACATCGTCGAGCAGTTCTATCTGTTCTGGCCGTTGGTCATCCTGTTCCTGCCGCTGCGGCATATCTATGTGGTCGCGATCACGCTCTTCCTGACGGGGCTGTTCCTGCACAGTCTAGGTGGGCATTTGTCGGTGAACGGTTGGTGGAAATTCTTTGTCTTTTCCTTCGACCCGATTTTTGCGGGGGTTCTGTTCTACCTCTTGGCGCGCCACAAGGATTTCGTCGAAGTCGTCGCGTCGCGGCCCGCTCTTGTTGTTGCGCTTTTGGTGGTCTTCTCTCCGCTTTACATGTGGGACGGGCTGTCACAGTCCGAGGCCTACCGAATGGCGTGTCAGCCCGCCTTGGGGGTCATCGTTCTGGGGGCTTTTGTCGGGTATCGGGGGCCCTTGGGCCGGCTGCTTCAAAGCCGGATCGCGCGGTTCTTGAGCAAGATCAGCTATGGCGTCTATATGTACCACCTTGCTGTGTACTGGGCGCTGTTGCAGCTGAATCCCAATGGCTTTCCGCTGGGACCGAAGACATTTCTGATCGCCTCTGGCCTGACCGTCATCGCCGCGACCGCATCGTGGTTTCTGGTGGAGGAGCCTCTGTCCCGTCTGAAAGCCCGCTTCCCAACCAAAGCCGACGAGCGACCCGAGCCGGCCCCAAACGGAACATTGACCTCCGAATCATAGTTTTCAGGACAAAAAATGCGGTGATCGCTAAGTTCAGCGGTCAATTTCGCTTTTTATCTACTGATAGGGCGGGGCATTCGGCAGTCATACCAGACTTAGTCTGGCTGCGCCCAAAAATTGCATTTTTTCAACATTGACGCGACGGCCAAAACGTACCGTCGATTTTGCGGAGACGAATCATCGGGGCAAAGACAATCCCGCGAATTCAGCGACTTAACCGGCACAGAAACGAAACAATATTCAATTTCGGGTTGTTATGGCAAATGGTAAATACACCCGATGGGAGCAAAATGGCCCCTTTCATGTCCGAAAAATGTCAATTTCTTGACGAATTCTTCGAAATGCTGCGAACATGCGCGGTGGGAGTTGAAACTCTTAATTATTAACTGAGCGTTGCTAACGTAAAATTCAGGCGGCCAAACGACCTGGCATGCAAGTTGGTCCCTATCGATGTCGATAGTGATCCACCATTAACGAGCAGGGCATGTTCGACTTCGCTCTCCCTTTTTGGGGGGCCAAGGAATGAATATTATTTTAAGGGAACAGACTGCCGGCGGCACGGAATTCGCGGCAGAAGTTCTGAACAAGTTAACGGAAAGAAAATCGATACTGGTCGCCGGAGGAGCAGGGTTCCTCGGGTCGCGGTTATGTGCGGTCTATCTAGAGCAAGGTCACAGGGTGATCTGCGTCGATAACCTTTCGACCGGTCGGATCAGGAATATCGAGCAGCTGCTGGATCATCCTGACTTTTCGATCCTGTTGCACGACATTTGCCGCCCACTGCCTGTCATGGGTCGGGTGGATTTCATCTACAACATGGCCTGTCCGGCCTCGCCGCCAAAGTATCAGGCCGATCCGATCCAGACGCTGCGGACGAACCTTGAAGGCGCGTTCAACCTGCTTGACCTCGCACGGGCGACAAAGGCGCGCATCCTTCAGTCCTCGACCTCCGAAGTTTACGGGGACCCGACCGTGTCGCCTCAGCCCGAAAGCTATTGGGGCAATGTGAATACCGTCGGGCCGCGGTCCTGCTATGACGAAGGCAAGCGGGCGGCCGAGACGATCTTTCACGAATATGACGAGGTCTATGGCGTGGACGTGCGGATCGCGCGGATTTTCAACGCCTATGGTCCGGGCATGGATCCCGACGACGGTCGCGTCGTGTCGAATTTCATCACGCAGGCCCTCCGTGGCGAGCCTCTGACCATCTACGGCGACGGCAGCCAGACGCGGTCGTTCTGTTATCGGGACGACATGGTGTCGGGGCTTATGGCGCTGATGCACGCGGACGGTCCGGTTCACGAGCCGGTCAATATCGGCAATCCGGTTGAATTCAGCATGCGCGAACTTGCCGAACTGGTCCTGACCAAGATCCGTACCGCGTCAAAAGTCACCTACCTGCCTTTGCCGAAAGACGACCCCAGGCAGCGCCGCCCGGATATTACGCGTGCGATGACTCTGTTGGGGTGGGAACCGGCTGTGGCGCTGGTCGATGGGCTGGACGATACGATCGCCTATTTCGCGGCCGAAATCGACGCCCATCCAGGGAGAACCGTGGCGGCAGAGTGATGGACAACCGGACAGTCATAGTCACTGGCGGTGCGGGTTTTATCGGCAGCCATGCATGCCTAGAGTTGTCGATGGCGGGCTATCTGCCCGTGACCGTCGACAACCTGCGCACGGGCCACGCCGACGCGGTGAAATGGGGCCCGCTAGAGCAAGTGGATGTCCGCGATACAGAGGCGCTGGTTTCTGTTATCGACCGGCACGAGGCGACGGCGGTGATGCATTTCGCGGCGGCGGCCTATGTCGGGGAATCCGTGCAAAAGCCGGGGTTCTATTATAATCAGAACGTCGGAGGGATGATCTCTGTCCTTGCGGCGATGGAACGGACGGGGCTGCGCAAGCTGGTCTTTTCGTCCAGTTGCGCGACCTATGGCCAGCCCGACCGATCCCCGATCCGCGAAGACACGCCCCAGCAGCCGATCAACCCCTATGGCCGGACAAAGCTGATTTGCGAACAGATGATCCGCGACAATGCCGCCGCGTGGGGGCTGCGGTTTGCGCTGTTGCGGTATTTCAACGCGTCGGGGGCTGACCCGCTTGGCCGCTTGGCAGAGCGGCACGATCCCGAAACCCATATTATTCCGCTCGCGCTTCAGGCGGCTTCGGGGCAGAGGGGCGCGCTCAAGGTCTTTGGCACCGATTACGCGACACCCGACGGCACCTGCATCCGCGATTATGTCCATGTCTCGGACCTTGCCCGGGCGCATCGGCTGGCGATGGCGCATCTGGTTGACGGTCAGGACAGCGTGGCGCTCAACCTTGGCACCGGACGCGGCCATTCGATCTTCGAGATCATCGCGGCAATCGAGGATGTGACCGGTGTCGCCACCCCGTGGGAACCCGCAGAGAGACGGCCCGGTGATCCGGCCGAACTGGTCGCGGACACGGCCGAAGCAGAGCGGGTTTTGGGGTTCAAGGCGCGATACCGCGACCTTGTCGATATCCTTGGCCACGCTGCGCCGACCTTTGGACTGAAGGTGCGAAATGACCGCTGCGCCTGACACAAACACCGCATCCAAGCCGGACACCCAGTGGCTGGAGCCGCTGTTCAAGGGCCGTGTCGCACGGCGGTACGACGTTCTGATCGGTCTCTGGGTCGCCGCGGCGCTGTTTTTCTGGACGTGGTGGCTGCAGCCTTACCACATGTCGACCGGCCTCCAGTTCTGGGTCGCGACACTGGCGCTGGCGTGGCTCTTTGTGCTGCCTGTCTATTTCATGGTGATCTTTCGACGCGCCAAATCCCCGACCGCGGACCCGCCCGATCCTGCCACCGTCCGCGTGGCGATGATCGTCACAAAGACCCCGTCGGAACCCTTTGCAATTCTGGAAAACACGCTGCGGGCGATGCTGTCGCAGACCTATCCCTGCGACGTCTGGCTGGCCGACGAAGACCCGCAACCGGAAACGGTCAACTGGTGTCGGGCGCATGGCGTCAATATTTCGTCCCGACATGGCTCAAAGGACTACCACCAGCCCGTTTGGCCCCGCCGGACCCGCTGCAAGGAAGGCAATCTGGCCTATTTCTATGATCATTTCGGATACGACCGGTATGATTTTGTATCCCAGCTTGATGCGGACCACGTGCCAGAGCCGACCTATCTGGAATACATCATGCGCGGCTTTGCCGACCCGAGCGTCGGCTATGTCACCGCCCCCAGTATCTGCGCCAACAATGCCGCGGAAAGCTGGGCCGCGCGAACCCGTCTGGACGCAGAGGCCGCTTTCCACGGCGTGTTCCAATCGGGCTATACCGCCGCTCTGGCGCCGATGTGCATCGGCTCGCACTATGCGGTCCGGACAAAGGCCCTGAAGGACGTCGGCGGGCTTGGCCCCGAACTGGCCGAGGACCATTCGACCACGATGATCATGAACGCAGGCGGCTGGCGCGGCGTGCACGCAATCGATGCCATCGCGGTCGGAGACGGCCCCGCGACCGTCGCGGACCTGTGTATTCAGGAATTCCAGTGGTCACGCAGCCTGTTCACATTGTTCCTGCAATACACCCCGCGCTATTACAGCAAACTGTCGCCGCGGCTGAAATTCCTGTTCCTGTTTTGCCAGTTGTTCTACCCGATGATGGCAAGCTTCATGGCGCTCCTGTACCTCATCCCGATCGCCGCGCTGCTGTTCGACGTCCACTATGCCGAAGTCACCTATCCAGAGTTCGTCGTTCACGTGTTGCCCCAACTGGTCATGCTGACGGTGGTCGTGTGGTTCGTGCGGCGGGACGGGTTGTTCCGGCCCTATAACGCCAAGGTCCTGTCATGGGAAAAGATCCTGTTTCTGGGCATCCAGTGGCCGTGGGTCTTTTGGGGCTGTCTGATGGCGCTGCGCGACCGCATCACCGGCAGCTTTGTGGATTTCCGCATCACCCCGAAAGGCTCGGCGGCGGAAGCCGTGTTGCCGATCCGGCTGGTGGCGATCTATGCCTGTCTGGCACTAGGAAGCTTTCTTCCGATCCTTCTGGCCGACAACGTCGTAAACGCACGCGGTTTCTATCTTTTCTCGGCGATCAATGGTATACTCTACACGATCATCA
>JALQXR010000056.1:0-3709 GCA_023263105.1 Marivivens sp. | reverse complement strand
CATCACTTGTGTGATTGTCGGACATCACTTCCGGACCGTTGGCCTGCTCAAGGCAGTCCAGCATGTCACGGATTTCGCCAAAGTGGCGATGCCGATCCTGTTAATTTCCACTGGGGCCGCGTCCCTTTCGGTGCGGGGCACCGAAGGTCTTGCCGCGCTATCTAAGGGGCTCGAACCTTATCGGTTGGTCCGAGAAATCCATACCGTTTCCGGCGCAGGCATCGGAAGCGGCCAAGGAACCGTATTCGTATTTGATCCGGGCTGGATACCAGGTGGTCCAGCAAACTAGGGGAGTCGCAAGATGATTAATCGCTCGACAGCCGCCGTCAGACACAGTGCCTCGATGCTTGTCCTTGTCATGGCCTTGCCCTTTGCAGGGGCACAGGTTGCCTTTGCGGCACCTCCCGGAGATTTTCCATTCGGCGTCTATGACCCCGAGGGCCGGTTCGGGGAAGATACCGAGGTGACCATCGAACATCTCTTTCTACCGTGGGAAGACGTGCTGCTAGAGTCGCTGCTGGACGCGGACGCCTATGCGCTGGCCCGTGGTCGAACCGTCCTTGTCACGATCGAACCGTGGTCGTGGTCCCCCAGCGACCGCAACACCTCTGAACAGTTGATCGCGGGGATCAACTCTGGCCGCTACGACGCCAACGTGACCGAGATCTGCCGCATCCTGAGCCAGTTCAAAAGCCCGGTCACAATCCGCTGGGCACAGGAAATGGAGGACGCCTCGGGTCAGTTCATCTGGGCCGACTGGGAGCCGCAGACCTATATCGACGCCTACCGGCGCGTGGTCGATCTGTGCCGCTCGATGACCGATCAGGTCGAGGGACTGGAATTCGACTATATGTGGTCGCCGCTGGGGCTCGAGGGTTTCGAGGCCTATTACCCCGGCGATGACTACGTCGATGTCGTCGGTCTGTCGGTCTTTGGCCTGCAAAATTGGGAACAGGATGTCTTGGGCGAAGAGCAGTCCTTCCGCAGCATCCTGACCCCCCGCTACGAACGCGCGCTGGCCTTCGGTCTGCCGATCGTGGTGGCTGAATTGGGCTATGTCGGCGACTCGGCCTATGTCGAAAAATGGAACAACGACGTCCGTCAGGACCTTGATGGCTTCCCCGAACTCAAGGCCGTCGTCTACTTTGCCCAGACCGAAGTCTATCCGTGGCCGGACGGCTATGGTCTGCCTGACTGGCGAATTCCGGAAAACATCCTGCCCGAGGGAGGCGCTGACTCGAACTGATCGGGCCTGTATCGGTGGAATCTTGCCGATGCGGGCAGGGGGGCGGCACAACCCGTCTGGCCCGATCTTAAGCAACCGTATTTCAGTCGCTTAGGCGGCTCCGGTTTGGTCCGGGGCCGCTTTTTTCATGCCATGTCCCCCTGTTTCATCGCGGCGATTGGCGCGGTTTCGCTTGGCGTGAGGCGGAGGTTTCTAAAGATTTTGCGAAAAAACATCGGATTTGGTATCCCCTTTGCATCCGGCGGAACTACCTAGCGTTCGACTAGGGCTCTCCCGACGGGGACTGAGGCAGAGAAAACATATACAGGCAGGACGAGATATGGCTCCCGAAAATCATCGCGCAATCTTGCGCGTCTACCCCGCGTTATGCGCTTTCGCCGTGATGTTTGTCGCATCGGCGTGCACGAATGTGGGGGTGTCCGGCAGGGGCAGTTACAGCTGCTCTCCGTCAGGGTTCGGACAAACCACAACCTGCATTCCCAACTGACAATCTAGGATCGGCGGACGATTGGCAGGACCACGCGTGACCGTGGCCCGCAGCGGAGTCTTCCCGAAATTTACCAGCAATTAAGAGACTGGCGCCAAAACGGACACCAGCCTCAAAGAAACCACAGTTTGGTCATCGGTAGGACCCGACAAGACCCAAAAATGGAACCGCGACTGAGGCAGAGCGGAACCCGGAGGCAGAGATGATCAGAGCAGTTTTCTTCCTAATCGGCCTTATGGTGTCGGTGCAGGCGGCGATGGCCCAACAGGCCGGTGTCGGCGCATGGGAAAATTCGCGCTACACGATGCTGGAATGGATCGAGGATCAGGACGGGCTCCAGTGGTATTATAACTGGCGCGCCGATCAGATTTGGCACGCCGGCGGTCAGCGCCGGTCGGTCGAATTCGTGCCGATGATCCACAGTGCGGACGACATCAACGATCCGATCCAGTCAAGCAGCCGCGTTCGCGCACTTTTGGCGTTCAACGAACCCGACGGAAACTCGGGGACGCATCAGGCGGGCATGACCGTCGCCGAAGCAATCGCCTATTGGCCGCAGCTCGAAGCACGTGGCTTGCGGCTAAGCAGCCCGGCCACCACGCGCGGCGGGACCTTGGGCCGGAACTCTTGGCAGCGCCGCTTCATGAACGAAGCAGAGGCCCGCGGCCTGCGCGTCGATTTCATGGCAGTGCATTACTACTCTACCAACGGCGACGTGAACGAATTCCGCAACTGGCTGAACGCGGTCTATCGCGAATACCGCCGCCCGATCTGGGTGACAGAATTCGCCTATATCGACTGGGGCCGACCGGGCCGCGTCACCTACGAACAAAACGCAGCCTTTGCCCAAGCGGCCATCATGATGATGAGCGAACTGCAGTTCGTGGAACGCCACGCCTGGTTCGCGGCCAACCCCTATCCTTGGGGAAATCGGGTGCCCCAGATCAACCTCGTGGACGACAACCTGCGACCCACCGCCGTGGGCAGGGCCTTTGCGGAAACGATCAAAGCCATCGGCCCGAGAGAACTCGCCAGCCTGAACTAAGCACTGGGCGCAGCACCCGAAAACCTGCGCCTTGCTGCTGCTGGCACGATCCCCAGAGACACCGGCACAGTTGCGGGTGGCGCGCTTGATGTCTTTGACCAGCGTGTCAGCCGCGTCTCTCGGTGATCCGGATGGCTTCTTCATCTGTGCCCGGAATGGCTTCGATGGCCCAGAACACCTCTGTCACTTATGACCCTGGATATGTCCTGTCAGTGCCATGGTTGCCTTAGCTGCCCAAAGGTCCCGTGCCCGCTCAGGCAATGGCCACTCCGGCGGACGTCATCCGCTGTTCCGCGACTTCGGTCGGTGCGGCTGCTAGGGTGCCAGCCTTTATGACGGTGACGTCATAGCCCCTGCTTGCAGCAGCCAGCGCGGTTTTTTGTACACAATAGTTCAGATCCAATCCGACAAGTCGGAGCGTGCCGACGTTGAGGCTCTGCAAGAGGGTATCCAGTTCGCCGGTTTCAAACGCGTCCTGCACGCGCTTCACCACGACATGCTGCGGCAGCGACGCGAAACGCTCTGCAATTTCGGTCCCTTCACTGCCTTCCAGCGCCTGACCTTTCATCGTGAGTTTGGCCAGTACCTTCGTGGACGGGATCGACCATTCCTGACGGATGGCAATGACGGGATAGTCTAGGGTGCGCGCTGCTTCGACCTCTGCAAGAATATTGGCGGCAGCGACGTCTTTTGCAGCGTCCGAGTATGGACCGCGGTCCCAGAAGACCGACTGTAGATCAATCAGCAAAAGAGCCGACGCGTTCCGTTCCGGTATCTTCGCTCCGGCACTGACCAGACCGATGCGTCTGACACCATTCGCGAGCCAGAGCAGAAGCAGCAAAACCGCAGCGCCCAATACATAGCCGACTGTCATTCTTTGTCTCCTGCTCGTTTCTTCAAGCTGTCGGTAACCGCGACGATGATCTCAAGT
>JALQXR010000569.1 GCA_023263105.1 Marivivens sp. | reverse complement strand
CGCAGGCACCCCGGATGCGTTCAAAACCTTTTGGTCTTCCCACCGCAAGCCGCCGAAAAACCAGGCAACGTTTTAACTTCCACTCTCTGTCTCTCTCACACGCACACCCGGCGCCTCTCACCACGACACATCCTCGCCGACGCCTGTCTTCATTATCCTCTGTCAACACACACGCACGCGCACCGACAGGCCCACGTAAGCACGCTCAAGGAGTCGGTGTTTGAGCTCCTCGCCACGGTAAATAACCCCGCCCTCCCCACTACTCCTGACCCCCCCCACAACCGCCGCTAACGGAGACACCCCCTACCCTACCCGCCGCTAACGGCGACACCACCACCACCACCACCACCACCACCACCACCACCACCACCACCACACCACCACCACCACCACAGGTGGCGCCGCTGGAGAGGGCAGAGCTCTTCCTGACGCTGTGTGAGGAGCTTCCCTCCGACCACGACATCATTTTATTCCTCCTTCGAATCGTGCTCGGCGGCGAACCCATCCCGGCCGTGAACCCCGCCGCGCACGGTGGCACTGGCGGTGGTGGGGTTGGTGG
>JALQXR010000566.1 GCA_023263105.1 Marivivens sp. | reverse complement strand
CTCCGCGGCCTGGACCTCCTTGATGGTGGCGCTCGCCTCCACGGCTTCTACCTTGGACGGCTTGGCGGCCTCGGCTGCGGGGAGCGGGGGTGGCACCCGCGGTTATAGCCTTCGACAGGAACGGTCCCCGTCCCTCCCTTCACAACCACCACCACCACCACCACCACCACCACCACCACCACCACCACCAATCCCCGGCAGCAACTGCGCCAGCAGAAGCAGCGGCGGGAGCGGTTGTTTGCCTTCGTGGCTTGCATCAGCGGCAAGCGGGCAGGTGTTTGTATGACGTGTTGGTGGTGGCAGCAGCAGGCAATTACCAGCGTCTGAGCCGACGAGGACGCCGTAGAACATGTACAGCCACGCGCCCATGAAGGTCACCATGCAGAACACGATAGTGTAGCACACCAGGTACGGACGACCCTGGTGCTTCCGCCGCCGCTGCTCGAAGGTGAGCTTCGGCATCGCCACACTGCCACGGGTGGGAGGGAGGTGGGGACGTTACCAAGCGTTTAGCGGCGGCGAGGCGCACATGGATCTCTGTCCCACACCAAGCAATCGATT
>JALQXR010000565.1 GCA_023263105.1 Marivivens sp. | reverse complement strand
ATATATGCACACACAGGCCAGGCGCTGCGCATGCGCGCTCTCTTCGAAATGGGAGGTCGAGTTCCCACCACACCTTGGCCCTGTCTCATCACGATGTCATAATAAAAGCGCTGTGCCGCCCAGGTATACGCGAGCTGCTCGGCATGCCGGTGGGCTCCACAACGGGTCGGGAGGAGCTGCCGGCGCCGGGCGGTGAGGTCTGCGTCGGGTCCGGGCTGAGCAACGCCGAGGTCTGGATCGAAGCGTTGACCGTGACCAACGAACTGTTCGACCAGAGCGCCGAGTCACGGCGGGGGAAGGTGGGCTACCAGAACCTGACCGAGGAGGGCCTCATCTTTTCGGTCATCAACGGCGGGTCCATGATCGCGACGCTGGACGTTGCGCTACCCGATGGGGACCGCCGGCTTTCTTTCGGAGTCTGGGTCGGCCACACCCCACCACCACCACCACCACCACCACCACCATCACCACCACAACCACCACAACTACGCCCCACCACCACCACCACCACCACTCCACCAGGAGCCCCGCACACGTGATAACCTCCCTCCCCCAGGTGGACT
>JALQXR010000563.1:276-564 GCA_023263105.1 Marivivens sp. | reverse complement strand
GGCAGTGTCCGCGGGAGCGATAGAGGTGGCAGCGGCGCCAGCGGCGATGGTGGGGGCGGCGGTGGTGGGAGTGGCGGGGGTGGTGGTCGTGTTAACGGTGGTGTTAGTGACAGTGGTGGTGGTGGTGGTGGTGGTGGTGGTGGTGGTGGTGGTGGTGGTGGTGGTGGTGGTGGCGGTGGAGGGAGCGGCGGGAGAGGGGGAAGGGGAGGGGGAGGAGGGGGAGGAGGAGGAGGAGGGGGAGGGGGAGGAGGAGGAGGAGGAGGAGGAGGAGGAGGAGGAGGTGCCTGG
>JALQXR010000563.1:0-246 GCA_023263105.1 Marivivens sp. | reverse complement strand
CCGGGGGGTGCCTACCGAATGGGAGCGTGCCCCGCCGCCGTCGCCTCTGGCAGCTCTGCGGCGAGACCTGCCCCGTCCTTGGCTGCCCGCATTCTCGGCCGGCCCCACCTCCTGTTTCCCTCCAGTCCCTCTCCTCCCCGTCCCCCCCGTCTTGTCCCCGGTGTCGCCGGGCGTGCTCGCACGCGCGCGTGACTTTGCGCGTGTGTCGCGCGACGTGGCTTTAGCAATATTGTTTGTGTCGTTTGT
>JALQXR010000562.1:263-565 GCA_023263105.1 Marivivens sp. | reverse complement strand
GGGATTGGTGGACATTGTGATGGTGGTGGCGATAGCGACGACGCAACCAAACACTTAAGGCTCCCGCTTTCACAATGCGGGTGGTGTTCGTCCTGGTGGTGATGCTATTGACGGGGCAAGTTGAGGGCAAGAAGCTTCATCAGCGCATGGCCGAGCGCGCGCGAAGGAGGTCGGACAATGCAAGAAAGGTGCGTGCGCATGTGCACATGTGCGTGTGTGCATGTGCATGCATGCCTGCATGTGTGAGTGGGTGCATGTGTGTGAGGTGGCGAAGGTAGAAGTGCAGCGCCCCCTATGAAAGA
>JALQXR010000562.1:0-253 GCA_023263105.1 Marivivens sp. | reverse complement strand
TCTGGAATGCCATGACTTTCGTCGGTGGATTCCTCGGCTCCAGTGACAAGTCTTCGGAGCCCGAGCTGCAGACGAGTTTGGCGGTCACCACCACCACCACCACCACCATCACCACCACCACCACCACCATCACCACCACCACCACCACCACCACCAACCATCGCAGGTGGCGTGGTCCGGGCTGGGGCTGGTGCGCAACTGCTGCGGGGGTGGGACGTTCATGCCGGAGATCTTCACGCGGACGCTGGCCACC
>JALQXR010000560.1 GCA_023263105.1 Marivivens sp. | reverse complement strand
TGGAGAGAGTCGGTCTCCCTCCCCTAAAGTTATGCACACACACACACACACACACACACACACACACACACACACACACACACACACAGATTGCTTTCTTGCTAAAAAGGGGGGGAGGGGAAGTCCATCGGTCGTGAAGCCGTAAGAGCGACCCCACGCCGAGTCACGGGCGAGGCCCCGACGTCCAGCGTTACGGAGGAACTCGAGGCGGACTGATGCACCTCCGAGGCGGCCGGGGATGGGACAGCGTACGAAGGTACGTGCTAGGGCTATAACCTGAAGGGTGGGAGTATATAGCAATAACTGATCATTATGCTGTAACCTGGTCTGCCCCCCCGGCTGCACGTGACTTGGGCACACCTTGGCCGTTATTGCCAGAGAGGGGCCGCCTATTCAACGGCACCTCCCTAGTATCAGTCAAGCTCTGGAGTCTTCCTTACGTGTTATCAGTCAGCTACCCATGCATGCCTGCTTGCGTCCCACTTACGAACACACACACACACACACACACACACACACACACACACACACACACACACACACACACACACACACACACACACACA
>JALQXR010000055.1 GCA_023263105.1 Marivivens sp. | reverse complement strand
CCTACAATCATAAACACTCGATCACTAAGCCAAATTCAAGAACAAATCAAAAAGAGCATCGAGTTGAATGGAGTGAATAAAAGTGAATCCTTTCGACATGCACGAGTAAGGTACGCATGGTGCGGTTGCGAAAAGATTCTAGCGTGTCTCGTTCACGAACTTCTCCCCAGCACTTCCAAAATAAGTGTTTCCGAAATAAGCGGCAGTCCATAATGAATGCGTCCGGGTGCCGGGGCGGGAACGATGACGACCTGATCCTTGGTGATCTGGAAACCCTGACCTTCGATCCGGTTGAGAACCGACTAACCGGCCAGTCGGACGTGGACCGGTTACTGACCGCCATCACGATCCGTCCCGACCTTGGCTCTGACGACCTGCTTTATGGTGGACCTGGAACCGACATGATCATGGCGGGCTTTGGGGAGGACGAAGTCTTCGGCGGCGATGACCAGGACTTTATCATCGGCGATAGCGCGATCGTCGTCCGGTCGTGGGTGGTCGACGCGGGTGAGATGGAAGAGACAATGACCATCGACACCAACTTTGCCTACCTTGACGGTGGCTACGACGAACTGCACGGCGAAGGCGGTGCGGACATAATGATTGGCCACCTTGGACCCGACCTCTTCTTTGGCAACACGGCCGAGGATCTGATCTACTCTGACGGCTATGCAGGCATCTTCTGGGCTGACTGGGGCGCGGACGGCTACGATGGCCCGACAGCATTCCGGTATCTTCTGACGTCTAACTTTGCCGGACCGGACGCGATCGACGTAGTGTCCCGCGCACAGCAAGACGACTCGATCGGCAACCCGCTCACCATCGGTCAGGCCAAAATCTTCCTGGGCCTCAATAGCCTTGAAGGGCCTCGTGGTCCATTCAGCCAAGGTGCAGGGGATTTGATCAGCCGAGCCTTGTCTTTGTTGGAAAGCGACACCTACATCGCCGCCATCGTGGCCCTGATCGAAGCTGGAACGGATCGCGAGCTGTTGGAAGATTCTCTGCTGACGTCCTTGGCCGAAGACATCGATGCGCTGACGCGACTTGAGGGGATTTCCTACGAACTGCTTCTGCGGCGCCTCATCGAACTATTCCTGAACAGGCTGGCGGAAATCGAGGCGAGCGAAGTTACCTCGTCCTTGTCAAAGGGGGCTGACCGCTCGGCTGCTTGACACTGCAGAGCGGTTCCACGACCTTCGGGCGGAGCACTTTGGCGCCGCCCATAACCAATAGGAAAGAAGAACAATGTCCGAGAAAATCCAAGGCACACCCAGCGCCATCAATGGCGTTAAGATCAACTGGGACGACAGCGAAATGCAGAGCCTTTATGCCAACATCGGCACGGCTACTGCGAACCGCGAAGAGTTCTTCCTGCTGTTTGGCACCCACCAGCATTGGCGCGGCACCCGTGAAGAAACCGAAGAAGTAGGCGTCAAGTTGGCCAATCGCATCGTAATGAGCCCGTTTGCAGCCAAACGGCTCGCGCTGATACTCAGCCAGTCGATCAAGGCCTATGAAGACCAGTTCGGCAAGATCGAAATCTGAGCCGTGCGGTGATCGAGGACCTCACCGCACTGGTGATCTTGAGGAAAGGGGACGACCGGTCGCAAGATCCGGTCGTTTCGCCGTTGCAGGGCGCCTTGCCCGACGAAATCACGCCTCGGATGCTATTGTCCGCAGCGCAAGACAAGACAACGATCCGCAAGTTTGACAAGAAGCTGGCGATCCTGCTTCCCGCAGGGCCCGACAGATGGGTGGCGTGGCTTTTTGGGAAAGTGCCAGGCGTCACCGATCTGCCGAAGATCGCGGAGCGCGTGGCAGAGCTAACCCAAGTCATCCTTGGCGCAACCACTCCATCCAATGCCCTTTCTGCCGATGGCAAGGGTCCCTCGGTCGTCCAGATGGTGCTTGACCGGCTTGCGACTTCGGAAAAACGCGGCGCAGCGACTGTACATCAGATCATCGCCGACGCATTTGTCGAAGCAGGGTCAGGTGCCTTGGCGGCGGTCGGAGAGGTACGGGGCAAGCGAGTCCGAAATTTGCGGTTTTCGGACCAAAAGCTGGCTGCGATGGCGGACGAGCTGGCCCATTTTTGTAGTATTCGGACTGGCGACACAGCAGCCCACCAAACCGTTTCGACCGACGACATGAATGAAGTCTCACTTGACGCGGGCCTGTTGGCGGACATGGCAGGAACGGACGGGGTCTTGTTCGACCTTCCGGCTCGGACGTCCGGAGGGTTGGCCGTCCTTCTTTTGGGACCAGTTTCTTCCAAGCCGTTGGCTGTTGATATTGCCGCCCTGCGCAGGATTGCCCTCCTTAGCCAAGGCAGGAGACCGACGCGATCCTTGCGGAAAAGGCTGGTGAAGTGGGGCGCACTTGCAGGAGCGGGCGCGCTGATCGCTTGGTTGGCCATGCCTGCCCAGTTGCGCGTGACAACCGCGGCGATCGCCGAACCAAGAGAGGCCGTCGCTCTCGCGTTGCCGGTCGGGGCTTTCCTTGATCAGGTCGAAGTCCGTGTGGGGGACACCGTCGCTGCAGGAGACATAATCGCGACGCTGCGCGCGCCCGACCTGGAAGAGGACCGCGCTTCCTTCGCTCTCCAGAGCGCGATCGAAGAAGTCAGCGCCCAGAGCGCATTGGCCGAAAACAATTACGCGGGGTATCAGTTGGCCCAGCAGAGGATGGCCGCCGCTCGGGATAATCTCGCACGGGTTGAGGCACGTATCGCGGCCCTACGCCTTACAGCGCCATCAGCGGGGCGGGTCGTCAGCGCTGTCGGGGCAGAGATTACGGGCCGATATCTGCAACTGGGTGAAACCGTCGCGATCATCCAGCCAGAGGCATCGTTCAACGTCATGTTAACCGTGTCACGGGTGGACGCGCCGCTTTTGGCTACCGATCAATCAGGAGAGGTCTGGTTTCGGGGCATTGCGGATCGGGTCTGGCGGATTTCGACAGAGACACCCGTCACTTCAACCGTCAATCCGCAAACCGGGGCGGAGTCGCTGACGGTCAGGGCACGAATTACCGATGAACGGCAGGACGCACTGTTCGGCGGCCTGGCAGGCTTTGCCAAGATCGACGCAGGCGAAACGGTACGTGCCAAGGTGTTGGGTCGATATGCGCTGGAATATCTGAGGACGAAGGCATGGATCTGGTTCGGCCTGAGTTTCTAAGGCAAATCTCCTTGCGGCTGTCCGTGGACCGTGACCGCCCCGTTTACCTTGCGCAAGACCGATCCAACGGCAAGATTTACGTTCTGGCGCAGGAGGTTGCGCTAAACCTGCGCAGGATGACCGCCGCGGCTTTGGGGGCGGATGTGGATGCCCGCCAGATTGCAAGGGCCAGTCTGGACGAGGACGGGACCAAGCAGGCTTTTGGCGCGCTGCAAGTCATCCAAACGGCGCGTTTAATGGAGCAATCCGTCCGCAAGCCTTTCAATCCGATCTTCGCGAACATCCCGATCTTTGACGTGGGGCCTTACCAACGACGCCTTGGACCCTTGGCGCGGAGCGTAGCAGGACGCGGATTCTGGTTAGCTCTGGGGATGATGATCGCGGTGGCAATGGCGCTTGGTGTCCGCAACGACTGGCAGATACTGGAGGCGTTCCGGAACGTGTTCTCTTTGCAGGCGCTGATCACATTCGGCCTGATCGCTCCGGTTCTGAAGCTAATACACGAATTGGGGCACGTGCTGGTCGCCACTCGTGCCGGAGTTCGAGTTCGGAAAGCGGGGCTGTTCTTTATCGGCCTTTATCCCATGCCATTCGTCGATTGTACCGAAGCGGACATGACTGCCCGAAGGTCTGACCGTATCGCGATTTCGGGGGCGGGAATTCTGACCGATATCGCAATTGGGCTGCTGGCCTTCATCGCTTGGCATTTTGTGGAGGGGGACTACCTACGAACGCTGCTTGCCAACGTCTTTGTCTTTTCAACGCTGAATTCGATCCTCTTCAACGGCAACCCACTAATAAAGCTCGACGGTTATTACGTCATGACTGATTTCATCGGCCAACGAAACCTGTCGACCCGAGCTACCGCCGCTCTGAAAGCAACTCGCCAATGGATTGCAAGTTTTGGTAAGGAAGGCGCCAGACCGATTGGCGCGGAGTGGTTCATGATCCTCTACGCAGTTGCAGCATTCGCCTATCGGATCAACATCATGATCGTAATCGCCGCCTCGCTTTTGCCGCGCTATCTGGGCGTAGGGGCAGCGGTAGCCGCTTGGGGCGCATTGGTGATGACGATGGCGCCAGTGATGCGAGATCGTCCCACACTCTCCGCCAAGACAACGAACGGGACCAGCCCCGTTCTACGCCGGATATTCTGGTGGGGCGGAACAGGAGCCTTGGTTGCTATGGCTCTGTTCTTTGTGAAATTGCCGGTCATAGTCGCGGTGCCCCTGACACTTGACATAGCAGACAGCTATCAGATCACCGCGCGGTCCGCCGGAGTACTTTCTGACATCATTGCCGACGGTCCGGTTGACGCGGGAACACATCTGGCAAAGGCGACGAACCAATCCATTGCCGACGAATACGCAGCACTTCAAAGCGACCTTGCGATAGCTGAAGCGATCTTCGCCATGGTTCGGGGCATTGACCCCGCGCGGGCTCGTTCAGCGCAAGAACAGATCACCTCGACTCAGAAACGGCTTGCTATTCTGGAGCAGGACGCCGCCGGGCTCACGACCATTACATCAGGGGGGGGCCTATTCACCGCTGCGCCGCGCCTTCAGTCCGGAACGTGGTTACCAGCGGGTTCAGTGATTGGGATACTTTACCCCTCTGCCGGAGCCACAGTCCTTCGCGGCGATTTCCCTGAGGATCGGCTTTCTGTATGGGGCAGCGAGTTGACCGATGTCGTCCTGCGGGTTGGCAGGTCCGACTATGTGACACTAGAAACATCTGCGCTCGACTTGAGAGAGATCATGGATTTCGATCGCCAAAGTGGCGCTCGGAGCTGGACGTTATTCGTGACCTATGACTCGCAAACTCCCGCACAGATGGCGGGATCGGTTGGGCTGTTACGGCTTCGGTTCGAGCCCGTGCCACTGATCCAGCATGTCGGATTCTGGTGGGACCGGATGGTCGTGAACTATCGCGAATCCCAGCTTGCGGACCGCGCCACCCACCTGAATTGAAAAAGCCGCGCCTGTTCAGCGCGGCCTGTCAGATCTTCGTAGCGAACGGGACCTTAGTGGGTCCAGGCGCCGCGGCGGTTGGTGGCAAAGTTTTCGCCGTAGCCCATGTTGCGCAGATTGGCTTTGCGGCCATGGGGGTCCTGCACGGTCACCTCGATGCCGTTTTCCGCGGCGTAGGCGACGGCGGCTTCTTTGGTGTCAAAGCTAAGACGAACCTGAGCCTGCGTGTCGGTGGACGACGTCCAGCCCATCAGCGGATCGACCTCACGCGCCGAAGCCGGAGCGAATTCCAGAACCCATTTGCGGGTCTTGGCCGATCCAGACGACATGGCGGTTTTCGCGGGACGGTAGATTCGTGCACGCATCGGAGGTCTCCTTGCTTTGACGTCCTTATCCCGAAAACACCTGCCCACTGCAAGCGTCAGTTGCCCCTGTCAGGGCGCTGCGTTTCCATCCGCGATGCCGACGAGCCACTCTGCGAACTCGAACGCGGGCGAGGACCGGTCGGCGTGGCAGCTCAGGAACAGGCCTTCGCGCATATTGCGGCGGGGGGCGCGGATCTCGACGATTTCACCGGTGCGCAGTATCGGTTGGGCGATCACCCGCGGCAGGATCGCCGCCCCCATTCCCAATTGCGCAAGCCGGACCGCGGCCGAGAAATTGTCACACGACGTTTGTCGGTCCCCAAGAGGCGGCAGCGCCATCCCCTTGGAGGTCCACAGCCTGTATTCATCCTGCCAAGTGTCCGTAACACCGGCGGTCTGGACCAGAGGACCTTGGAACACGTCCTCTGGTCTGGCGGGGCACACCGCGGGGGCGCAGACGATCACCCTGTCATGGGGCCCCAGCAGGCGCGCATCGCGACCGGCGACGGCGATCGGACCAAAGCGGACCTGAATGTCGGCTTCGTCCCTGTTAAAGTCATCCGACCAGACCCGCGACAGCATCCGGATGCGCAGATCGGGATGAGAGTCGGTAAAATCCTGCAGGTTCGGAATGATCAAAAGATCAAGCACCGAGACGCTGGCTTTGACAGTCACATCACGTGTGCGGGGCGCCGGATCAAAGCTGTCAGAGAGCCTTTCCAGCCGCTGCAACGCGTCCGAGATGTTGGGCAGCAGCCGTCGGCCCTCTTGGGTCAACGACAGGCCCCGTGGAAGGCGCAGGAACAATTCGCGCCCGACGCGGGCTTCCATCGCCTTGATTTGCTGGCTCACGGCGGACTGCGTGATGTTCAGTTCTTCCGCAGCGACGGTAAAGCTCTTGTGCCGAGCAGAGGCCTCGAAGGCGCGATACCACGACAGCGGCAACAGGGATCTTGTCATAATTGGTGCCCCCATTAGTCAGGCTTATAGGTTTGGCCAAGTAACCATTGCTTGTCAAACCGCCGAAATGGAAGGACGAAGGAGATGTAACTCACGGTAAAGCAATGAATTTGGAAATCAGAAAGATCGTTTCTTACGACGATGAAACCCTTGTCGAGGGGACTCGGAAGACGGCCAAGCCTTGGCGCCAGTTTGCAGTCGCCGCCGTCGTCACGAACCCTTGGGCCGGTCGTTTTGTCGACGACCTTGGGCCGGAAATCGCGGCGCAGGCACCCGTGCTGGGCGCGCTCCTTACCAAACGGATCGTGGACATGGCCGGAGGGGCCGACCAGATCGAAGCCTATGGCAAGGCGGCCGTTGTCGGACTGAACGGGGAAATCGAACACGCGTCGGCGTTGATCCACACATTGCGTTTCGGCAACCACTATCGCGAGGCGTTGAACGCCAAAAGCTACCTTGCCTTCACCAACACGCGGGGCGGTGCAAATGCGCCGATCATGGTGCCGTTGATGGACAAGGACGATGTCGGCAGGCGGTCCCACTATCTGACCGTCCAGTTCGCCATCCCCGACGCCCCGCGCGACGACGAAATCGTCGTGGTGCTGGGTGCGGCGAGCGGCGGCAGGCCACATCACCGGATCGGAGACCGCTACCAAGACCTGAAGGAGTTGGGGCATGATCTGGACAACCCGGCCAAGGTTTGACCTAAGCCCCGGGATATCGGGCTTTGCCGCCGGAGTCGGTCCGACTGCGCTGCTTATCCACGGCGTCGGACTTCGGGCCGAGGCATGGAACGGGCTGATCCCGAAGCTGTCGCCAACCTTTCGGACTGTCGCCGTCGACCTTCCGGGTCATGGCCATTCCAAGGATATCTCGGACGAGACGATCAAAGCCTTTGGCGATGCGCTTGTCCCGCTGGTCGAGGCGCTGTCCGACTACGGCGGGCCGGTGCGCGTCATCGGACATTCGCTTGGGGCGATGATCGCCATAGAGATCGCGCGGCTGAGACCGAAGCTGATCGCGGGCACCGCCGCGCTGAACCTTGTTTACCGGCGCAGCCCAGAGGCGGCGGCAGCCGTGCGGGCAAGGGCCGAAACCCTGACCGAAACCCGCGACCGCAAAGTTGACGTGACGTTGCAGCGCTGGTTCGGCGATGACGCCCATGACGCCGCGCACGCGTGCGGCCACTGGCTGAACTCCGTTCCGCAATCCGGCTACGCGCGCGCCTATCGTGCCTTTGCCATGGCCGACGGACCCTTGGATGCCGACCTGCGGAAACTGGACTCTCCGGCGCTGTTCATGACCGGAGAGCACGACCCGAATTCCTTGCCCGATATGTCCCGCCAAATGTCGCGACTGGCCCCGCAGGGCCACGATGCCGTGATCGCAGGCGCGGCGCATATGGCGCCCATGACCCACTCTGACCAGGTAGCCGCCGAGATCCTCAGGGTCCTTGGCCCTTCCTCCTAGACCAAAGGCCACACGATGGAATTTTCGCTCTTTGCTCACATGGAACGGCTCAATCCCGAACAGCCGCACGCGGACCTATACGCCGAATTTCTGGACCTCTGCGCCATCGCCGACGCCAGCCCGATGCGGGCGATCTGGACGGGCGAACATCACGGGATGGAATTCACCATCGCGCCCAACCCCTTCATCACGATCACCGACCTTGCGCGACGGACAAAGAACGTCCGGCTTGGCACCGGCACCATCGTCGCCCCATTCTGGCACCCCATCAAGCTGGCCGGAGAGGCCGCGATGACCGATCTGGTGACCGACGGGCGGCTGGAACTGGGTATCGCCCGAGGGGCCTATAGCTACGAATACGAACGGCTGTCACCGGGGCTGGACGCTTGGGTTGCGGGTCAGAAGATGCGCGAAACCGCGACGCTGCTCCGTCCGCTCTGGGCCGGAGACTGCGCCCACGAAGGAACCTATTTCAGCTTTCCGTCCACCACGTCGTCACCGAAACCGGCCCAGCCCGACGGCCCGCCGATCTGGGTCGCCGCCCGCGACCCCAACAGCCACGAATTCGCCGTCAAATCCGGCTTCAACGTTCAGGTCACGCCGCTCTGGCAGGGCGACGACGAAATCCGGTCGCTGATGGAGAAATTCAACGCGGCCTGCGCGGCACATGACGGCCCGCGGCCAAAGATCATGATCCTGCACCACACCTATGTCGGGCGGGACGAAGCGGACGTGGACGCGGCGGTCAAGGACCTCTGCCGGTACTACGCCTATTTCGGCGCGTGGTTCCAGAACAAGAAACCCGTGACTCAGGGGCTGATCGAAACGATCCCGCAGGCCGACATCGACGCCCATCCGATGTACTCCCCCGCAGCACTTCGGCGCGACCTGACCGTCGGCACCAAACAAGAGATCATCGACCGGCTGAAACGGATCGAGGATCTGGGCTACGACGAATTTTCCTATTGGGTGGACAGCGGCATGACGTCTGCGCGAAAAAAGGACGGGCTGGCGCGCTTCATCGACGAGGTAATGCCGGCCTTTGGCAAATAGGCGGCGCAAATGACCCACTTCCAGCTCTATATCGACGGCTCTTTCTGCGACGGATCTTCGGGGCAACAGATGCAAAGCCTCGACCCGTCGACGGGGCAGGCCTGGGCGACGTTTGCCTGCGCCTCGGACCAAGACGTCGACCGCGCCGTGGCGGCCGCGCGACGGGTGCTGGATGCACCAGAGTGGCGCGATATGACCCAGACCGCACGGGGCAAACTGTTGTTCCGGCTGGCCGACCTGATCGAGGCAAACGCGGAAACGCTGGGCCGGATCGAAACACGCGACAGCGGAAAGCTGGCCGCTGAAACGGTGACCCAAACCCGCTACGTCGCCGATTACTACCGCTATTACGCAGGGCTTGCGGATAAGATCGAAGGCGCCGTGCTGCCCATCGACAAGCCCGACATGCACGTCTTTACGCGGCGGATGCCGATTGGCGTCGTGGCGGCCGTCGTGCCGTGGAATGCGCAAATGTTCCTGAGTGCGACAAAGCTTGGACCCGCGCTGGCGGCGGGGTGTTCGGTGGTGCTGAAGGCCTCTGAAATGGCCCCTGCCCCGATGCTGGAATTCGCCCGCCTGATCCACGAGGCAGGCTTTCCCGCCGGTGTCGTCTCGGTGGTCACGGGCGGCGCGGAGACCTGCGCGATACCGCTGACCCGCCACCCCGACGTGGACCGCATCGCCTTTACCGGCGGGACCGAGGCGGCCCGCCATGTCGTGCGTAACAGCGCCGAAAACTTTGCCGTCACGACCTTGGAACTGGGCGGCAAGAGCCCGATTCTGGTCTTCGAGGACGCCGATCTAGAGTCGGCGGCCAACGGGCTGATCGCGGGCAACTTCGGGGCCTCGGGGCAATCCTGCGTGGCGGGCAGTCGGGGGTTTGTCCAGCGTCCGGTTTACGAAAGAGTCGTCGCGCTGATCGAAGAACGCTGCCGCGAACTGGTCATCGGCGACCCTCAGGACGCCGCAACACAGATCGGCCCCCTGTGCACCGCAGCCCAGATCGAACGTATCCGCGCGACCTTGGCCCGCGCCGTGGATCAGGGCGCGCGCATCCGGTTCGGGGGATACGGCCCCGACCGCCCCGGCAATTTCTGGGCACCGACTCTGGTTGAATGTCCCGACGCCGATATCGCGACGATGCAGGTCGAAATGTTCGGCCCCGTCATGTCGCTGATGCCGTTCGACACCGAAGAAGAAGCGATCGCGCTGGCCAACCATTCGGACTTCGGGCTGGGCTCGGGCCTGTTCACTTCCAACGTCGCCCGCGCCCACCGCGTGTCGTCCCGCATTCGCAGCGGGATCACTTGGGTGAACACCTATCGCGCCATTTCGCCCATCGCGCCGTTCGGAGGCTTCAACCAGTCCGGCTATGGCCGCGAAGCCGGAGCCGAAGCGATACTGGACTACACGCGCACCAAGACGACGTGGATCAACACCTCGGACAAGCCGATGGCGAACCCTTTCGTGATGCGGTGATCAGCGGCTGATGCGATTGCCGGTCGAGGCGTCGAACAGGTTGATGGCGGCCTTGTGGATCGAAACCCCCAGCGGTTTGTGGTCGTCTTCGGTCATGCGTCCGGGGACTTTGGCTGTCACGGATGTGTCGCCCAAGGCCAGCACGATGTAGCTTTCGGCGCCTGTGTTTTCGATCATTTTGGGCGTCAGGGTCAGGTCCGCAGCGCCCCCCCCGATTGTCAGATGCTCTGGCCGGATGCCGACGATGACTTCTTTTGGCAAAGCGGCGGCGTCCCAGCCTTTGCCCATGGAAATTTCACCTGCGGCGACTTTCAGACCCTTCGGCGTGACCTCGGCAGGAACCAGGTTCATCGGCGGCGACCCCATGAAATCGGCCACAAAAGTATTCGCCGGCGTGTCATAGATTTCCTGCGGCGTGCCGATTTGCTGAACGTAGCCGTCCTTTAGCACCACGATCCGGCTGGCAAGGGTCATCGCCTCTATCTGGTCGTGGGTCACATAGACGATCGACGCGCCGGTCGACCGATGCAAGCGCTTGATCTCGGCCCGCATTTCGACCCGCAGCTTGGCGTCCAGGTTGGACAGAGGCTCGTCGAACAGGAACAGCTTTGGATCGCGGACCAGGGCGCGGCCCATCGCGACCCGCTGGCGCTGCCCGCCCGACAACTGGCTGGGGCGGCGGTCCAGCAGATGGTCGATCTGCAGCAGCTTCGCGACCTCTTCGATCTTGGCCTTGGCCTGCGCGGCGGGCACCTTGCGGATCTTCATCCCGAAGCCGATATTTTCGCCCACCGACATGGTCGGATACAGCGCATAGGACTGGAACACCATCGCGATGTCGCGGTCTTTCGGAGGCTCATGCGTCACGTCGCGCCCGCCGATTTCCAGCGTCCCGCCCGAGATCTCCTCGAGCCCCGCGATGCAGTTCAGCAGCGTCGACTTTCCGCAGCCGGACGGCCCCACCAGAACAAGGAATTCGCCCTCCTGCATTTCGACATGGATGTCGTGCAGCACGTCGACGGGTCCGTAGCTTTTGTTCAGCGCGTCGGCGCGCAGGGCAAGGGTGGCGGGGCGGTTGGTGTCTGAGGCCATGGGTCGGTTCCTTCCTGTGGCACAGGTCCGGTCGATGCACGAACGATCAGTTCGGCACGGATCTGGGTTTGAAGCGTCTTTGGATCGGCCCCGTCGATGAGGTCGATCAAATGGTTGGCCAGCGGCACGCACGCATCGCGCAAAGGCGACCGCGTGACCGTCAGCGGCGGGGTGAATTCGATGGCGCGATACTGCGGCAGAGCGTCGTCATGCGCCATGACAGACAGGTCCTCGGGGACCTTGAGATCCAGATCGGCAGCGGCCCGCATGACGCCCGCCGCGATCAGCGTAGAGCTACACAGGATCGCCGTGGGCCGAGGGCCAAGCCGCCCCGACAGCATCGCCAGCGCGCGGGTGTAGCCATAGGATTCAGAGGACGGGCCGGACACCGAAAACGCCAGTGGAACCGTCAGGCCCGCCCGCGCCATGCCGTCCGAAAATCCCGCCTCTCGGTCGCGCGCAAAGGCCAGCCGCAAGTCGCCGTTCAAGAAGGCGATCCGGCGGTGCCCAAGGTCGGTCAACAACCCCACCCCGTCCGCCGCAACAGCCACGTTGTCGATCCCGAAATAGGCATAATCCTCAACCGCGCCGCTTTGGCCGTGCACGACAAAAGGCACCTGACGCTCTGTCAGAAAGCGGATGCGCGGATCGTCCGGCACCGGTGCGTTCAGGATGAACCCGTCCAGAATGCCCCGCTCCAGCATCCGCTCGTAGGGCACGACCGGATTTTCATGCTGATCAACCGCCAGCACTAGGTCGGCGTCCCGCTGGCCCAGCGCCGCGGTCAGTCCCGCGATGATTTCCAGAAAGGTCTGGTCGGTCGTCATGTCCGAGTTGATCTTGGCGATCATGCCGACCATGCCCGACCGCCCCGTGACCAGCCGCTGGGCGATCCGGTTCGGTTTGTAGCCCATCCGGTCGGCGACCGCGCGCACGCGCTCTCGGGTTTTGATGTTCACTTCGGGGAATCCGTTCAGCGCCCGGCTGACAGTCGCAACCGAGAGCCCCAGCTCAGAGCTTATGTCCTTAAGCGTCGCCATTGAACGGTTCTCAAATCGTTTCAAATTTCAAATCTAGCGACTGATTCCGCAGCTGACAACAGAAAGGTTTATCTAAAGAGAATGCTGCAACTGCGAAATTTAAAACGTTTTGAAAATCGAAAGATGTTTGCTAGGTTCAGGCGCGAATCGAATACATTCGGAACTCAGGGGTGGGCTTTTGCAGATGCGGGAATGGTGGCGTGACGCGGTGATCTATCAGGTCTATCCGCGGTCATTTCAGGACGATAACGGCGACGGGATCGGCGACCTGAAGGGCATTACCCGCCGTCTGGACCACATCGCCTCGCTTGGGGCGGATGCGATCTGGCTGTCGCCGTTCTTTACCTCTCCGGACCGCGATATGGGCTACGACGTGTCGGATTATACCGGCGTGAACCCGCTCTTCGGCACGATCGAGGATTTCGACGACCTGATCGCGCGGTCGCACGAGCTGGGGCTGAAGGTCATCATCGATCAGCTTCCGGAGGGCACGCGCACGCGCAAGCGCAGGCGAACGACCGTACATACGGACAAGATCATAGCACAGCAAACACACACACACACACACACACATCACCTCGTCAGTGTAGGCGTTGACGGTCATCTTGAAGGAGCCAGATTCACGTGGCTCCAGAAAGATCTGCTTCAG
>JALQXR010000559.1 GCA_023263105.1 Marivivens sp. | reverse complement strand
TCGTCCCGCGCTCTGTTGGGGGATGCGGCAGAGCAGCAGGAAGCGCTGTGCGCCGTAGGCCACGGTCGCCTCGGCGGAGGGCAGGGCGCGCTGCGCACATTGATGCAATGATGCATTTGGCATTGGCGTGTAGTGGTATGTGACATATGCTGACGGGTGTGGTACAGAGGACGATTGAGCTGGTAGACGACGCGCGCGACAAGCTGCGTAAGGTGCTGCAGCGGCGGGGGCGGCGAGATGGAAGACCACCCGCACCATTAGCGTCGCAGGGTACCTACCAGTCGCTTTGACGCTCCGCCACAGCTTGCCAGGCGTGCGTCGCCATCGTTTATTAGACAGTGCCGGGTCGGGGCGCTTTCCGGGGGGCAAGGGCGGGCGCTAGCAAGTCCTGTCGCGGATTTGAAGAGATATCGTCACGTTCTGTAGCCTCATGGCGGGTTGATTGCTACTTGGGGCCAGTGACGTTAGTTCGTGACGCTAGTCCACCTAGAACCCTGCCCTGACGGTTGAATTTGCCCTCCGCCTCTTGCTGAAATGAAAGTGCTAAAACAAGATCGTGCCTTTGAG
>JALQXR010000558.1 GCA_023263105.1 Marivivens sp. | reverse complement strand
AAGATTCAACCTATAGTATGATGGCTCAATTAAGAGTAAGACTTGCTCAAATAGAATATAAGGTCAACGACCACCTGCGTTTAGGTATCGCTCCATTTTGGTTATTAGGACCCTTACCAAAGAATGGCTTTTACAGGACCCCAACATCTATTTATGCACATATTCAAATTAAAGATGCTCTTTCATTAGAGACTTCATTTACAACATCTACAAAAGAATTAATCCAACTTTCGATAAGGAAAGAGATTTAGGGTGAATGGTGGGTCTCGAACCCACGACCTCTGGAACCACAATCCAGCGCTCTAACCAACTGAGCTACAAACACCATGTAATTTCAGGTTGGCAAATGTAGTATTTTTCTCGATTCAATTCAAAGAGAAAAGCACAACAAATTAGTGGATATCAAACAAACTTTTAATTAATGGATACCGTTGAACCGTAAAACCCTCTGCATAAGCTACTCCAGTAATTCTTCCCATATTCTGAGCGCGGTACTTCACCGAATCTAAAAAGTTCTTACTGCTAATAGGTGTTTCAGGCTCCTTACTGTTTGGATCATAAAACTGC
>JALQXR010000557.1 GCA_023263105.1 Marivivens sp. | reverse complement strand
GGAGCACACCAACACACCATCTGGGAACAGAGACAGGTGTTTTTTAATGGGTCTATAAAGGACAACATAGAATAATGTGGGGCTATAAAGGACAACATAGAATAATGAGAGGCCTTGTACATGCTCAGCGGACGGATATGCGGCTCAAAGATGCTCGGCTTATTCGATTATCAATACAAAGATTGGCGGCTAACAATATTTGGTCGGAGAAGGATGTGCTTATTCCGGGGAGCAGGCAGGTTCATTGGGAGAAGCTTGCGGAATGCCTTTGCACTGGCACAGATGAGGAGGCCAATATGTTTGTGGAGAAGCTTTGCGTGGTCACGGGGTTCTACTGGCAGGAACCAGACAAACTGGCTCCCGCAGAGGTACGCTCCAACCTCTCCAATCCGGTGACGGTGTTATGCGATCGGGTTACTACTAGTAAGCGGTCGACGCAGAAAGTAGAACGCAACCGGTTCTTGCATCTAAGACACTTAATGTACAGAGGTAAACTTCACAAATTTTTGAACAAATTTAAATCGGATGGTAGGTTGCCCACTTCGACGAATTAAGCGCGTTACTTTAAG
>JALQXR010000556.1 GCA_023263105.1 Marivivens sp. | reverse complement strand
ACACAAACACACACAAACACTTACACTTACACAAACTTGCGCACACACACACACACATACACACACACACACATACATTCACACTTGTACTTACACGCACCAACACACCCCTGTCTGGCAGGTGAGCGCCCGCGCCGCCGAGGCTCTGGCCGACCCCGCCGAATATCCGGAGCTCTTCCCGGACCTGGTAGGAGGGCACACACACACACGCACACACGTGATGGGCACACACACAAACACACAGCACACCACACACACGTGATTGACACTCACACATGCACACACATGCACGTACAGGATGACCTTTCTCGCCATCAGGGCATGCTATGCTCCGGAGCGCAGCGGACTACCCCGACACGGCCGACGACACCTCGCGGTGATGCCGCGTGACAGACACACAGTACACACTTGCACACGAGCATGCACACACACGCACACACACACGCACACACGGACACTGGCGTTGCTCTCAGGGACATGGTGGCCGAGGTGCGGGCCGGCGACATGGTGCTCGACGACGACGACGGTGACGGACACGCCCGGAGACTCACACAGCAATTACATGACAT
>JALQXR010000555.1 GCA_023263105.1 Marivivens sp. | reverse complement strand
AAGAGCCTCGAGACCAGCTTCGAAGTGGTGGAGGGGCTGCAGTTCGACCGCGGTTACCTTTCCCCGTACTTCACGACCGATACCGAAAGCATGGAAGTTGTCCTCGAAGACTGCTACGTGTTGATTCATGAAAAGAAGATCAGCAACATTAAGGACCTGGTACCGGTTCTGGAGAAGGTCGTCAACTCCGGCAAGGGCCTGCTGATCATCGCTGAAGACGTTGAGGGTGAGGCTCTGGCCACACTGGTCATCAACAAGCTTCGTGGCACATTCAAGATCTGTGCAGTGAAGGCACCTGGATACGGCGATCGCCGTAAGGCCATGCTGCAGGACATCGCCATTTCCGTCGGTGGAACAGCGATCTTCGATGACCTCGGGATTAAACTCGATGCGATCGACCTCGAAGATCTGGGCACGGCTCGAAAAATCGTTGTTGACAAGGACAACACAACGATTGTTGAGGGTGGTGGCAAGAAGGGTGACATTCAGGCTCGCGTCGAGCAGATTCGGCGCGAACTGGAGAACAGCACCAGCGACTACGATCGCGAGAAACTTGAAGAGCGGATTGC
>JALQXR010000553.1 GCA_023263105.1 Marivivens sp. | reverse complement strand
TAATTTATTGCGTCCTCTCGGAATTATTCCAACTACTCTTTGCCTTGTTACTCCTATCTCCTACTTTATTCTTTTTATTTCCCACCTCTCTACTCATACTCTCTATGTGCCCGCGAGAAATAGTATCCCTCACAAGTGCACACATACAACACAAGCGTCGGAAAATGTGCGACCTCGCGCCCGAAATTGGGCTCATTCTCTCGTCCATCATCACCGGAATGCCCCCGAGGGGGAGCGCACATGCGATGACACGCGGGCCCGGCCACGCACGCACGCACACGCCCACGCGCGCGCACACACACACACACACACACACACACACACACACACACACACACACGCACACACACACAAGCGCACGCGCACACAACAACAC
This sequence comes from Marivivens sp., assembly GCA_023263105.1. Taxonomy (GTDB): domain Bacteria; phylum Pseudomonadota; class Alphaproteobacteria; order Rhodobacterales; family Rhodobacteraceae; genus JALQXR01. The sequence continues at coordinate 194 of JALQXR010000553.1, read as the reverse complement.
ACGCACTCACACTCAGTCGAGGACACCGTGGCGCGCACGAACTCACGTATACATACGGACGCACACACATCCATGCCTACACGTACACCCTCACTTTCTACACATGCGCGCACGGGCGCACACAAGTGCACGTATTTTCGTGCGCCCACGCATCGCCTCTGCTTACACTGCTCGCCCTCATCTTTGTTCCACGG
>JALQXR010000552.1 GCA_023263105.1 Marivivens sp. | reverse complement strand
TAGTAGTAGTAGTAGTAGTAGTAGTAGTAGTAGTAGTAGTAGTAGTAGTAGTAGTAGTAGTAGTAGTAGTAGTAGTACTAGTAGTAACACACACACACGTGCATGCACGCACACACGCACGCACGCACGCGCACACACGCACACACGCACACGCACACACGCACAGGCACACGCACACACACACACACGCACACACAGACACGCACACACCCGCACGCACACACGTGCACACACAGACACACACACACCCGCACACACACACGTGCACACACAGACACACACACACCCGCACACACACACGTGCACACACAGACACAACACACACAACATGCAGTGGCAGAGCAACAATAGGGGTGTGGAGCATAGCTGAAAATGACCGGTCCCGGGGCATATTGTTCTTCATAATGGCGGCCACCGACCCCTAACGTCTACCCCTACTACTACCCCTACTACCCCTACTACCCCTACTACTACCCCTACTACTACCCCTACTACTACCCCTACTACTACCCCTACTACCCCTAGTACCCCTACTACTACCCCTACTACTACCCCTACTACTACCCCTACT
>JALQXR010000551.1 GCA_023263105.1 Marivivens sp. | reverse complement strand
AGAGAGAGAAAGAGAGAGTCAGAGAGAAAAAGAGAGGGAGGGAAGGAGGGAGGGAGGGAGAGAATTTGTGTGCGTGACACATACGCCTTACATAAACACGCACACACACGCACACACACACACACACACACACACACAAGATGAGCAAGTGCGCATAAACATATGTATCCGTGTTGGCATGTCTATACATACATGAACATGGAATATGCATACAGACCATACCAAGAATCAAATCGACTATCTCGTAATTTCAAATCGTCCGGGTTTTGCGCAAACCGCCACGCGGCTTGGCTGGCAGAGATGCGGTTCACTGCAACATCTTTCACCATGGGCCACGCGTGTATGACGAAGGATTCTTTTAGTCTTGCCGTGGCGTCAATCATAGCATTCTGCGTTCCTCCTGCGTGTTTGTATGACAGTGAGCGCAATTAGCCGCTTGTTGCCAAACTATAATAGAGTCAATCGTTGCTGAACAGAGAAGTTTGTTGCACCATGCTCAGCGATAGTCTTGAGCGTGCAAAGCTCCAGCAGCATCTCCCCTGCATGTTGTACATCATTCGCTTTGGCAAGTG
>JALQXR010000550.1 GCA_023263105.1 Marivivens sp. | reverse complement strand
AGAAGTTGTTGGTCCTCGTCGGCACCGTAATCGGTGCGGATAGGTCGTCCACGTTGTCCACGTCGCTCACGTGCAGGGCGGGCCCAGGTGACGGCACGCGAGGGGGTGGTGGTGGTGGTGGTGGTGGTGGTGGTGGTGGTGGCAGCGGCGGCGACGATGAAGTAGATGATGATGATGAAGATAATGATGAGGCTCGATCTATCCGAGAAGCGGTGGTTAGTGCCTGTGACGGTGGCGGCGGCAGCGGCAATAGGCCGTCTGTGTCGGGCTCTGACACTAATGGCGATGGGCTGGTCCTAGGCGGGGCGCTGCGATGGTAGGGGAGGCCTATCGAGGTGGGTGATTGGGCGGCGAAGCGAGGGGATTCCTCACTACTTCCTCTCCGCGCACTGGGTGTGGTAGCGGCTACCAAGGGGCTCTTGACGTGTGGGGATGGGCCGGAGAGTTCGTTCAGGCTGGCGAAGGACCGGGCAATTTCGTTTTTAAAGTCACGGCCTTGGTCGCGGCGCCGGACCAGGTTATCGTACGTCTCCATGCTGAGCTTGAACGTCTTGGGCTTCTCGTTGGGCTTC
>JALQXR010000054.1 GCA_023263105.1 Marivivens sp. | reverse complement strand
CTCCAATGAGTTTCAAAATACTTTAAATAAATATATTCCTGTCGAAATAGCCGCAAACAGAAAAAGAAATCTCTTTCTTTTTCCAGAGAGATTTTTTGCAGATTCTAATGATAGAAAATTTTATCAGGAAACAATAGACTTAATAAATGATAAAAAATTTCTATTGCCAAATAAAATATTAAATGAATTTAAATCAGAATTTGTAAGACAATCATAGGGCGTTGAACTGAGGGATGTGTCGGCCATTCGTATAGCCGGACAACCCACAGGTGTATCGCCACATCTGAATGAGTGTGATTTTGACGAATAATCGGCGTGTCGCAATCGGATTCACGCCACAACCGGCAGGAGATTCGCCAATTTCTCTGACAGCGCCAAGGTTGTCGGCAGTTTGCCAAGGGCCGCAGCGGAATGAACGCCGCTGCGGCCCTTGGCTATTTAGGGGCTATTCAGCCACAAGCTTTTGGTCGTCGACCGGATGACCCTCAAGCACCGAGAGTCTCCGCCGCAGTCCTGTGATCTCGGCCTGTTGGTTGTCGACCTGTTCTGCCAACTCCGAGACGGGCGGCACTTCAGGCTCGTCGTCCTTCTTGCCCACGAACCGCCCAAAGACCCATGACAGGCCACGGCCAACGTCGTCCATGATCAAGAAGAACGAGGGCACGACAACAAGGCTCAGCACCGTCGAAACGATGATCCCGCCGATCACGGCAATCGCCATCGGAGCGCGGAACGAACCGCCTTCGCCGACCCCCAACGCAGAGGGCAACATGCCCGCCGACATCGCAATCGAGGTCATGACAATGGGGCGCGCCCGTTTGCGACCGGCCTCGACCATTGCGTCGAAACGGGACATCCCGCGATGACGCATCTCGACGGCAAAATCGACCAGCAAGATCGCGTTTTTCGTCACAATGCCCATCAGCATCAGGATCCCGATCAGTACCGGCATCGACAGGGCGTTGTTGGTCAGGATCAGGCCCGCCGCCACGCCGCCGATCGCCAGAGGCAGCGAAAACAGGATGGTGAACGGCTGGATGACGCTTTTGAACAGCAGGATCAGGACCGTCAGCACCAGCATGAGCCCCAAGATCATCGCATTGCCAAACGACGACATCAGTTCTTGCTGAACTTCTGCGTCGCCAGATTCCGCGATCCGCACGCCCGCCGGCAATTCGACATTTGCGGCAAGCTCAAGGAACCGCGCGGTCCCCGTGCCCAGCGCCACCCCCGGCGGGAGGTTGGCACCGATGGTCGCGAGCCGTTCGCGGTTCAGACGGCTGATGACCGCCGGACCTTCGGTCAGCCGCAGGTCGGCAATCGCGTTCAGCGGAACCGAAGCGCCCATCTGAGAACTGATCCGAAGCGCCCCGAGCCTTGCGATATCGGTGCGGATGTTTTCGCCCAATTGGACGCGGACAGGGATCAGCCGGTTGTCGATCGACACCTTCGCCAAAGAGGCGTCAAAGTCGCCGATCGTCGCCACCCGCAAAGTATTCGCGATATCAAAGGTTGTGATGCCTAGACGCGCGGCCTCTTCCATACGGGGGATGATCTGGACTTCTGGCCGGGGCAGGGCGCCCGACGCCGCCACGTTGGCAAGCAGCGGGTCGCCTCGCAAAGCAGCCTCGAGTCGCGCGACCGCTTCGTTCAACGCGTCTTCGTTTTCCGCGAGGATCGAATAGGTGATGTCCCGCGCACCACGGTCGTTCAGCTTGAACGCGCGGATGTCTGGAACCACCGCAAGCCGAGAGAAAATCTCGGCCTCGATTTCGTTCTGTGTCCGCTCGCGACCCGCAGAAACCGGCTCAGGAATAAGCGAGCCGACGACCGGAACCGCGTGGGCAATGGACAAAAGCTTGTGCTCGAGTGAATGGTCCAGCTTTTCCAGCAGAACGGTCACAGTCGCGCGCCGGATGTCGCGGTCTCCGGTCGGGGATGACCCGCCCAGCACAAAGACGTTTGCCACGCCTTCGACCGGCGCGATCAACGCGCGCATCTGTTCGGTGGTGGTGTCGGTATCCTCGAGCGACGAGCCCGGAGGCAGTTCGACGCTGATCGAGATCCGGCTGACGTCCTCTGGCGGGATAAAGCTGCCGGGCACCTGCATCAGGAAATACAGCGACACGAACAACGCGCCGATCGCACCCACCAGAGTCACGTATTTTACCCGCATGGTCGCTTTGACCACGGCGGTGTAGCCGCGCATGATCCAGCCGTCTCTGTCGTTTTCGACATGGGCGTCCTTGTCCCGCATCCAGTAGGCGGCCATCAACGGCGTGATTAATCGTGCCACCAGCAACGAAAAGATCACGGCGATCGCGACTGTCATGCCGAATTGCCGGAAATACTGCCCCGGTATGCCCGGCATGAAGGACACCGGCACAAAGACCGCCACGATGGTCAATGTCGTCGCGATAACGGCCAGACCGATTTCATCCGCCGCGTCTATCGACGCACGATATGGGGTTTTCCCCATTCGTATGTGTCGACTTATGTTCTCGACCTCGACGATGGCGTCGTCCACGAGGATGCCGGTCGCAAGCGTGAGGGCAAGGAAGCTGACGAGGTTCAGTGAAAATCCAAGCAGGTCCATGACCCAGAACGTAGGAACCGCCGACAGCGGCAGCGCAACAGCCGAAATGACGGTGGCGCGCCAGTTTTTCAGGAAGGCAAGGACGACCAGAACGGCAAGAATGGCGCCTTCGATCAGCGTTGAAATCGCCGCTTCGTAGTTGCCATACGTGTAAAAGACCGTGTCATCGACCATGGTGATCGTGACTTCCGGATGGGCTGCGCGAATATCGTCCAGTTCTTTGTTGACGGTCTCGGCCACTGTGACTTCGGACGCGCCTTTGGCCCTGAAAACCGAAAAGGTGACAACCTGATCTCCGTTGAACCGCGAAAACGATCGCAGTTCTTCATAGGTGTCGATCACGGTGCCCAGATCGCCCAGCTTCACGAACCGTCCGGACGGCAGCGCAATGGTCGTATTGGCAAGATCAGCGGCGGTGGACGCATCGCCCAGCGTCCGGATCGCTTGTTCGGCGCCGCCCAATTCGCTGCGTCCTGCCCCGATGTTGGCGTTGGTCGCGCGCAACTGTTGGCTGACTGCCCCGGCGGTGATGCCGAAACTGTCCAGCCGCATGGTGTCCAGTTCCACCAAGATCTCTCGATCCGCTCCGCCGTAGCGGTCAATCCGCCCGATGCCTTGCTTGCCCTGAAGCCCGCGCGTGATCTGGTCGTCGACGAACCAGCTAAGCTCTTCGATAGTCATGTTGGGCGACGAAACCGCGAAGGTCATGATCGCCTGCCCTTCGACATCGATCCGGGTGACCGTCGGTGCGTCCACATCCGCTGGCAAAGAGCCAAGGATCTGGTCGATAGAGTCCTTCGTATCCTGGACCGCTTTGTCGGTTGGCACATCCATCCGGAATTCGATGACGGTCGACGACACGCCGTCGGACACCGAGGACGACACGTTCTTCACGCCCGAGATACCGGACACCGCGTCCTCGATCTCTTTCGTGACCTGCCCCTCCAATTCGGCCGGTGCGGCACCAGCCTGAGTCACCGTGACAGCGACCAGAGGCACGTCAATATTCGGAAAACGGGTAATCGGGAGGGTGTTGAACGACGTCCAGCCCACCCACATCAACATGATGAACCCTAGGATCGGGGCGATCGGGTTCCTAATTGACCAAGCAGAAAAGTTCATTTTTCTTGCCTCAATTCGTGGCTTCGGCCGCTTGTGCCGGAATCGGAGAAATACGGTCACCGGGGCGCACGAATGCTCCGGCGCGGGCGACAATGACTGCGTCTTTGGTCAGTCCGGAGATCACTTCGACCAGACCGCCATCGCGGATGCCGGTTTCAATGATGGCCTCGGATACAACGCCTTGCTCGTCGACAAGCAGAACCTTGGTCTGGCCCGTCGACTCTGTTGCGACCGCCGTAACCGGAATCGCCATGGTCATGCGTTCCTGAACCAGGATCTCGGCCTCTGCAAAAAGGCCAGAGCGGACCTTTTGCGGCTCGTCCAATTCGATCCGGACGCGTCCCAGACGCGTGCTGGCCTCGACTGTGGGGTCGATCAACCGGACCGTGCCAGTCAGGACGTCGTCCAGACCGACCGTCCTTAGCGACACGGTCTGGCCGACAGCCAACCGCAGCACGTCGCGTTCAGCCACATCGGCGCGCAGTTCAAGCAGCCCGTCGCGAATGATCACGAACATTGGTGCTCCGGCCGCGCTTGCGATTGCGCCGACCTGAGCGTTTCGTGCCGAGATGATGCCGCCGACCGGAGCCTTGATCTGTGTCCGCTCGATCCGCAGTTCGATGTCAGCAAGTTGCGCGGCGACCAACATGGCCTGAGCCTGCGCGGCGGCAAGTCCCTGTTCGGCAACGCTGAGTCGCGCCAAAGCAGAGGTCGCGCCCGCCGCGGCTTGGTCTGCAGCCGCTTGTGATACCGTGCCGTCGCGGCGCAGGGTTTCGGTTCGATCGCTGACCCGCACCGCTTCGTCGGCCGTCGAACGCGCGTCGTTCAACGACGCTTCGGCCTGCGCGATTGCTGCTTGGCTGGAGATTTGGCTCGCTTCCAACTGAGCGCGTTGCAGGACCAATGCCTCTTGCGCCAGTCGAGCTATCACCGCGCCTTGCTCGACGCGGTCGCCCAAGTCCACCAGCAGTTCTTCGATTTGTTGTCCCTCGACCAAAGGCGCGACCGCGACTTCCTCGACCGGAGCGATCACGCCAGAGGCAAAAATACGCTCTCTTAGCGTGGTCTCGGCGACCGGGACCACCGTGATGGCGGGTGCAGAGGATGTTCCTTCGGCGTGGGCCGTGATCGGCAGGGCCAGTACGGCCGCGGTGCCTAGAATTCGGAGTGTGTGGCTCAGAAAAGTCATGTGTCGTTTCGTTTCGTTTTGGATATGTCGCTAAGAGTGTCGCGGATCGTCCGCAGGATGAGCGGCTTGAGCGCGGGCGCGCTTCCACCGGTGCTGGAGGGGGCAGGGCAAGGCGCGGCGACCCCTCTCAGCAGTAAAAGGATGAATTGGGCATGAGCCGCGAAGGATCGCGCGGACGTTTCTGTCGAAAGGCCTGAAATCTTTGCAAAAATCCGGAATTGATGTTGGATCACGGTGTTCATGAGGTTCTCGAAAAGCGACCGGATTTCCGAGCGGCGGGAGGCAGCGGCTTCGATTTCTGTCCAGAGCGCGGCGGTATTGTCGGCGGTCATCGCATCGATCTGGGCAGAGATGTTGTCGATAAAGGCCTGAGCCGCGTCGGGTGCCGCGTGGATCCGTGCGAAGGTCGCTTCGATCATGGACAATTCGGTCTCGACCAGCGCTGCGATGATCGCGTCCTTTGACTGGAAATACCGGTAAAAGTTTCCTGCGGACATTCCGGCAGCCTTCGCAAGGTCCTGCATCGACGCGCCGTCAAACCCCTTGTCTGCAAAGGCCTTTTTGCAGGCCGCAAGGATTTCGGTCGATCGTGCGCTCGTGGTTTGGGCTGCCGAGGTTTGAGGCATGGGAACCAATAACTTGCCTGAGAATGAACGTTTATTCATTATCGCTGAACGAGTCCCGCCGCAAGTGCGAACAAGCGGTGGAAATCAAAGACTGAAACGTTCTGAGGCGACGTCTGGATCACACGGACATCGGAAATATTTGTGGATCAGTGGCCGATCATTCGACCATCGTTTCGCGGCTCGGGGGGCAGAAAGATCGGCGGCCGCAGCATGTCGACCATTGGGCCACTGGCGGCCGCATGCGCGGCACTTCGGCCTGTCGAAAATGCGGTAAGCTGCATGGTCGAAGGCGATGATCCGTCTTTCGCGTACTCGGCTTCCAGCATGGCCGCCAAGACCTCCATCGCAGCAGTTTCTGATCCCGTCGCGACTGCCTTTTCAAGAAGGCCAATCATGTCACAGGCAGAGGTGTCGGAGTCGTCACTTTGGCCGACCTCCCAGATAAAGGGATGACACGTGGCAATGGCATTTCGCGGCACGAGGTCCGCTTCGATCTGTTTTTCGGCCTGACCGGGCCCGACAATCTGGATCCGGGGGATGAGCCCAAAAAGTTTGGCCAGCCAATACATCCGGAATCTATGGGTCAGTATGGACTGCAAGAGATCGCTGATCCGCAGGGGATTGCCGACCTTCAGGGCAAAGGTACCGCCCCTTCCTCCCAGTCCGCAGGCCTGAATGACCAAAAGGGCGGCTTCGCGGCTGCTCATGAAGACGCGGCGCGCGGAAGGGTCGGTCAACAGGACCGGTCCGCCCCGTTCGATTTGCCCAAGAACGCGCGGCAGAACCGATCCCGATGAGCCAAGGACATTGCCAAACCGCACGATCGTCGCGCGGGTAGGCGTCGTTTTGCACAATTCGGTGCAGACTACCTCGGCCGCGCGCTTGGTCTTACCCATAACGCTTTTCGGGTCGACGGCTTTGTCCGTGGAGACCAGAACAAAGTCCGGAACCGCCGCGCAAATCGCGGCCTTTGTCAGTTCCAGCGTGCCCAAGAGGTTGTTTTCGACACCGGCAAGCAAGTTGTCTTCGATCATACCGACATGTTTATAGGCGGCGGCGTGGAAAACGGCGTCGACATCGAACTGGTGAAACACCCTGCCGAGGGTTCTAGCGTTTCCGACCGATCCCAGAACCGGCACGATGTCAGGAGGGTCGGCAAGCCCCGTGCAGGAAAATTTCAGTTCGTCATGAATGGAAAAAAGAGCCGCTTCCGATAGGTCCAACAGGATGATCCGTAGCGGTCCAAGGTTCAGCAACTGGCGGCAGATTTCCTTGCCGATAGAGCCGCCCGCGCCGGTCACGACAATCGTTCGGCCCCTGACCGCCGTATTCAAGAGGTCAGGGTCAGGGTCGATTTCGTCGCGACCCAGCAGGGCCTCGGGCGCGAGTGGGCGCAACAGCAGTTGCCGCAGGCGGTAAGCCAACCGCTGTCTAAGTGTCTTTCCGCCGATGCGAAGCATTCCGAACCTCGTTCGTGGATCCTTTCGCAAAGGATGGTCGATTCGTCTTTCGGCAGGGTTAACGCCCTTAACCACGAGCTTGCTTCGATCATCGACGCATGATCATCTCGGCGCGGAACAGGAGAGATTCAATGCGGAAATTCAATGTCTTTGACGGCCACAACGACTTTCTTTACCGGCTGCTAAAGGCAGGTCCTTCGCGCAAGGCGCTTTGGCCGATCGGCGACCGCAGCGGTCATCTTGACCTTCCGCGGATGCAACGCGGCGGCTTTGTCGGCGGGTTTTTTGCGATCTATGTGCCGTCTCCGAACGATCCGTCGATTGATTATGACGCCCTGATGGACGCCCCGCCCTACGACCTGCCGCTGCCGCCGGCGATCGGTTTCGAAGAAGCAACAGCGATCGCCATGACCGAGGCAGGGCACCTAAGGTGGATGGAGCGCGCGAGCAATGGCGCCTTCCGGATCTGCACGACCGGATCCGACCTGCGCCACACCATCGCCGCAGGCGGGATCGCGGGCATCATGCATATGGAGGGCGCCGAGGCGATAGATCCCGACCTTGATGCGCTTCAAGTCTGGTATGCGGCCGGTCTGCGATCCGTGGGTCCTGTCTGGAGCCGTCCGACCGCTTTTGGCCATGGCGTTCCGTTCCGCTTTCCGGGTGACCCGGATACGGGCGACGGGCTGACTCCTGCGGGGTGCAGACTGGTCAGGGAATGCGACAAGCTTGGGGTTCTGATCGACCTGTCACACCTGAACGAAGCCGGTTTCGACGACGTTGCGCGGCTTTGCACGGGCCCGATGATTGCGACCCATTCAAACGCCCATTCCGTCACCGCATCGACACGGAACCTGACCGACCGGCAACTGCACATCATCGCCGAGTCCGGCGGCATCGTCGGGCTGAATTTCGCGACCGTGTTCTTGCGTCCGGATGGCCGCCGCAGCGCTGACATGGGCTGGGACCCTGTGATGCGCCACCTTGACCATCTCCTTTCGATCTTGGGCGAGCACGGCGTGGCGTTTGGCTCGGATTTCGACGGTGCCGAAGTGCCGAAAGGCATCGGCGATGTGACGGGTGTTCAGAACCTGTGCCAGGCAATGCTGAAGCACGGCTATGGAGACGCCTTGGTCGAGAAAATCGCGGGCGAGAACTGGCTGCGGTTCTTGGATAAGGCGCTGGTCTAGGAGGACCCCATGACAGACGCATATGTGGTGCTTCTTGGGACCAAAGGCGGTCCCGCGATCCGGACAGGCTCGGCAAATCCGACGTCGTCCTTGGTTGTGCTCGACGGCCAGAGAATCGTCGTGGATTGCGGGCTGGGTGTGACGCGCGGGCTGGTGGACGCGGGCGTAAAGCTAAGCGAGCTGGCCACGATTTTCGTTACGCACCTCCACTCTGACCATTATCTGGAACTTGGACCGTTGCTGCATACGGCTTGGACCGCAGGGCTGAAGACGCCGGTGACTATCTACGGTCCCAAGGGCCTGCAGGACTATCTGGACGGGTTCATGGCGTCGATGAAGGCGGACATCGACCTAAGGCAAAGCGACGAAGGTCGGCCAAACCTAGGCAATCTTATCAGTTACCGTCCTTATGACGAAGGTCCGGTCACCGCTGTCGGCACCGTCCGCGTCGCGGCGATCCGCAACATCCACCCGCCTTTGGTGGACACGTTTGCGCTTCGATTTGACGGGGCCGCGAAATCGGTCTGTTTTTCCGGCGATACGGCTTTCCATCTGCCGCTGGCCGACTTTGCCGCTGGCGCGGATCTGCTTGTCCACGAAGCGATGCTGGACGAAGCGCTCGAGGCGCTGGTTGCGCGGGTGGGGAATGGCGATGACCGGCTAATGTTCCACCTGAAACGATCACATACAGTGGCGCGCGACGCTGGCCGGATCGCGACGCAGGCCGGCGTTCGCGCACTGGCGCTTCACCATCTCGTGCCGCTGGATGATCCGGACTATACAGAGACCCATTGGCGCGAGGCCGTCGCCGAAACCTATCAGGGTCATCTTTATGTCGGGCGTGACGGGCTGCGCATCCACCTGTGATCAGGCGGCGGGGTCGCTGGCCAGCTTTAGGGCCTGCTCCAGTACCTCCATGTCGCCAATGTGGTTCATCATCAACAAGATAAGCCGCGCATTCAGCGCGTCACTTTCGGCTTTGGTCAGACCTTCGTGGGCGGCCAGAAGCGCTGCATAGGCGTCGTCCGCATTGGTCAGATTTGGTGCAGTGTTAAGGGGCATGGCCTAGTCCTTTGCGGTCGCGCGGCGAAGGGCGGCGCGGAACAGCCCTTCGTCATAGCCGTCGCGGCGCATCGCGACATGTTGGTCGGGGCGGATCAAGTAGACCGCTGCAGGTGTCTTGCCCAGATACCGCGCCGCCAAAGCGCCGGTCGGGTCATCTTTTGTGCGCAGCCGGATTGTCCGCGCGGTCACGCCCGAGTCGGTCAACTCGTCAGGCGCGTCGGCGTTGATCGCCAGAATGACGAACCCGCCACGGAACTGGTCCAACAGGAACCCGTCGCCCAACTGTACATCGGGGCAGGGCGCCCCCGGCTGGCTCTGCGCCGGTCCGTCCAGCGCGTCTGCCGAATTCAACGAAGAGCCGTAATAGACACACGGCCTGCTTAGCCGACCAGAATTCACCAGCGGACGGGCAAAGGCGTGGTGCTCTGACAGGTCCAGAACGGCATCCCGAAAAATCCGGCTCTGGTCTGACTTTGGCGTGATAAAGTCGGTCGAGCGCGTTGAATTCAATATGTTTTCCTCCGCGCCGTAGATCCGCTCCAGGTCGTAGCTGTCCAGCAAACTGTCCGGCGCCAGGCCGTCGATCACCAGTTTCAGCTTCCAGACCAGATTGTCGGTATCCTGCAGCCCAGAGTTCGCGCCTCGGGCACCAAAAGGGCTGACCTGATGCGCGCTGTCGCCAGCAAACAAGACGCGGCCATGGCGGAACTTTTCCATCCTGCGGCACTGGAAGGTATAGATCGACACCCACTCCAGCTCAAAATTCACCTCGTCGCCCAGCATCGCCTTCAGACGGGGGATGACCCGCTCGGGCTGCTTTTCGGCGTCCTTGTCGATGTTCCATCCCAACTGCAGGTCGATCCGCCAGACCCCGTCCGGCTGTTTGTGCAAGAGCGCCGATTGATCACGGTTGAACGGCGGGTCGAACCAGAACCACCTTTCGGTCGGAAAATCGGCATCCATCACCACATCCGCGATCAGAAAATTGTCTTCGAACACGCGTCCCACAAAATCGAGTCCCAACATCGACCGCGTCGGGCTGCCTGCTCCGTCGCAGGCGATCAGCCAGTCGGCGGTCAGATCATAAGGCCCATCTTCGGTCTGGATTGTGATCGCCACATGGGATCCAGCGTCCGAAACGGCGCTGACGCGGTTGCCGCCCCTGATTTCGATCGGGGCGCCATCGGCCTCCAAAGACCGGACGCGTTTCACCAGCTCATGTTCGAAATGGTATTGTTGAAGGTTGATAAAAGCAGGATTCCGGTGCCCGTTTTCAGCAAGCAGGTTGAAATCGTATACTTTTCGATCCTTGAAAAAGACCTTGCCAAGGTTCCACTGGACCCCTTTTTCGACCAGTGCGGGCCCGATGCCCAGCCGGTCTGAAATTTCGAGGGTCCGTTTGGAAAAGCAGATGGCACGACTGCCGAAGGACACTTTTGTATTGTCGTCCAGCACCAGCACTTCGACACCGGACTGCGCCAGATCAATCGCAGCGGCAAGCCCGACCGGACCCGCCCCGATGACCACCACGCGGTGGCGGACCGGCGTTTTGGCCGTCTGGTCGGGCGATTTCACATAGGGATAGAGCGGCGTTTCGAAAATTTTTGTCATGTCCCGCTCCGCTCCCTTAGCCCTGCAGTGCCGCCCACATGTCCTGATCGCGCTGGGCGGTCCAGATACGAGGCGTGTCGATGCCGCGTGCCTCGTCATAGGCGCGGGCCACGTTAAAGGGCAGACAGTGTTCGTAGATGGCATAGTCGCCGAATTTTGGATCGCAGGCCTCTCGCACGGCGTCCCATGCCTCTTTCAAAGACCCGCCGCGTGCCGCGATCCGAGCAACGGGCGCATAGGTCGAATTCACGAAATCTCGTGTGTTTTCAATGGCTTTATCGACCATCTCTTTGCCGATCAGCGCGTCCCCGCGACCCGGAGCAATCGCATCCACATCGAACCATTTGATCGCGTCCAAAGTGTCGCCCCAATCGGCGAAATGCCCGTCGCCGCAATAGCAGGCCGAGTGGTATTCGACGATATCGCCTGTGAACATCACATTCTGATCGGGGACATGAACCACGATATCACCCGCCGTATGGGCCCGGCCCAGATGCATCAGGTCGACGCGACGATTGCCCAGATAGACGGTCATCCGCTCTGAAAACGTCGTCGTGGGCCAGGTCAGGCCCGGAATGCTCTCGTGTCCCTGAAACAGTCGGGGGAACCGGCCAAATTCACTGTCCCAGTCTTCCTGCCCACGTTCGACCACCATAGAGCGCGCCGCATCCGACATCAGGATCTGCTGCGCGCCAAAGGCAGAGGCGCCCAGAACGCGCACAGCGTGATAATGTGTCAGTGCCAGATGGGTGATCGGCTTGTCCGTGACCTCGCGGATGCAGTCGATGACCTTTTGCGCCAGCCGTGGCGTGGCCTGCGCCTCGACCACCATCACGCTGTCATCGCCGATGATGACTCCCGAGTTCGGATCGCCCTCGGCGGTAAAGGCATAAAGCCCGTCTCCGACCTCGGTGAAGCTTATCTTTTTCTCGCTCATGTCGCCTTGCGATGCGAATGCCTTGGTCATCTCAGTTCCTTTCGTAGGGGTCGGCCAGCGCTGGCAGGATCGTGCCTTCACAGTCTCCGAACCCGATGGTATATCCGTCGCCTTTAGCCGCGCCGCGCAGGGTCAGACTGTCGCCGTCTTCCAAAAAGCTGCGGCTCTCGCCGCCGACCAGCGTGATAGGCTCTTTTCCGCCCCAGCTCAGCTCCAGCATGCTACCGCGACTGTCCTTGGTCGGGCCCGAAATAGTGCCGGACCCAAGCAGGTCCCCCGGCGTCATCGGACAGCCCGACGTCGTGTGGTGGGCCAGCTGCTGGGCAGCCGAAAAATACATCTCGCGGTAGTTCGTGCGGGCGATGGTCGACGACGTTCCGCCAGCCGGGCGCAACTCGACGGAAAGGTCGATGTCGAACAACATCGGGCCAGTGTCCCTAAGGTGCGGCAACAGGTCTTTTTCGCGCGCCGGTGTCATCACCCGAAATGGCTCGAGAGCCGCCGCCATGACGATCCAGGGGCTGATCGAGGTCGCAGTTGCCTTGGCCTGGAACGGCCCCAGCGGCTGGTATTCCCACGCCTGAATGTCCCGCGCCGACCAATCGTTCAACAGAACATAACCAAAGATCATGGCGTCTGCTTCGTCGACGGTCACCGGCCCCTCAGAGGCGGTGCCGACGATGGCGCCCATCTCCAGTTCCAGATCGAACCGGCGCGAAGGCAGGAACGCAGGCACATCATGGTCCGGAGACTTCAGCTGTCCCCAGGGCCTGCGCACCGGTGTACCAGAGACCACAACCGAGCTTGCGCGCCCGTTGTATCCAATCGGGATATGCAACCAGTTGGGCGGCAACGCATTTTCAGCACCGCGGAACATCGTGCCGACGTTCACCGCATGGTTCTTTCCGGCATAGAAATCGGTGTATTCGGCAACCAGAAAAGGCATGTGCATCTGCGCATCGGCGATCGGGACCAGTAATGCCTCGACCTCTCCCCGCAGATCCGACCCCGCTTTCAACAGATCAGTGACCTGAGCCCGCAACTCTGCCCAGACCGCAGCGCCCGCCTCCATTACATCGTTCCAGAACGGCACGTCCAGATAGGGCCCCCCGTCCAGATCGATCAGGCCCGCCGCCTCGGCCGACGCGGCGTCCAGAATGTGGTCTCCGATCGCAATTCCGCAGCGCGGTTCTTCGTCCCCCACGGAAAACACCCCAAGGGGCAAGTTATTCAGCGGAAAAGGACAATCGGGCAAATTTGCGCTGTCGAGCCAGCTTTTCATGAGGGGCACTTGGTCTTCCTTTGCAGCTTTGGGCCGTCGCGCTTGGCCCTTCTTTGGTCCGGATACTCCGGGGGGAGGCCCGCAGGAACGGGGGGCAGAGCCCCCTGCCTCACTTCTTGCCAGGCGTTCCGTCGAACTTCTTTTCGATCCCCGTCCAGCAGTCGATGGAGTCGTCCTGCAACGGCGCCTCTTTCGCGGCGAAGG
>JALQXR010000549.1 GCA_023263105.1 Marivivens sp. | reverse complement strand
GTTGGTTTTTTTCGGTCCCCTCTCGGAGCTGGTAACTCTGGCCTCTACACTGGCGATGCAGCAGTGCAGAGTGGGCGTGCAATCCGTGCAAGGTCCCGGTCTGCAGCTGTGGTGGTGGTGGTGGTGGTGGTGGTGGTGGTGGTGGTGGTGGTGGTGGCCCGAGGGCCGTGAAGGAAGCCATCATCAAGGACACAACTGGTATCGTAAAGGTTAGCCATTGAGGGCTAGGTCATGCACCAAGCAGGCCGCATTTTTGAAAATCGCCCAAACACTGCTGCCACCTCCGGGTGTGATAGCTCACGCTTCCTCCTTCTCACAGATGGTTGCCTGCTGTCCTTGTTCCCCTCACCCTCCCCCCTCTTCGGTTGTTAACCCTGTCGATACTATTCCACAGTATTTGTGCTGCACATAGTGCACAATGCCTTTGGGACCGGGAGCCCGGGAAAACACCGTGAAGAAGCTCCACGACCTTGCAGCTCTCAATTCGGCAAAATGGATTGGGCCCTGCGATCCAACTGAGGCACTCTTGGTGAAGAACAAGCAGCGATGGCAGTGCACCGTTTGTCATTCAG
>JALQXR010000548.1 GCA_023263105.1 Marivivens sp. | reverse complement strand
ATCTCATTGAAATGCAAGCTCTTAGCTGTCTTTGCACCCCACCTCTCGTGTCCTCAACGGCTGCCGGTGTGTCTTCTGGGGACGGGTCACGTCGCAGAGTGCTGGAGATGTCACGTGACGGTGTGCGTGTGTGTGTGTGCGTGTGTGTGTGTGTGTGTGTGTGTGAGCGTAATGTATATGCATACCACCCCTCGAACACGTTTTTACCAGGTCCTCGAGTAAAAACATACATTGAAGATACGCATATATATCGATATGTATATATATGCAGAGTCGTTAACACGTTGCGCAGTATTTTATCTAATATGTATGTGCAAGTGTGCGTCCATGGCGCCGGCGGCGCCCCCCGGCAAGCCCAGGTGTTGATGATCGTTGGTGTCTGAAGGTGTTGGGTGTCTGAAGGTGTTGGGTGTCTGAAAGTGTTGAGTGTTTGAAGGTGTTTGATATCATCTCTGGACCTGATAGATGGTAGGGGTCCGGGGTTTCGGAAAAATTTGGGCCTCTTCACCAGTCAGTGTAGCGCGGTCGCGCTCGGAGTGTGTGTGTGTGTGTGTGTGTGTGTGTGTTTGCAGTG
>JALQXR010000547.1 GCA_023263105.1 Marivivens sp. | reverse complement strand
GGGGGACGGGTAGTATGGTGGAAAAGGGGGAGAAAAGAGATCGGCTAGACAAGCCGGGGACAGCGACTATAGACCCAGAGAGGGGTGCCGGGGAATCTAGGGGATTAAGGGGTTCATGGCTGCATAAGCCGCGGGGGATGGGGATGGGGAGGGAACGTTTGACACCGGCCTCATTAGGTCGCGTAGGTAGGAGATCTCGAGTCGTACCTCCATCGCACGACGACAAACCTCGACACGGGAAAATAGCTAGTGATCCTGATCGAGTATCGGACGACGGCGGGTACACTCTAGAATGCCCACCACCATAAATGTAGTCCTTTAAAGACCCATTAAAAAATACCCTTCCCCGCTGATCCGCCAAAGCCTCAAGCGCTGCGTGTGAGACTGCACAAAAGATCTGATTGGTAGCCTCCACGCCCCCAAGCGCTAATCGCCAATCTCTTTCTAAAAAGGACGCGCAAATTGCTAGCACAAAAATAGATAAGTAACACGAAGCCCTCGTCGCTCTCTCTAACGCAACTCGAAGCGCTTCATATCTCAAAGTCTTCTGAGCAACCTTGTCCCCCCAGAATTTT
>JALQXR010000546.1:316-576 GCA_023263105.1 Marivivens sp. | reverse complement strand
GGGCATTGGTGACGGACGGAGGGTCGTCTGCCTCTGACGCCATCGCGGGTGGGCCGGTCATCACACTTGCCCCGCCGACAGTGCAGGTCGTGCGCGTCACCGGCGCCGGCGATACCTTTATGGCAGCCCATATCGTGTCTGAAACGCGCGGCGCGGACCGCGAGGCAGCGCTTGCCCGCGCCCTGCGCGCCGCTGCAACCTATGTTTCCGGAGAAGTCCCCCTATGATCCCCCTCACCCATTCGCCCGCCGTCGCCAAAG
>JALQXR010000546.1:0-306 GCA_023263105.1 Marivivens sp. | reverse complement strand
AAAGCCTTGGCCGAGCGCCGCCCTGTGGTCGCTCTGGAAAGCACGATCATCACGCACGGGATGCCCTACCCGCAGAATCTGGAGACCGCCCGCAGGGTCGAGGCCGAGGTCAGGGCCCATGGCGCGGAACCCGCGACCATCGCGGTCATTTCCGGACGCCTGCACATCGGGCTTTCGGACCAGGAACTCGATTCGCTGGCACAGGCCAAAGGCGTCGCAAAGCTGAGCCGCGCCGATATGGCAGCCTGCATCGCGACCGGAGGCACCGGCGCGACCACCGTCGCCGCAACGATGATCGCCGCGCGC
>JALQXR010000545.1 GCA_023263105.1 Marivivens sp. | reverse complement strand
ATGTTCGCGCAACATGTCGCCATTGGGCACATTGTCCGGCACCTTGCGCAGGCCATCCATGTCATCGCTGAACGCGATCAGCTTCGTCGGCACGTCCGACAGCGCATGAAAGGCGTTGCGCACCATCGTCGTGCGCAGCACTTCGTTGAACGTGCCGATATGCGGCAGACCCGAGGGACCATAGCCGGTCTCGAACAGCACATGGCCCTTATCCGGCGCCTGCCCATCCACGAGGCCGGGATAGCGTTTCAGCAGCTTGCGAGCCTCTTCATACGGCCACGCCTTCGACGCCATCGCGGCGTCCCTAAGCTCCTGATTCAACGACACTTGGTTGCCCTTTCGTTCCGCCTGGACCATCTAGTGCGGATGGCGGCCTCTTTGCCCTATCCTGCGCTGCACGCAACCCATGGCGGCATATGGATCGCATCGCCCGACGGCGAGGTGCGCGCGGTCGGCCGCGGCGAGGCGATCGCGCGTGCGGCCGAGACGCCGACCATCATGATTAACGCGCCTCTCGTGGGGCAGAGGCTCGGCTATCCCGAACTGTCGGGCCTCGACGTGCTGGAGCTGTTCGCC
>JALQXR010000544.1 GCA_023263105.1 Marivivens sp. | reverse complement strand
GGGGAGCGTCCATGGGAGACTACTCGCACGCAGATGCCGGGGGTTGAGGTCAAGTGCCCGGAATCGTTCGCCTACTACAACGTGAGTGTTACAGAGCACGCTTACACAGCAAGACAAACACACACACACACACACACACGCACACACACACACGCACACGCATACACACCCGCACACATGCGCGCGCGTGAACACCCCGCACACATTTTTTGGGCTCAATTCCCAGGCGGACATTGTGGACGTCGATCTGCGATCCTCCAAGGTCTGTGTGAAGTACGAGGATGACTGGAAAGAGAGCGAGTGGGTCAACCCCGGCATGTGCCGCGCTCCGCCGCCCGCCGATGTCCCGCCCACGTTCGAACCGCGGGTGGGCGACGTCGTCGAAGTGCTGGCCAAGGCGGCGGCGAATGAACCCTACGCGTGGTGGAACGCCCGAGTCGACACCATCATGGGCACGGTCACCGCCCATGCCGTCTCTTTCTTTCATCCTTGCCCTTCTCCTTCTGCCCAGTCTCACCCATCCACCCCCAAAACCACGTAGTTTTACAAGGTCGCCTTCACGCACTTCGAAGACTTC
>JALQXR010000543.1:248-579 GCA_023263105.1 Marivivens sp. | reverse complement strand
AGCACGAGGGCATCTACCCGACGGAGTTGAGCTGGGAGCAGCTCGCCCTGTGCTTCACGGCGCGGGGCGAGGCGCCAAACGGGCTGCACTGCGATGAGGACCCGAGCTGCGTCAAGTGCATCAGTGAGAAGAACATGGTGACGGACACGCACCCACACACACACACACACACACACACACACACACACACACACACACACACACACAAACACCACATCGGCATCCTCGTCCAGCACCTTTATGCACAGCACCGCACCTAGCACCCCACCTCGTAACCACCCCTCACGTGCAGCAAATCTGGAACGAGACAAAGTCGGCCTTCGAGGTGGAG
>JALQXR010000543.1:0-238 GCA_023263105.1 Marivivens sp. | reverse complement strand
CGACGCGGCTGGCGACCTACACGAAGCTGCGGAAGCTGTCGGGCGTCCCGGAGGGCGGCGGCACCACGCCCGTCGTCCAAATCCTCATGGTACGTGCACACACCCTCATTTGGTTTCGGGGATCACCCGTGTGTTTATGTGTGTGTCATTTCCCCCTCCCACCACCACCACCGCCACCACCATCACCACCATCACCACCATCACCACACCACCACCATAATGACAACCACCTCAGGGC
>JALQXR010000542.1:0-320 GCA_023263105.1 Marivivens sp. | reverse complement strand
GTGTCGAGCAGTGGTGGTAGGTGGTGGCAGGTGGCCAGAATGGCAACGAAGATGATGATGGTGGTGATGATGATGATAGTGGCAATGATGGTGATGACGATTCGCCCGTCACTCTCCAACACCAGAGTGTGGGGACTCTCACGCTCAAACGCCCGACCAACCGCACTAGACTACAGCCGAGCCCCGCCAACGAAGGCAGCGTCAGGGGTGGTGGCAGCAATAGTAGCCCTACCGAATGGCAGCCTGAGACCCCGCGGTTCATCGATCTTACCCTTGGCATCAATAGCAGTAGTAGTAGCTTCGAAGGGGGCACTGGCAAC
>JALQXR010000541.1 GCA_023263105.1 Marivivens sp. | reverse complement strand
CGGTGGACCTGCCCCGTCGTGCGCCCCCGCCCTAGGGGCGGCCCATTGCCCGCCCCTAGGCCCGCGGCGTCATCTACACCGGCCGACGCCTAAGCGGCCCCGGCAGCCCGCCGAGCTTGACGCACCGGTGGCTGCCGCACGGGCTCAGGCCCTCGCCGGCGCCAAGCGACCCCGAGTGGAGGACCTCTCGACATCTTCGAGGGGCCTGGGGCCAATAGCGTGTAGCACTAGTAGCGGGGGGCCTTCACCCGCCACTAGGAAGCGTGCCCGACCCGCTGGGAACCCGGGCTTGCCACAGCCTACACACCCGTCCCCTAGGACGGTCCTAAAGCGCACCACAACCACCACCGCTTCGGCCCGCCACTCGCGGCCGTACGACTACGGTTAACTCGTGCCCATTGGGGCAGATGGCTAGCCTCAGTGTAAGGAGGGTGTCTATATCGCATCCTGTGAGAGGGATCTAGAATAGGTCTCAGCTCATTAAAAGACTCGTTTTTTTCGCCCGGCGCGCGCCGCGCGCGGGCAATGAGGTGGCGGGTGGTGACGTGGCAGGCGTGGACGCGGCGCGCAAGCATGGACG
>JALQXR010000540.1 GCA_023263105.1 Marivivens sp. | reverse complement strand
GTTGGGACTTGAGCCTCGCCAGCGCGGCTGTACATAAAGGCACGGTGTAAGCAGCACGGTCGCTCACGCTCTTCGATTGTTGGTGTGAGTCAACCTTTATTGTAGTGCTGCGTATGGTTGTAGAGGCCCTCGTTCAGATCGGCGAGGTCCGCGGTGCACTTGGCCCGGGACTCTTCGAACTGGCAAAAGAAAAACACGAAAGATGTTGCTCCACCAGGGTGTCCATTCGTGAGTGTCGGACCTCACACACGCACACACACACACACACACACACACACACACACACACACAAGCGCGGCTCACTTCTTGGCGGCTCTTGGCCATGTCCTCCCGCTTCGTTGCCATCTCCTCGCGCTCGGCCCTGTGGTGGAAGCCACGATGTGGACTCCAAGCCGGGCACGACAGTCGCAATGACAATGAAAAGAACCACACCGGAGCAAGGACTGGAGGCGCTGCTCTCTGATCTCTTGCTCAAATTGAAGTCCCTTGGCCTTGGCAGCTTCCGATGAGAGCCGGCTGGAAAATGCGCGTACACACGGTGTGTCGGGATCCAATGGTGTGTTCTTGACAGGTGGGAGGA
>JALQXR010000053.1 GCA_023263105.1 Marivivens sp. | reverse complement strand
CCCTGGTGATCGCGGTGCCCACGGGCGTTAAGATCTTCTCGTGGATCGCCACCATGTGGGGCGGCTCGGTCGAGTTCCGCACCCCGATGCTCTGGGCCTTCGGCTTCCTGTTCCTCTTCACCGTTGGCGGCGTGACCGGCATCGTGCTGAGCCAGGCAGGCGTCGACCGCGCCTACCACGACACCTACTACGTTGTGGCTCACTTCCACTACGTGATGAGCCTTGGCGCCGTGTTCGGCATCTTTGCAGGGATCTACTTCTACCTGCCTAAGATGTCCGGCCGCATGATCCCCGAATGGGCAGGCAAAATGCACTTCTGGGCCATGTTCATCGGTGCCAACATCACCTTCTTCCCGCAGCACTTCCTGGGTCGCCAGGGCATGCCGCGCCGGTACATCGACTATCCCGAGGCTTTCGCCTACTGGAACTACATATCGTCGATCGGCGCGTTCATCGCCTTCGGTTCCTTCGTGTTCTTCATCGTGGTCCTGTTCGTGACGCTCGCACGTCCGCGCAACGCCACCCAGAACAACCCGTGGAACGAATTTGCGGATACGCTGGAATGGACCCTGCCGTCCCCCCCGCCGGAACATACCTTCGAGATCCTCCCGAAGCAGTCCGACTGGGACAAAGGCCACAGCCATTAACCCGAAAACAAAAAGCCCCGGTCACCGCCGGGGCTTTTTTCTTGGGCCATCCAGTCCATATTCGGGACAATAAGAACACCCGCCGGACCGTCGATGCCCTATACGCTAACCCATACCGAAACCCCGCCCCGCGGCCAGAGCACCCTGCTCTGCTGGCCCCACAGGTCGCTCCCCAAAACCGGCTTTGTCTGGTTCATAGGGGGCACGGCGGCCTTCGTCGCCCTCCCTCTGCTGGCGGTCCTTGGCTCTGTGGTCCTCTGGGGGTTGCTGCCGTTCCTCGCCGCCGCTCTGGCCGGCATGTGGCTTGCCCTGTCGCGCAGCTACCGCAGCGGCGACCTACGCGAAGAACTCACGATCACCCGCGACACGATCCACCTGCGCCGCAGCGAACCGGACAAGCACGTCAGGGAATGGACCGCCAACCCCTACTGGGTGCAAATCCACATCCATACCCAAGGCGGCCCGGTCGAAGATTACCTGACCCTCAAAGGCGGGGACCGAGAGGTCGAACTGGGCAGCTACCTCAGCCCCGACGAACGGATCGCCCTCGCCCAAGACCTCCGCGCGACACTCGCCCGCTACAAATGAAAAAGGCAGGACCCGCGCCCTGCCTTTGTGCCGAAAATATCCCGGGGTGAATGGCCCCGACAGGGGACAGAGGGGCAGCGCCCCTTACCCAGACGTTAGCCTCAGCCCAGTTTTGCCTTGACCAGAGGCCCGACCTTGCCGAAATCCATCTGGCCGGTGAACTTGCCCTTCAGCTCGGCCATCACCTTGCCCATATCGCGGATCGACGCGGCACCCACCGACTCGATCGCGGCGGCAACTGCGGCTTCGGTTTCGTCGTCAGACAACTGGCGGGGCAGGAATTCCTCGATCACGCGGACTTCGGACAGCTCTTTCTCGGCCAACTCCAGCCGCCCGCCCTCTTCATAGGCGCGCGCGCTTTCTTGCCGCTGCTTGACCATCTTGCCCATGATCGCCAACACGACGTCGTCGCCCACCGCGCCCTCTTCGCCTTCGCCACGCGCCGCGATATCGCGATCCTTGATGGCTGCATTGATCAGAC
Organism: Marivivens sp.; assembly: GCA_023263105.1. Classification (GTDB taxonomy): domain Bacteria; phylum Pseudomonadota; class Alphaproteobacteria; order Rhodobacterales; family Rhodobacteraceae; genus JALQXR01. The sequence continues at coordinate 11,681 of JALQXR010000053.1, read as the reverse complement.
GAAGCGTCGACAGACGGTCGGCATCCTTGGCTTTCATCGCCTCTTTAAGCGATGCGTTCACGCGGCTGCGCAGGTCCATAGTTCGGTTCCCGTGAGTGAATTCGAGGCGCGATCTATAGCCCGACAGGACAAAGGTGACAACAGCACCAATCGGACAGGCCGCAACGTCGCATTTCACCACCTTATGCCTTGACCAGACCGACCACCGCCGTTAGGTCCACAGGCGTTTGGCCATACGGGAGTCGCAGTCATGTCCGCAGCAGCGAAAAGAAAGGCAACCGCCTGTATCGCACTCGCAGATGGCACCGTCTTCTACGGGTACGGCTTCGGGGCAACAGGTCAGGCCGAGGCTGAACTCTGCTTCAACACCTCGATGACCGGATATCAGGAAATCATGACCGACCCGTCCTATGCCGGACAGGTTGTCACCTTTACCTTCCCCCATATCGGCAACACCGGCACCACAGCCGAGGACGACGAATCCAACTCTCCGGTTTCGGCAGGCATGATCGTGAAATGGGACCCGACCGCGCCGTCGAACTGGCGCGCGACCGAGGACCTTCACGACTGGCTGGCTCGCAACGGCCGGATCGGCGTCGGAGGCGTGGACACCCGCCGCCTGACCCGCGCGATCCGCCAGCAGGGCGCTCCGCATGTCGCGATCGCCCATGATCCCGAAGGCAATTTCGACCTTGCGGCCCTCGTCGCATCCGCGCGCGCGTTCAAAGGCCTCGTCGGACTCGATCTGGCCAAGGACGTCACCTGCGCCCAGTCCTACCGCTGGGATGAAATGCGCTGGGCCTGGGCCGAAGGCTATGCCCGTCAAGAGGCTCCGAAATACAAAGTCGTCGCAATCGACTACGGCGCAAAGCGCAACATCCTGCGTTGCCTTGCCTCGGTCGGCTGCGATGTCACCGTCCTGCCCGCCACCGCCACCGCAGAAGAGGTGCTGGCACATAATCCCGACGGCGTTTTCCTGTCCAACGGCCCCGGCGATCCGGCCGCAACCGGCAGCTATGCCGTCCCGATGATCAAAGGCGTGCTCGACGGCAGCGACCTGCCGCTCTTCGGCATCTGCCTTGGCCACCAGATGCTGGCGCTGGCACTGGGTGCCAAGACGATCAAGATGAACCACGGCCACCACGGCGCGAACCACCCCGTGAAGGACGTGGAAACCGGCAAAGTCGAAATTACCTCGATGAACCATGGCTTTACCGTGGACAGCCAAACCCTGCCCAAGGGCGTCATGGAAACCCATGTGTCGCTCTTTGACGGCTCGAACTGCGGCATCCGCATGACCGACCGTCCGGTGTTTTCGGTGCAGTATCACCCCGAAGCCAGCCCCGGCCCGCAGGACAGCTTCTACCTGTTCGAACGCTTTGCCGAGGCGATGGAAGCCCGCAAATCCTGATCCTGCTGCCCCGCCAACCGGCGGGGTCGCCGTTTCTACCCCCCCATTTTCGGGCCGCGTTAACCACGGGTTAAGCTTGTCCTGCGATGACCGTTGCAGAGCAATGGATCGGATCATGGGGACCAACCTAGAAATCGCAGCCGCATCGAACCAGCCCGCGCCGCCCGCCGATCTGACAGGCGACCACCGCGCGTCGGCTATGCCGCGCACCGCTCTGGGCAGGACGCTGTGGCGGCAGGGGACGGTCTCGGCGCGGCAGATCGCAGAGGCCGAAGCCTCGGTGCGCCAGACCGGCGCGCGACTCGCGGACCACCTCAGGCTCAGCCTCTTTCTACCCGCCGCAACCATCACGCAGGCCGAAGCCGACGTCGCCGGCGCAGGCGTCATCGATCCGGCGGCAGAGCCCCCGCAGCCCCATCTGGTGCACAAACTGGGGGCCTCGGCCTGCCTGCGGCACGGACTCTTGCCTTGGCGGGCCAGCGGCGGAGAGACGATCGTCATCACCGCGCGCCCCGACCGTTTCGACCGGCATCGCGACCGGCTGACCGACCTCTTTGGTCCGGTCCGTATGGCGATCTCGACCGAACCGGCGATCCAGACCGCCTTGGGGCAGATTGCCAGTTCGCATCTGGTGGTCGCCGCCGAAACACTTACCGCAACAGAGGACAGTTGCCGGACTTGGTCCGTCGGGCGGGCGCGACTGGTGGCCTGCGCGACACTGGCGCTCTTCGTCGCGCTGACGCTGTGGTCTCCGGCTTGGGTCGCCACGGTCTGCGTCGGTTGGGCCGTCATCGCCATGATCGCGAATATCGGGCAGCGGATCGCTGCGGCAATCGCCTTGGCACCGAAACGCAACCCGCGTGCCGACACGAACCAGCCGCCCACGCCGATACGCTTGCCGGTCGTGACGATCTTTGTCCCGCTGTTTCAGGAAAAGGCCATTGCGGGTCAGTTGATCGCCAACCTGTCGCGGCTCGACTACCCCTCGGCGCTACTTGATGTCTGTATCCTTCTTGAAGAAGACGATCACGTCACGCGCGACGTGTTGGACCGGACGAACTTGCCCCGTTGGCTCAGGGCTATCACCGTGCCTCGCGGGACGGTCAAAACAAAGCCAAGGGCCCTGAATTATGGCCTCAACTTTGCTCGGGGCGAGATTATCGGCGTCTATGATGCCGAAGACGCGCCCGACCCCGATCAGATCCGCAAGATGGTTGCGCAATTCGCGGCCTCGCCCCCTGAAGTGGCCTGTTTGCAGGGGGTCCTCGATTTCTACAATACCGGCCACAACTGGCTGGCGCGGTGCTTTACCATCGAATACGCCACGTGGTTCCGGCTGGTCCTGCCCGGGCTCGCGCGGCTCGGGTTCGTGATCCCGCTGGGCGGCACGACGCTGTTTTTCCGGCGCTCCGTTCTGGAGGAGATCGGCGGATGGGACGCCCATAACGTGACCGAGGACGCCGATCTGGGCGTGCGGCTGGCGCGACGAGGGTACCGGACCGAGCTTTTGGACAGCGCCACCATGGAAGAGGCGAACGCCAGCGCGTGGCTATGCGATCACCTATTGCGTTCACATGCGTAACCCGCGGGCGCTGTGGCGCGACCTAGGGGCAAAGCGGTTCTTCGGCGTGCAGGTTCTGTTTTTGGGCACGCTCAGCCAGTTCGCGCTGGCGCCGCTGTTGTGGTCGTTCTGGCTCGTGCCCCTGGGCATGCCGCATCCCCTGGCCTCGGTGGTGCCGGGCAAGGCTCTGCTGGCATTGGGCGTGGTCTTTTTCGCGGCCGAATTGCTTAACATCGGCCTGTCGATGCTGGCGGTGTCGCGGGCGGGCAAGCGCGGGCTTCTGGGCTGGGTGCCGACGCTACACCTCTATTATCCGTTGGCGGTCGCCGCGACCTACAAGGGCCTGCTAGAGCTTTTCTGGAAGCCGTTCTATTGGGACAAGACCGCGCATGGCGCCTTTGTCCCGCATGGGCCCGAGCGTTCTGGCTAGTCTTGGGTCAGGTGCATGCCTAGGCTTTACGCCACAATCCGCGCCGGCGCTCAGCCCTGTTCGACCCGCTGGGCGTCCAGCCGCAGCCGCGTGATGAACGCGCGCGAGATATGTTCGCGCAGGGCCGCATCCGCCGCGTTCCCGTCACCCTGTTCAATGGCGCGGACGATGGCTTCGTGTTCGGCCAGCGCGCCCTCTCCGCGGCCCTCTGCCGCAAGCGAGGTTGTCGCAAGCAAGGCCATCGACCGGTGAACAAGGTCCAGTTGCTGGACCAGAAACCGGTTATGGCTGGCAAGGTGGATCTGTTTGTGGAACCTTTTGTTGGCGCGACTTAGCGCTGCGGGATCACCCAACAGCGCGCGGTCCGCCTCTAGCATATCGCGCAGAACCCGCTTTTCTTCGGGAGTGGCGTGGCTGGCGGCCAATCGCGCGGCCAACCCTTCCAGCTCTCCGCGGACGACATAAAGTTCGGCCATCTGCGTGTGGTCCAGCGACGACACGATCAGAGACCTGCCGTCTCTGGTCAGCAACGACTGGGTTTCCAACCGCTGAAGCGCCTCTCGGATCGGGGTCCGTGACACGCCGAACCTCTCGGCCAGATCGCTTTCGACCAGCCGGTCCCCGGGCTTATAGACATGGCTGTCAATCGCTTCGAGGATCAGCGAATAGGCGTCTTTCTGGGCGGTCTTGCTATCTGCCATGGGTCCATTCCATCATCTCGGCGACTGTGCCTGCATCCCGTGCGACGATCAAGTCAAAGCCTTGCAAGCGCGCCTCGGCAGCCCTATTCCAATGCACATGGTTGCCGCATCTTTTTCACATGTTCGGGCTTGGGTTTTTGACCTGGACAACACGCTTTATCCGCCCGCCGCGCGGCTTTTTGACCAGATCGAGGTCCGGATGACCGCGTTCGTCAGCGAGGCGCTTGGCGTGTCAGCGGCCGAGGCAGACCGCCTTCGGTCCGATTACTGGGCGCGATACGGCACCACGTTGGCCGGATTGATGAACGAACACGGCGTCGATCCCGGCCCCTATTTGACCGAGGTGCATGACATCGACCTGTCGCACCTTGAGCGTGACCCCGCACTGGCCGCCGCGATCCGCGCCCTGCCCGGACGCCGGATCGTCTATACCAACGGCTCCGAACCCTATGCCCAGCGTGTGCTAGAGGCGCGCGGTCTGGGGGGAGTGTTCGACGCGGTCTACGGGGTGGAACACGCAGGTTTCCGTCCGAAACCCGAACAGGCGGCCTTTGAGGCGGTCTTTGCCCTTGACCGGCTCGCGCCCCGGCAGGGCGCCATGTTCGAAGACGATATCCGCAATCTTGCCGCCCCTCATGCGATGGGAATGCGCACCGTTCACGTCGGCCCCGAGCCCCTGCCCGCGCCCCATATCCACCATCACACTGACGACCTTGCGGCCTTTCTGTCGCAGTTGGGCTGACCCCCCTTTTCGGCGCGACCCGAGGCTCCTAGTCTAGCGGCATCATGCAAAGACAGCAGACAGATATCCTGATTTCCGGTGGTGGCGTCGCGGGCCTGACCGCTGCCGCGGCCTTTGGTGCCGAAGGGTTCAACGTGATCTGCGTCGATCCGGCCCCGCCTGTCACGAATGTCAAAGACAAGGGCGCGGACCTGCGCACGACTGCCTTTTTGCAACCGTCTCAGGCGTTGCTGGACAGGATCGGGCTTTGGGAGCGATTTGCACCCTATGCGATGCCGCTGGATGTCATGCGGATCGTCGACGCGGGCGGCGAAGAACCGGTCGCGCGGGTCGAGCGGGACTTTGTCGCCAAAGAACTTGGCGATCTTCCGTTCGGATGGAACCTGCCGAACTGGCTCCTGCGGCGCGAGATCGTCGCAAGGCTCTCAGAACTGCCGAACGTCGATTTCCGTGCGGGCACCGGCTTTGCGCGGATGTTGTCGCGGACCGGAGAGGCGCTGGTGACGCTGAGCGATGGCACCTCTGTTGAGGCGCGACTGGTGATTGGGGCCGACGGTCGCGACTCGCCCGTGCGCGACGCCGCAGGCATCGGCTGCAAGACCTTCCGCTATGGCCAGAAAGCGATCGTTTTCGCCGTCACACACGATGCGCCGCACGGCAATGTTTCGACCGAAGTGCATCGTACGGGCGGGCCTTTCACGCTGGTGCCGCTTCCCGACCACGATGGCCGACCCTTTTCGGCCGTGGTCTGGATGGAGCAGGGCCCCGAGGCCATGCGGCTTGCCGCGCTGTCCGAGGCGGAGTTTGAGGTCGAAGCGACCCGTCGCTCGGCCGGTGTGAACGGTGACCTTCGACTTGTCGGGCGCAGGCAGGTCTGGCCGATTATCGCGCAGCTGGCCGACCGGATGTCCGCGGAACGCGTCGCGCTGCTGGCCGAGGCCGCCCATGTCGTGCCCCCGATCGGGGCGCAGGGCCTGAACATGTCGCTGGCCGACCTGACCGCACTGCTGACGCTTGCCTGCGACGGACGGGACCGTTTGGGCGACCGCGCGATGTTGGACGCCTACAATCGTCAAAGGCACGCCGAAGTGGCGCTAAGGGTGCGCGGCGTCGATGCGCTTAATCGCGCCTCGATTGCCGGATCGCCGACATTGCGGGATCTGCGTGCCCGCGGAATCGAGGCGTTATACGGATTGAAGCCCGTGCGACGCGGGCTAATGAAACTTGGGTTGGGCGCGGGCGGCTGAGGGGTTGGCAAGGGGGCGCTGCCCCCTCGACCCCGATAGGGGTCTCACCCCCGGAGTGTCGGACCAAAGAGGCCCGCGGTCAGAGCACCTTGTCCAGCACGGCGTCCAGGCGGGCGCAGGTTCCGTCGACGTCATAGAGTTTGTCGAGTCCGAAGAGCCCCAACCGGAAGGTGCGGAAGTCTGCCGGCTCGTCGCATTGCAGTGGCACGCCGGCGGCGATTTGCATGCCTTGGGCCGCGAATTTCTTGCCGTTCTGGATATCAGGATCGTCGGTGTAGCTGACCACGACCCCGGGTGCGCCGAAGCCTTGGGCCGCGACCGATTTGATGCCGCGTTTGGAAAGCATGTCGCGAACGGCGTTACCCAGCTGCCATTGCGCATCGCGGAGTTTGGCAAAGCCATAGTCGCGGGTTTCGGACATGGTGTCGCGAAACGCGCGGAGCGCGTCGGTGGGCATAGTCGCGTGATAGGCGTGGCCGCCGTTTTCATAGGCCGCCATGATCGAGTGCCATTTCTTGAGGTCCAACGCAAAGCTGTCCGAGGCGGTCGCGTCGAGCCGTTCTTTTGCGCGGTCGGACATCATGACCAGCCCCGCCGAGGGGGAGGCGGACCAGCCCTTTTGCGGGGCCGAGATCAGCACATCGACGCCGGTCTTTTTCATGTCGACCCAGATGCACCCTGACGCGATGCAGTCCAGCACCATCAACGCACCGACCTCGTGGGCGGCGGTCGCCAGCGCGGTGATATAGTCGTCGGGCAGGATCATTCCCGCCGAGGTTTCGACATGAGGGGCAAAGACCACATCGGGGCGGGCGTCGCGGATGGCCGCCGTGACCTCTTCTATTGGTGCGGGCGCAAAGGGGGCGCGGGTGTCGTTTCCGGCCTGCCGCGCTTTGAAAACGGTTGTTTTGGCCGCGAACTTTCCTGCGTCGAAAATCTGTGTCCAGCGGAACGAAAACCAGCCGTTGCGCACGATCATCGCGTGGCTTCCCGCGCCGAACTGGCGGGCGACCGATTCCATGCCGTAGGTGCCGCCTCCGGGAACCAGCGCCACGTGGGATGCGTTGTAGACCTCTTTCAGCATCCCCGAGATGTCGCGCATCACGGTCTGGAAGCTTGCGCTCATGTGGTTGAGCGACCGGTCCGTGAATACGACCGAGAATTCGTCGAGCCCGTCGGGGTCCACTGAGGTCAAGAGAGCCATGTCCGTATCCTTTGTCGCGGTGAATGCGCCGCTATCTGAGGCCGAAATCGCAGGGGATTCAACCCGTGAAAGTCGGCTCAGTCGCCCAGCGGGCCGGGGCGGCGTTCTTCTGACAAGAGGACGTTCGCTTCGACGTTGCCCACGCCGGGCAGGGTCATGATGCGGCGGCGCAGGACGCGTTCGAAATCGGCAAGGTCACGGGCGACCACCCGCAGGCGATAGTCGTAAAGCCCAAGGACGTGTTCGACGGTCTGCACTTCGCGGATGGCCGTGATCGCGCGTTCAAAGTCGTCAAGGCTGACCCGCCCCTTGGTCGCGAGCTTAACGCCCAGAAAGACGGTCACGCCGAAGCCAAGCTGTTCGGCGTCCAGCATCAGCCGCCGCCCCGCGATGATCCTTGCATCCTGAAGCCGCTTGATCCGCCGCCAAGTGGCGGGTTGGGACAGGCCCAACCGTCGCCCGATCTGGCTGGCCGACTGGCTGGCGTCCCGATGCAGGGCGGCAAGGATCGCGCGATCAAGGTCGTCAAGGTCGGGGACGGCGGTCATAGGGGCAGGGCCTCGTCCGATTTGACGGTGGCGACGGTCATCAATGCCTCGATATCCGCGATATGGGGCAGCGTGAGCACTTGGTCGCGATAGATCCGCTGCCAATGGGCCAGATCGCGGGCAATGATATTCAGGCGCACATCGACGCGGCCAAGAAAGGTCTGGATCTCGATCACTTCGGGCACCTTGCGGGCGGCGTCGATAAAGTCGTCGAAGGCGCGCGGCGCGGTTTTGTCGAGCGTGATCCGCAGGGACACCGTCACATCAAACCCCAGCGCGCGCCAGTCGATGATGGCCGTTTGCCCCTTTATGACGCCGGTTTCCCGCATCCGGTCGAGCCGCCGCGTCGCCTGCCCTGCTGACAGGCCGCACAGATCGGCAAGTTCCGGCACCGTCAGCGAAGGATCGGCCTGAAACTGCCTCAAGAGCCGCCTGTCCACCTCATCAAGCATGATATTTCCGCAAATCGTGTCTATGACGAATGAGAATATCGCATATGCCGCGATTTTCCAAGCCACTGATCCTCGCACTTCGGAAACGTCGACAGTAGGTTGCCGCCAATCGAAACGCCAACGAAGGAAGTTTTCCATGCGCGTCTATTATGATCGCGATTGCGATGTGAACCTGATCAAGGACAAGAAAGTCGCCATTCTGGGCTATGGCAGCCAGGGCCACGCCCATGCGCTGAACCTGCGCGACTCGGGCGCCAAAAACCTTGTCGTCGCCCTGCGCGAAGGCAGCCCCTCGGCCAAGAAAGCCGAAGGCGAAGGCCTGAAGGTCATGGGCATCGCAGAAGCCGCTGCCTGGTGTGACGTCATCATGTTCACCATGCCGGACGAACTGCAGGCCGAAACCTACAAGAAATACGTCCACGACAACCTGCGCGAAGGCTCGGCCATTGCGTTTGCCCACGGCCTGAACGTGCACTTTGGCCTGATCGAGCCGAAGCCCGGCGTCGACGTCATCATGATGGCCCCCAAAGGCCCCGGCCACACCGTGCGTGGCGAATACACCAAGGGCGGCGGCGTGCCCTGCCTCGTGGCTGTCCATCAGGACGCGACCGGCAAGGCGATGGAAGTCGGCCTGTCCTATTGCTCTGCCATCGGTGGCGGCCGCTCGGGCATCATCGAAACCAACTTCCGTCAGGAATGTGAAACCGACCTCTTCGGCGAACAGGCCGTTCTGTGCGGTGGTCTGGTTGAACTGATCCGCATGGGCTTTGAAACCCTCGTCGAGGCCGGATACGAGCCCGAAATGGCCTACTTCGAGTGTCTGCACGAAGTGAAGCTGATCGTGGACCTGATCTACGAAGGCGGCATCGCCAATATGAACTACTCGATCTCGAACACGGCCGAGTATGGTGAATATGTCTCGGGCCCGCGCATCCTGCCCTACGACGAAACCAAAGCCCGGATGAAGGCAGTTCTGTCCGACATCCAGACCGGCAAGTTCGTGCGTGACTTCATGCAGGAAAACGCTGTCGGTCAGCCCTTCTTCAAGGCAACCCGCCGCATCAACGACGAACACCAGATCGAACAGGTCGGTGAAAAGCTGCGCGCGATGATGCCGTGGATTTCCAAGGGCAAGATGGTCGACAAGGCCCGCAACTAAGCGAGAGTCTGTCACCTTGGCGGCGCGCTGGGAGGAGGAGCCCGGCGCGCCGCTCTTGTTTTCGGCGACGTGGGTCATGGCCGCCTGCGGCTGTGCCGAAACCACCCCCGATGCTGGCTGGTTTTCCTTTCGCCGGTGCTGCAGGCGCAGGGATTGGCGCGAGCCTTGGCCAAACGACCGCCCCCCACGGATGTCCCCGACGCCTTTATCGGCGAATACGTCGCAAAGCGGATGCCGACTGCGGCGACAAAGGGTAGTGTGCCCGCATGACTGTGCCCTACCGCCTCCATTTTGCGCCCGACAATGCCTCGCTTTGCATTCGCCTTGCACTGCTGGAACTGGGCTTGCCGTACGAGACGGTGCTGGTTGATCGCGGGCAGCAGGGGCAGCGGTCGGCGGGCTATCTGGCCCTCAACCCCAACGGGTTGATCCCGACGCTTGAAACGCCCGATGGCCCGATTTTCGAAACCGCTGCGATCCTGCTGTGGCTGGCCGACCGTCACGGCGGCCTGATGGCGGGACCGGACGCGCCGCAGCGCGGGGCCGACCTAAAGTGGCTGTTCTGGCTGTCGAACACCCTGCACCCTGCCCTGCGGATGTTGTTCTATCCGGAAAAACACGACCCCCGGAACCCGGACAGCCTGCACGCCGCGTCCTGCACTCGGATCACGGGTATTCTGGACGTGCTGTCCGCTGCGACCGACGCTGACTGGCTGGACCGCGACGCGGCGTCTGCCCATGGGTGCTACCTTGCTCCGATGTTGCGGTGGCCCGCGCTTTATGGCGGGACGACCGACTGGTTTGACCTGACCCGATGGCCCCGCCTTGTCGATTTCGCACACAGGGTCGAAACCCGTCCCGCATCGGTCGCCGCAGCACAGGCCGAAGGCCTTGGCCCGACCCCGTTCTCGGCGCCCCGCGCGCCCAATCCGCCCGAAGGAAGCGCAACCTGATGTTTCTCTCTGTGTTCGATATGTTCAAGGTGGGCGTCGGCCCGTCATCGTCGCATACCATCGGGCCCATGGTCGCGGGCGCGCGCTTCCTTGACCACCTGCGCCGCCAGCCCTTTGCGGTCTCCGGACTGCGCGTGACGCTCCATGGCAGCCTTGCCTTCACCGGCGTCGGCCACGCCACCGACCGCGCCACGATCCTTGGACTTGCGGGGTTCAGGGCGGACCAATACGACGCGGAAAAAGCCGAGGCCGAGCTCGCTCGGATCGCAAATGACGGCACCGTGACGCCCGACGGGCTGGGGACTTTGGCGTTCCGTCCGAAAGAGCATCTGGTCTTTGATTTCGGCCCCAACCTGCCCGGCCACGCTAATGGCATGATCATCCGAGGCGTCGACGCGCAGGGCGACGTGATCACCGAAGTCACCTATTATTCGGTCGGCGGCGGCTTTGTCCTGAACGCCGAGGAACTGGCCGCAGGCAAGGATACCGACGACGGCCCGCCGGTCCCCTTCCCGTTCAAATCCGCGCGCGAGATGCTGGATATGGCCGCCGAAAGCGGCTTTTCCATCGCCGAGATGAAGCGCCGCAACGAATTGTCCCGCCGCACCGCCGCCGATCTGGACAAAGGCATCGCGCGGATCTGGGAGGTCATGAACGCCTGTATCAACCGCGGCCTGCAAACCGACGGCATCCTGCCCGGCGGGCTAAAGGTCCGCCGCAGGGCAAAGGGCATCTGGGAAGCGCTGCAAAACGAACGGGGCATGAACCTCGTCGCTCCGCACACGATCAACGACTACATGTCGACCTATGCGATGGCGGTGAACGAAGAAAACGCCGCAGGCGGTCAGGTGGTCACAGCACCCACCAACGGCGCGGCAGGCGTGATGCCCGCAACCATCCGCTACTGGCTTGATCACGTCCCCGGAGCAGCACCGTCCCGCATCCCCGACTTTCTGCTGACAGCCGCGGCCATCGGCGGGCTGATCAAATTCAACGCCTCGATCTCTGGCGCCGAATGCGGGTGTCAGGCCGAGGTCGGCTCGGCCGCCGCCATGGCCGCCGCAGGTCTTTGCGCGGTCTTGGGCGGAACGCCCGAGCAGGTTGAAAACGCTGCCGAAATCGCGCTCGAACACCACCTTGGCATGACCTGCGATCCGATCCGAGGGCTGGTTCAGGTGCCCTGCATCGAACGCAACGGTTTGGGAGCGATCAAGGCGGTTTCGGCGGCCTCACTGGCGCTGCGCGGGGATGGCACGCATTTGGTGCCATTGGA
>JALQXR010000539.1 GCA_023263105.1 Marivivens sp. | reverse complement strand
CACATACACACATACGTGTGCATACACACACACACACATTCACACACACAGGTGACGGGCACGGGCACGAAGTTCACCGAGGAGGGTTTTAAGGCCAACGACTCCCTGTGGCTTGGACGGGAGGTATGACGGACACGCATCTTTTTATTTTTGGAACTACCCCTACACATTTACCCCCAACCGCCATGCAGTACATGCCGATCAAGTCGATTGAGAGTGACACGGGTGATGATGCACGTCATTGTCTACATACACACTTCACACCCGAACACACATCAATACTCACACACCACAAACCACACACACACACACACACACACACACACACACACACACACACACACACACACACACCCGTGAACCTGGTCATTACCCTCTCTCCCTATGCATCGTTAACACACGAAGACACACGGCAACGCATTACGTCGTGACCAAGCATACGCAGAAAACCTTTAAACAACGGAAATAAATCATGAACAAACTCAAACTCGTAATAACTCCTCAGCAAACGTCACCTTACCTGAACCAAGAGGAGGTCTTTAACCAGGTCCACAAGGTGAGTCACAAACACACACACACGC
>JALQXR010000538.1 GCA_023263105.1 Marivivens sp. | reverse complement strand
GGCCTTCTGCTGGCCTCGATCTGGCTCTTCCCCGGCAATGCAACGCTCTTCCAGCTCTGCTTCGCCGCCGCTAACGGTTGGCCTTGAAAAAGCACAAACACTCCCCTCACCGAACATGACACAACATCCCACGCAACATCCCACCTCGTAACCCCTCTCCACACACACACGCACAGGTCCCCTCGGTGTCGCCGTAGCCGCGTGGCGCAACAGCCTCGTCTTCCACAGCCTCGACAAGCTCACGTCGAACCTCATCCACCTGGGTACCCTCGCCACATCACGTACATGCAATAACACAACCTCCGTTTTCATGAACGTAATGTACACACACAGGGCCCTGCATTGCGACCTACTGCCTACGACACGTCTCCACCGAGTGGCCCTTTAAGGACGCGTACCGGTGCGGGGAGATGAACCGAACACTGTCACCACCACCACCACCACCACCACCACCACCACCACCACCACCACCACCACCACCACTGTCCCAATAAGAGAAGAGGCAACTTCGTTGATGTCCCTAGTCAGCACCGGCCCCAACCTTGTTGCCGTGATCCCCCAGGGAGCAGTCGCTGTGGGAG
>JALQXR010000537.1:165-581 GCA_023263105.1 Marivivens sp. | reverse complement strand
CACACACGTACACACACGTACACACACGTACACACACGTACACACACGTACACACACGTACACACACGTACACACACACACACACACACACACACACACACACACACACACACACACACACACACACACACACACACACACACAACGGCTCAGTAAAGCAACGGCTCGAGCGCAGCGAGAGTCGTTGCGAATCACCCGAAGGGGCTGCTCCATGCAGCAAGCCGCGAGCGCCAAAGGCGCGAGCAGACGACCGTTGAGTGTGTGTGTGTGTGTGTGTGTGTGTGTGTGTGTGTGTGTGTGTGTGTGTGTGTGTGTGTGTGTGTGTGTGTGTTTGTTTGTTTGTTTGTTTGTTTGTTTGTTTGTTTGTTTGTTTGTTTGTTTGTTTGTTTGTTTGTTTGTTTGTTTGTTTTGTTCCT
>JALQXR010000537.1:0-79 GCA_023263105.1 Marivivens sp. | reverse complement strand
AACATAAGTGTGTGTGTGTGTGTGTGTGTGTGTGTGTGTGTGTGTGTGTGTGTGTGTGTGTGTGTGTGTGTGTGTGTGT
>JALQXR010000536.1 GCA_023263105.1 Marivivens sp. | reverse complement strand
CTGCACAACTCGCCCGACCTGCCGGTCGGTCAGGTCGGAGTGCCCGCAACGGCGGCGCTGTCTTCGGCTGACAATATCGACATCACCATCCGTGCAAATGGCGCGCACGGCTCTATGCCGCATACAGGCGAAGACGCCATTCTCGCCGGTGCCCACCTGATTACTGCCGTCCAGCAGGCAACGACCCGGCTGGTCGACGCGCGCGAGGCCGGTGTGATTTCCTTTGGCCTGTTCCAGGGCGGCACCGCGCGGAACATCCTGCCCGGAAGCGTGCGCCTGGAAGGCACGATGCGCACAACATCCGCAGCGGTCCGGGATCGCCTTGCAGATCTGCTGGCGGACGCGGTGCGCGCAACCGAGTTGATGTTCAGGGTCCTCATCGAGATCGATGTCGAAAAAGTGGCCCCTGTCACGGTGAACGACCCTGTTTGCGTGGCCGCTGCCGTATCGTCGGCAACGCGCGTCGTCGGAACGGATAGAGTTGTTGAAAACGCGCGCAATCTGATGGCCTCCGAAGATTTCTCCGAGCTGTCGGCGCGCGTTCCCGGCGCCTACTTTTTCATCGGTCAAGGCGGTTACGCC
>JALQXR010000535.1 GCA_023263105.1 Marivivens sp. | reverse complement strand
CACCAACACCACCACCAACACACACGATCACACCTTTCCCCTAGGTACGTGGAGCCCAAGTCGATCGACACGCGCTGCATCGAGGTCACGGGATCCGCGGCGCCGTGCGTCAATGCACTGCCAGGTAGCCACGGACCCTCACGACACTCATGTGTTCAGAGCCCATCGGCCGTGCCTGGCTGTGGCAGGCTGGAAGGCGGAGCAGCGGCTTGGAGTGCAGGTGGTGCCCCTCAAGAACCCTGACACGGTCTACCCCGCCTTCCGTGACGAGGTCCACATCCCCTGGGCCGACGGTGCTTGTGCCGGTACGGCTCAACACCCCACCACCACCACCACCACAACCACCACTACCACCACCACCACCACCACCACCACAACCACGTCCTCCCTCCTAACATAACCACCACCATAACCACCACCAGAACCACCACTACCTCCCTCCTATAATGACCCGAGCAACCCCTGGGCAACTCTGAAACGACGCGGGGCCTCGACGTGTCCTGCACCATAAACACCACCACCCACCACCAAACCATCACCACCACCACCCAGGGAGCACGTGGACTACGCTGGAGGGGGAGGTC
>JALQXR010000534.1:246-587 GCA_023263105.1 Marivivens sp. | reverse complement strand
CAAGGAAAACTGGTTCAATAGCACCTCGCCTTGCGTGCAACCCGAAGAACGGGGAGAGGGCGCGCAACTCAAGTTCCTGGGTATGTTTGTATGTACGAGTTTATACTTACACACGTGTGTTTGCATGAATTCAAGCTTGTATGCTTGTAGGATGTGTGGATCTAATCTGAAAATGGTGTATGCACTTTGCGGGGGGGTGACGTGATGAGGGAGTAAGGGAGCCCGTGCTCATAGCACTTCTTTCAACCTAGTGTAGGGTGTGTCACCGCGAATGAGGAACCCCGCAAGTACGAGCCCAATACCAAATTCGACACACTTTCCCTGATGCTTGCCTTCCTGGG
>JALQXR010000534.1:0-236 GCA_023263105.1 Marivivens sp. | reverse complement strand
ACGTAAGGAACTGTTTTGCTCGCTTGACAGGCCGGTTCCTAATTCGCGGGGACACGCTGTGTGCCGTCTTGACAACCTTCTCGATTCTGAAGTGTGGTTCTGTTGTGTGTGTGTGTGTGTGTGTGTGTGTGTGTGTGTGTGTGTGCATCTATCTGTATGCGTATTCGAATTCATGTATACGTACAGACCTCTGGGCCTTCTTCTTCATCTACTTCGCAGTAGGAGTCACCGCCATC
>JALQXR010000533.1 GCA_023263105.1 Marivivens sp. | reverse complement strand
CCACCCCCACCACCACCACCACCACCACCACCACCACCACCACCACCACCACCACCACCACCACCACTACCAACCACCATCACCGCCACCCCCACCATCACCACCACAACCACCACCAACGCCGCCGCCGGCTCGCAGGTGACGAACGGACCCGAACCTGCCGCGATGGCCCTGCGCCGCCCCCATTCACAAATAGCCAATGCGTGCCATGAGACGCACTCACCCGGCATGGAACAACCCGAAAGCGCTGGTGGTGGTGGTGGTGGTGGTGGTGGTGGTTGTGGCGGTGGAGGGATCTGGACACACCTGTGTCCACTGCCCCCGCCTGTGCCGAACGGGGACTTGGTGGACACGAACGGGGCCGGGGACGCATTCGTCGGCGGGTTCATCACGTCACGGATGCTGTGCACAACATGCCCAACAAAGGCGCACGGCACACACACGCACGGCACACACACACCCGAAACACGCTCGTCGCCCGGCTCCAGCGCGCCTTCCCCGCCCCCCTCCCTCCCAGGTGGCTGTGCGAGTACCTGTCCCGCTATGACGCGGTGCGGGCGGCCCTGGAGGCGCTGAACCCGAGCCACCA
>JALQXR010000532.1 GCA_023263105.1 Marivivens sp. | reverse complement strand
AGATACCCTATCAGTGGCAGGGTATATGGGCGCTGGGGGAGGGGCAGAGCGGTGGATGATCGCAACACGCTTAGCCACTGTGGTGGTGTATGTAGGTGAAACATCCTGAAATTCCGCGGGCTCAAGGTCAATATCAAAGTCAACCTGGGGTGGCTTAGATAAGCAGGCACTGTGCCGCGGGATATGAGAGGGAGAGAGAGGTGTCAAGAAAGAGACAAGAGCAGGCTCCCTATCATCATTAAGTGCGAGCCAACGAGGGCCCGAGCACGCGGGGAGGGGCTCCTTACATTTCTGAATGGAAACCCCAAAGGGAGGGGTCGCGGCTTTAATACTGCGGCGGAAGCGCCTCGCGCCAATCTGAGAGTCAGGGCACGAGATGGGGGGAAGAAGGCGGCCAGCCAGTGCTTCTGGGAGCACGGCATTGCGTGTGTGCAAGACCTTACCATCTTGCCGCGTGAGAGAAGGTGGGCGGTAGGAAGAAACGAGGGTGTGGAATGGATCCAAACGCACCACAGGTTCGTATGTAGGGAGGTATCGCCACTGCTTACAGAGATCTAAGAAGAAGTATGGGTGGCGTAAATGGCGCATAAA
>JALQXR010000531.1 GCA_023263105.1 Marivivens sp. | reverse complement strand
CAAAACTTGATTTTCAAATAGCAAAATTGCACAATCAAAACGGAAAACGTCACCATCAAAGCGCAAAACTGCATAGTCGAAGCGCAAAACTGCGCCCGCAAAGCGCAAAACTGCACCATCACATAGCAAAATTTCACAATCCAACAAGAAAACTTCACCCCGAATGAACAAAACTTGACATTCAAAACGCAAAACTGCACCATCAAAGCGCAAAACGTTGCAGTCAAACCGCAACACTTCACCACCAATTAACAAAACTACAATTTCAAATAGCAAAACTGCAACATAAAACAGCAAAACTTCAAAATCAAAGCGCAAAACTGCACAATCAAATAGCAAAACTTCACATTCAAAACGCAAAACTGCACCATCAAATCGCAAAACTGAACCATCAAAACGCAAAACGGCACCATCAAAGTGCAAAACTTCACCATCGAAGCGCAAAACTGCACCATCAAACCGCAAAACCTCGCCATCAAAACGCAAAACTTTACGATAAAAACGTAAATTTTCACAATCAAAGCGTAAAACTGCACAATTAAAACGCCAAACTTCACCATCAAAGCGCAAGACTGCATCATCGAAGCGGAAC
>JALQXR010000530.1 GCA_023263105.1 Marivivens sp. | reverse complement strand
CGGGTATCCGACTGGGCGTGGTCAAGGACCACAACTCTGTGTGGTACGCGGATAGCAAGAACTACGCGCAGAACCTGATCAACGACATCGAGGTGCGCGAGTACATCCTGAAGAAGCTGGATGCGGCCTCTGTCAGTCGAGTCAAGATTGAGCGCCCGGCACAGACTGCCCGCATCACGATCTTCACGGCGCGGCCCGGCATTGTGATTGGTAAGAAGGGCGAGGATGTCGATGGGCTTCGCAAAGAGCTGTCTGAAAAAATGGGTGTGCCCGTGCACATCAACATCGAAGAAATTCGCAAGCCCGACGTCGATGCGCGATTGGTAGCGCAGAACGTAGCTCAGCAGCTGGAGCGTCGGGTTATGTTTCGTCGGGCGATGAAGCGGGTTGTGCAGAATGCGATGCGCCAGGGCGCTGAAGGCATAAAAGTACAAGTTAGCGGTCGTTTGGGCGGTGCAGAGATTGCGCGTACCGAGTGGTATCGGGAGGGCCGAGTGCCGCTTCATACCCTGCGCGCAGATATCGACTATGCCACCTACGAAGCACACACCACCTACGGTGTGATCGGTGTGAAAGTCTGGATTTTTAAGGGTG
>JALQXR010000052.1:8578-13524 GCA_023263105.1 Marivivens sp. | reverse complement strand
GTCGCCTTCGCGCATCGTGTCGCGACCGATGCGGCGGATGAAATGGGGCACCGCGTCGGCCATGGCGTTGACGTGACCCGGCGTGCCGGTGACGGCCTGGGCCAGCATGTCGCCCTTTTCGTTATAGACACCGGCGGACAGATCGCCGGCTTCGCGCACGCTGGTCGAAAACGCGGTGCGGACCAGCGCCTGAGCCTGCTCCTCGACGACCGAAATCAACCGGTTCCACATGACCTGATAGGCGACTTTCGAGATTGCCATGGCTCAGGCTCCCTTTTTCACGATGTCGATGCAGCCGTCCGACAGACGGGTCGCGCGGCGGCTGGTCGGCAGGACGATGGTGGTTTCTTCTTCGGTGATCACGGCGGGACCTTCGACCGCGCTGCCATCCGCGAAACTGTCGCGGTCATAGGCCAAGGCGTCCGTCACCTGACCCAGTGCCGCGTCAAACAGGGCGCGTCCGCCGGCGGGCACGGGCGCCGCGCCGGTTCCGACCGGAGCGGCAGGCATCACGGCGTCCGAACGGGTATAGGCATTGACCGACCAAACGGTGATCTCGGCCTCCATCCCTTCGACCTTGCGACCAAAGAGCGCCATATAGTCGGACTCGAACCGGGACAGGATTTCGCCGGCATCGGCGCGGGCTGCTTGCTCTGGCGTCAGGGGCACGGGGATTTCCCAGCCCTGTCCGGCGTAGCGCATATAGACCTTATAGTCGGCCAAGATCTCGGCCTGCGCGTCGCAGGACCGGACAAAGCGGGTGGCCTCGGCCTCCATCTCGGCAAAGAGAGACTTCACGCGGGCCGCATCGAATGCCCCCATCTTCATGAAGACCGAGCGGTTCGCTTCGAAGCTGAACGGCGCCCGCAGGAAGCCGATGGCCGATCCGACGCCAGCGCCCTGAGGCACCAGACAGCGGTCGACGCCCAGCTTTTCGCACAGTCGTGCCGCATGCAGCGGAGCCGCGCCGCCAAAGGCGATCATGGTGTATTCCGACAGGTCCTCGCCGTTTTCGACGGCATGGACGCGGGCCGCGTTGGCCATGTTTTCGTCCACGACTTCGGCCAGACCCCAAGCGGCCTCCATCGGGGCCATGTTCAACCTGCCGCCAAGATGGGCGTTCAGCGCGGCCTCGGACCGGTCGGTGTAAAGCGGGATGGTGCCAGCGGCGAAATTCGCGGGGTCGAGCTTGCCCAGAACCAGATCGGCGTCGGTGACGGCAGGGCGTTCCCCGCCGCGCCCGTAACAGGCCGGTCCCGGTTCGGAACCCGCGCTTTCGGGACCCACGCGGATTTGTCCCAAGACATCGACATGGGCAAGGCTGCCACCCCCTGCCCCGATTTCGACCATGTCGATCACAGGGATCGAGATCGGCATCCCCGAACCCTTTTTGAACCGGTAGGACCGCGCGACTTCGAACACGCGGGCGGTTTTGGGGGTGCGGTTCTTGATCAGGCAGATCTTGGCGGTCGTGCCACCCATGTCAAAGCTCAGCACCTTGTCCAGCCCATGCCGCGCGGCAATATCGGCAGCAAAGACCGCGCCGCCCGCCGGACCGCTTTCGACCAGACGCACGGGAAAATCGGCGGCCGTGGCGATGTCGATAATCCCGCCCCCCGAATGCATCAGGAACACGGGGCAATCCGCGCCTTCGTCTTTCAGGCGCGCGGCCAGTCGGCCCAGATAGGACTTCATCAGCGGCTTGATATAGGCGTTGGCGATGGTGGTGTTGAACCGTTCGTATTCCCGCATCTGGGGCGAGACTTCGCTGGACAAGGACACCATCACGCCGGGAAGACGTTCGGCCAGAACCTCGGCGATCACCCGTTCATGGACGTCGTTGACATAGGAATGCAACAGCCCGACCGCGATCGACGTATAGCCCGCATCGCGCAGGTCGTCGGCCAGCGCCTCGACCTCTTTGCGGTCGATCGGGATCAGCACGTCGCCGCGCGCACCCAGACGTTCGCGCACGACATAGCGGCGGTTGCGGGGCAAAAGCGGCTCGGGCAGGGTCAGGTTCAGGTCGTATTGTTCAAACCGGCTTTCGGTCCGCATCTCGATCACGTCGCGGAAACCCTCGGTGGTGATCAGCGCCGCCTTCGCGCCGCGCCGTTCGATCAGGGCGTTGGTGGCAAGCGTGGTGCCGTGGATGATCTGCCCGATCGCCGAGGCCGGAACGCCCGCCTTGTCGCAGACGCGCTTCATGCCTTCGACGATGGCGTCTTCGGGGGCCGCGTAGGTCGTCAGAACCTTGGTCGAGTACCGGTTGCCGCCCACTTCGAGCACCACATCGGTAAAGGTGCCCCCGATGTCCACTCCCATCCGAATCGACTGCCGTTCCATCGCATTCCCCTTGGCCGTAGTGTTGCGCCGCGACGATACTGGGGCCGGAGGATAAACAAAAATTGTTTATTCCAATGCAAAGGATCGCAAAATGCGATCATCCAAGCTGTTCAGGAGGGAACAGGTCGCAGGCGATTTCGGCAGCAGCCCGAAGATAGGCCGGCGCGGGATCGCCGATGTAGCGGGCGGCAAAGGCCAGCGGTTCTGGCCGCCATCCCGCAGGCACCACGACCAGCTGGCCCGCCGCCACCGCATCGGCCACCATGGCTTGCGGCAGGCAGGCAACGCCCAGACCGTCCACCGCCATATGCAGCGACGCGGCGATGTTGGAACAAGGCACGATGCGGGGCGAGAGGTCTTCGGCGCCGAGGTGTTCTTCGATCTGTTCGTAGGGGCGCGTGCCGCGTGCGTGGGTCAGGATCGGATGGGCCGCGATGCCCGACAACCCCGCGCCAACCCCCAGTTCCGGCGAGGCCACCCAGACATAGGGCGCCGAGCCCAGCGGGATCGTCATGCGCGCGCTGCGGTCAAAGGGCCCACTTTGCAGCGCGATGTCGATGTCGCGATCGAAAAGCATCGTGCTCAGCCGCGCGCTTAGGTCGACCGTCAGTTCGACGTCGATGCCGGGGAACCGGTCCCGCATCCGCACCAGAAACACCCGCAGGAACGAATGGGCGACGATTTCCGTCACTCCGACGCGCAGGATGCCGGAGTGCAGCCCGTCGTCGCCGGCTGCCTAGACAAAGGCCTCTGCCGCACCCATCAACCGCCGCGCCGACACCAGCAGATCGCGCCCCTTGGCCGTGAGCCGGACCGAGCCCGCGTCACGGTCCATCAACGTCACGCCCAGCACCGCTTCCAGCTGGGCGATCCGGCTAGAGATGTTGGGCTGCGACGTGTTCAGATGCGAAGCCGCCCGCCGGAAGGACCCGAAATCCGCAACGGCGGCGAAGGCTTCGATATGTTTCAGCGTGAACTTTATCGCGGACACTTTGGTCCCTCGGGGTGGTGGATGCGTTGGAACCGGATTAGGCCGATGCCCCCGCAAAAGCAACGGCCCGCTCCGAAAGGAACGGGCCGCGCCATGTCAGTCAGGATGCAGAGGGATCAGTCGGCCCACTGCCACGGGCGGGTAAACGAGCCCAAAGCGGTCAGCACGTCTTCGTCCGTCACGGTGCCGGATTTCGACAGCTTCGCCACCAGACCCAGTTTCTTGTCTTCGACCACTTCGACGACCTCTGCCGCGACATCGGCCCCTGCCAGCGCTTCGTTATAGACGCGGGTGATGGCGAGTTTGCGCAGGTCGGGCTTAAAGATCTTGCCCACGGCGGTCTTTGGCAGTTCCGGCAGCACTTCGATGTACTTCGGATGTGCCGCGCGTTCGTGGATCTTTTCCTTGGCGAAAGCCATCAGTTCCTCGGTCGTGACCGAAGCGCCGCCAACCAGTTCCACATAGGCACAGGGGATTTCGCCCGCATGACCGTCCGGCTGGCCGATTGCTCCGACAAAGGCGATTGCGGGATGGCCTGCCAGCGCTTCCTCGATCTCGGCGGGGTCGATGTTGTGACCGCCACGGATGATCAGGTCCTTTGCACGGCCGGTGATCCACATGTAGCCATCGGGGTCGATGCGGCCCAGATCGCCCGTCCGCAGATACTGGGCGTTCGACTTTTTGCCGGCGTAGTAGAGGTCCTTGTTCTTGTCGGCCTCGGTGTAGGTATCCCCCATCGACACACCGGGGTTTGAAACGCAGATCTCGCCCACTTCGTCGGGTTTGCATTCCTTGCCGGTGGCGACGTTCATGATCTTGACGTCGGTATAGGGGAACGGCAGGCCGATCGAGCCGACCTTCTTTACACCGGCGGGCGGGTTGATCGACACAAGGCAGGTTGCCTCGGTCAGGCCGTAGCCTTCGCAGATGGTGACACCCGCGGCCTGCTCGAACCGCTTGTACAGTTCGACCGGAAGCGGCGCGGAACCGGAGAACGCCAGTTTCAGCGTCGAGATATCGGCGTTCACGGGGCGCTGCATCAGGGCCGAGATCGCGGTCGGCACGGTGATCATAAAGGTCACCTTGTGACGTTCGATCAGCTTCCAGAAGTTGTCGAAAACACCTTCGCCACGGTAGCCTTGCGGGGTCGGGAACACGATATGCGCGCCCGACGACAGCGACGCGCCCATGCAGACGATCGCGGCAAAGACGTGGAACATCGGCAGCGGGCAGATCTGCACGTCGTTTTCGGAGAACAACAGTTTGTTGCCCAGCCAAGCGTTATAGATGATGCCCGAGTAGCGGTGCTGGGCCACTTTCGGGGTGCCGGTCGTGCCGCCGGTGTGGAAATAGGCGGCAACGCGGTCCTGCTGCACGTCCTCGAACGACAGGGTTTTCGAATACTTTGCCAGTTCGTCGTTGAAATTCAGCACCTTCGCCTTGTGGGCGACGGGGTTCTTGGGGCGGATCAGCGGAACGATCACGCGCTTCAGACCGGTCAGGTAGCGCAGCAGGTCGACCTCGATCAGCTGCGCCTCGACGTCGTAAGGCGGTAGCCGGTAGGTCTGGCCATCGAGCGGCACGTCCTTGGGCCAGTCGCGCGCCGCCA
>JALQXR010000052.1:0-8568 GCA_023263105.1 Marivivens sp. | reverse complement strand
CCACATCGGTCTTGGGGAAGGCCTTGAGCGTGACCAGCACCTTTGCCTTTGTCTCGCGCAGGATGCCCGCGATCTGCTCGGCGTCCAGCAGCGGGTTGATGGGGTTCACGATCCCCGCGACCTGTCCGCCCAGATAGGTCAGCACGACCTCAGAGCAGTTGGGCAGCAGATAGGCAACCACGTCGTTCGGACCAATGCCCAGCGACCGGAACATATTGGCCGCCTGAGTGGTCTTGTCCTTTAGCTCGGACCACGACAGCGTCTCTTTCGGCGCGGTCGGGCTGGACAAAAGCTGGAAAGTGACGGCATTGCGCCCGCCCTGAGCCGCAGCGGTGTTGCTGAGCATGCCGTAGGTGGTGGCAGGCAGATCACGCTTTTCCCAAGCGGACTCTTTTTCGATCGCGTCGCGGTCCGCAACGGTTGCGTAGTTCATCGGTTACTCCCTGTTGTTCGAAAGCCCGTCTTGGCGCGGACAAACGTTCCCTGTGGTCAACGATGCGGAAAAGCATCGTACCTCGCAAGTATGACGCAGCGAAAATTCGTCAATAGCTGGTAGATTCAGTCAGATATTGCCTGATCCCAGCGGAATCCGCCATTACTCGGCGGCCAAACCTTCGGTGAACTGCAGCCGCGCAAGCCGTGCGTAAAGCCCGCCTTGGGACACCAGCTCTTCGTGGGTGCCCTGCGCGACGATGCGGCCTTCGTCAAAGACGACGATACGGTCGGCCTTTTTGACGGTGGCCAGACGATGCGCCACGATCAGCGTGGTGCGGTCGGCCGAGAGGTCTTCGACCGCCTTTTGGACCAAGCGTTCGCTTTCGGCGTCCAGCGCGCTGGTCGCTTCGTCCAACAGCAGAACCGGCGCGTCGCGCAGGATCGCGCGGGCGATGGCGATGCGCTGTTTCTGGCCGCCGGACAGCATGACCCCGCGCTCGCCCACATAGCTGTCGTAGCCCTGAGGCAGCGCCGAAAGGAAATCATGCGCGGCGGCGGAACGGGCGGCGGCCTCGACTTCGGCATCGGTCGCGCCGGGGCGTCCGAAACGGATGTTTTCGCGGGCGGTGTCCGCAAAGATCACCGGATCCTGCGGCACCATCGCCACCTGACGACGGAAATCGGTCCGCGCCATGTCGCGCAGGTCGGTGCCTTCGAACAGGATGCGGCCGCTGGTCGGGTCGTAGAACCGCTGGATCAACTGGATCACGGTGGACTTGCCCGCGCCCGAAGGCCCGACAAGAGCGACAGTTTCGCCCGCCTTGACGGTCAGGCTGATGTCGGCCAGCGCGGGCGTGGCAGGACGCGACGGGTAGGCAAAGGTCACATCCTCGAACCGGATTTCGCCCTGCGCCATGTCGGGGGTGGGTTTGGGTTGCGCGGGATCGGCGACGGTGTCGACCGAATTCAGCAGTTCAACCAGACGCTCGGTTGCGCCCGCCGCGCGTTGCAGTTCGCCCCAGATTTCCGACAGCGCCCCGACCGCGCCCGCCACCATGACCGCATAGATCACAAACTGTACCAGTTCGCCCACGCTCATGCCGCCCGACCGGACGTCATGCGCGCCGACCCAGAGAACGCCGACCACGCCCGAGAAGATCAGGAAAATCACGATCGCGGTCATCATCGCGCGGGTGCCGATACGGCGGCGCGCCGAAACAAAGCTCTTTTCCGTCACGTCCTTGAACGCGCCGCGGGTTTCGGATTCATGTGAAAACGCCTGCACGGTCTGGACGGACAACAGCGCCTCGGACGCGCTGCCGGACGATGCCGCGATCCAGTCCTGATTTTCGCGGCTAAGTGACCGCAGGCGGCGGCCCAGCACGACGATGGGAACGATCACTGCCGGCACGATCAACAACACCAGCGCCGACAACTTGGCCGAGGTAAAGGTCAACAGGACCAGCCCGCCCAAGAACACCAGCACGTTGCGCAGGGCCACCGAAACCGACGATCCGATCACCGACAGGATCAGCGTCGTGTCGGTGGTGATCCGGCTCAGGACCTCTCCGGTCATGATCTTTTCGTAGAACGCGGGGCTCATGCCGATCATGCGGTCAAAGACGGCTTCGCGGATGTCGGCAACGACCCTCTCGCCCAGCCGCGTGACAAGGTAATAGCGCAGCGCCGTGCCACCGGCGAGCAGACCGGCAATGGCGATGGCCAGACCAAAGTAACGATCCAGAAGCTCCATAGCGCCGCTGTCAAAGGTGTCGACCACCCGCCGCACCGCAAGCGGCATCACCAGCGAAATCATCGCCGTCAGAACCAGCGCGCCCAGCGCCGCGATCAGCATCCCCTTGTACGGGCGGACAAAGGGCCACAGACCGCCCAAGGCTCCGATCCGTTTGGATTTCGCGCGATTGGCTTCTTCGGAGGATTCGAACTCTGACATGCAAACCTTGGAATAAGTGCTACCGGCCTCAAATAGAGCCCCGCGCCCCGCGATACAAGCGGACATAGGGCCGCCGGGGGTTTGGGGGGCATCCTAACAGCACGCCACCCCCGCTGTCGCTATCGGACAGACGGTCGCGGTCGGGTGAAAAATCGTGACGCAACGTTACGTTTACGTTAACGTCACCCAATGTGTATTCTCCCCCCAGAGCCAGTCTTCTGACGATCTAGATTCGAGGCCCGCCATGCAGAGCGAAAAGAACATGACCATCCGCGAAATGTGTGACGCCTATGACGTCACGCCGCGGACGTTGCGGTTTTACGAAGCCAAAGAGCTGATCTTTCCGATCCGCGACGGCCAGAAGCGTTTGTTTACAAAGCGCGACCGCGCGCGGCTAAAGCTTATCCTGCGCGGCAAGCGGTTCGGCTTCAGCCTAGAGGAAATCCGGCAGCTGCTGGACCTTTATCACATGGACGACAGCCAGCAGACCCAGCTGGAACAGACCTTTGTTCTGGCCCAGCGCCATCTGGCCGACATGGAATCCCAGCGCGCCGAACTTGACGAGGCGATCGCTGAACTCCGCTCGCAGATGGAGTGGGGAAAGAAACGTCTGGCCGAACTCGGGAAAGCCCCTAGCTGACCCCGAACCGCCAGAAAAACCCGGTAACGCAAGAACCAACAGAGACCAGAGATGCCCATTTTCAACGCTCCCACAAAAGATATTCAGTTCGTTCTGCAAGACCTCCTGAAGGTCAGTGAACAGGACATCCCCGGATTTTCCGATCTTGACCGTGATTTCACCGCCGCCGTGCTGGAAGAAGCCGGCAAGGTCGCCAACAACGTGCTTGCCCCGCTGAACACCGTCGGCGACCAGGAAGGCTGCGTGCTGGAAAACGGCGTCGTGCGGACCCCCAAAGGCTTCAAGGAAGCGTTCGAAGTCATGAAGGAAGGCGGCTGGACCGCCATGGATTGCGACCCCGAATTCGGCGGTCAGGGCCTGCCCTATGTGATGCATACCGCCGCCCAAGAGCCCTTTGTTTCGGCCAACATGGCCTTCAACATGTATCAGGGCCTGACCCACGGCGCCTATTCCGCGATCTACTTCCACGGCTCGGACGACCAGAAGGCGACCTATCTGCCGAAGATGGTCACTTGCGAATGGACCGGCACGATGAACCTGACCGAACCGCATTGCGGCACCGATCTGGGCCTGATGCGGACCAAGGCCGAGCCGCAGGCCGACGGCAGCTATAAGGTGACGGGTCAAAAGATCTTCATCTCTGCCGGCGAACACGACATGGCAGAGAACATCATCCACCTCGTGCTGGCCAAGATCCCCGGCGGCCCCGAAGGCATCAAGGGCGTGTCGCTGTTCATCGTTCCCAAATTCCTTGTGAACGCAGACGGCAGCCTTGGCGCCCGCAATGGCGTCACGGTCGGCAAGATCGAAGAAAAGATGGGCATCCACGGCAACTCGACCTGCGTGATGAACTATGACGGCGCGACCGGCTTCCTGATTGGCGAAGCCCATAAGGGAATGCGCGCGATGTTCACCATGATGAACGAGGCGCGTCTGGGTGTGGGCCTGCAGGGCTACGCTCAGGCCGAGGCCGCCTATCAGAACGCCGTCGCCTATGCCAAAGACCGCCTTCAGGGCCGCGACGTCACCGGCACAAAGAACCCCGATGGCCCCGCCGATCCGCTGATCGTGCACCCCGATATCCGCCGCAACCTGATGGACCAGCGGTCGTTCGTCGAAGGCGCACGCGCGCTGACGATGTGGGGCGCCATGCTGATCGACCGCGCGCATAAGGCAAACGACGACGCCGCCGATGGCCTGATTTCGCTGCTGACGCCGGTCATCAAGGGCTTCCAGACCGACAAGGGCTTTGACATGTGCGTCGCCGCCCAGCAGGTCTATGGCGGTCACGGCTACATCGAAGAATGGGGCATGTCCCAATTCGCCCGCGACGCCCGTATCGCCATGATCTACGAAGGCGCGAACGGCGTGCAGGCGCTCGATCTTGTTGGTCGCAAGCTGGCACAGGACGGTGGCAAACACGTCATGGCCTTCTTCGAAATGATCAAGTCCGAGTGCAAGTCCCACGACGGCGACGACCGCATGAAGGGCATCGTCGATCCGCTGAAAACCGCGTCCAAGCAGCTTCAGGCCGCTGGCATGTATTTCATGCAAAACGGGATGAAGAACCCCAACAACGCGCTGGCGGGGTCCTATGACTTTATGCACATGATGGGGCACGTCTGCCTTGGCCTGATGTGGGTGCGGATGGCGAAAGCCTCTTACGACGCACTGGACAACGGGGCCTCGGACAAGGACTTCTATGAAACGAAGATCACCACAGCGCGCTACTACATGGCCCGCCAGCTTCCTGCCTGTTCGATGCACCTTGCCCGCATCGAAACCGGCGCAGAGCCTGTCATGACGCTCGAGGCCGCGAACTTCTAAGGGACCGCCCATGCCGAAACGCTTTCGTCTGACCCGCCGCTTTCCGGTCGCCATGACCGAAGACGGCTATCGCGGCCTGAAAAAGTTCGCAAAAGAGGCGGGTCTGGACGAAGGCGAGGCGCTGAGCTTCCTGTTCGAGAACTTCGGCAGCGTCACGAACGAGGAAAACCTCGTCGCGCGGTTGCGGCTTTTCAACAGCGAACTGGAAGACCGCAAGAAATAAGCGCCCCCCGCCCAAAGAGGATCGGGCGGGGCGGCGGCAATGAAAGGGAGAACACGATGACCGCACGTCTTTACTGCTTCGGAGAAAGCGGCAACGCCTATAAGGCCGCGCTGACGCTGGAACTGACCGGCACCGACTGGGAGCCGGTCTTTGTGGATTTCTTCAGCGGCGAAACCCGCAGCCCCGCCTTCCGCGCCATCAACGTGATGGGCGAAGTCCCCGTGCTGGTGGATGGCGATACGACCCTGACCCAATCCGGCGTCATCCTTGACTATATCGCCCGCACCTCGGGCAAGATGGGTGGCCGGAACGACGCCGAAGCCCGCGAGGTCCTGCGCTGGATGCTGTTCGACAACCACAAAGTGTCGGGCATCGCCGGTCCCCTGCGGTTCAACATGAACTTTCTGCCCGAAGCAAAGCGTAATGACGACGTGAACGGGTATCTGTCGATGCGGATGCACTCGGCGCTCAAGGTCATGGACCAGCACCTGTCGGGCCGCGACTGGCTTGCCACGGACGAGCCGACCATCGCCGATACGTCGAACGCCGGATACCTCTATTACCCCGAGCCCTTTACCTTTGACCGCGTTCAATACCCCAATATCGACCGCTGGATGGACCGCCTGTCCGCCCTGCCCGGTTGGAAACACCCCTATGACCTGATGCCCGGTTCGCCCGCGGACCGCACCTGACCGGAGGATACAATGACCGAAGCCTATATCTACGACGCCGTCCGCACGCCGCGCGGCAAGGGCCGCCCCGACGGCAGCCTGCACGAAGTCACCAGCGTGCGCCTGTCTTCGCAGGTGTTGAACGCGCTCAAGGACCGCAACGGTCTGGACGGCCATGCGGTCGAAGACGTGATCTGGGGCAACGTGACCCAGGTGGGCGAACAGGGCGGCTGCCTTGCGCGGACCGCGGTTCTGGCCTCTGACCTTGACCAGTCGATCCCCGGCCTTGCGATCAACCGCTTCTGCGCCTCTGGCATGGAAGCCGTGAACCTTGCCGCCAATCAGGTAAAGGGCGGCGCGGGCATGGGCTATATCGCCGGCGGAGTCGAAATGATGGGCCGCGTGGCGATGGGCTCGGACGGCGCGGCAATCGCCGTGGACCCGTCGATCGCGATGGACACCTACTTTGTTCCCCAAGGCATCTCGGCCGACATCATCGCCACCGAATACGGGTTCAGCCGCGATGACGCCGACGCTCTGGCCGTCGAAAGCCAGCGCCGCGCCGCCGCCGCTTGGGCCGACAAACGGTTCGCCAAGTCGGTCATCACGGTGCGCGACCAGAACGG
Source organism: Marivivens sp. (assembly GCA_023263105.1). Taxonomy (GTDB): domain Bacteria; phylum Pseudomonadota; class Alphaproteobacteria; order Rhodobacterales; family Rhodobacteraceae; genus JALQXR01. The sequence continues at coordinate 2,192 of JALQXR010000052.1, read as the reverse complement.
CCTGTCGATCCTTGATCACGACGAATTCATGCGTCCGGGCACCGATATGCAAAGCCTTGGCAGCCTAAAGGCCAGCTTCAAGGACATGGGCGAAGTCATGCCCGGTTTCGACAAGATCGCGCTGATGAAATACCCGCACCTAGAGCGGATCAACCACATCCACCACGCAGGCAATTCGTCCGGCATCGTGGACGGCTCGGCTGGCGTGCTGATCGGCAACAAGGAATTCGGCGAAAAATGGGGCATCAAACCCCGCGCCCGCATCCGCGCGACGGCAAAGATCGGCACCGATCCGACCATCATGCTGACCGGCCCCGTTCCGGTGACCGAAAAGATCCTCAAAGACAGCGGCATGTCGATTTCCGACATCGACCTGTTCGAGGTCAACGAAGCCTTCGCCTCGGTCGTTCTGCGCTTTATGCAGGCCTTTGACGTCGACCCGTCGGTCGTAAACGTCAACGGTGGCTCTATTGCCATGGGTCACCCGCTGGGCGCGACCGGCGCAATCATCATCGGCACGCTTCTGGACGAACTGGAGCGCACCGGCAAAGGCACCGGCCTTGCCACGCTTTGCATCGCGTCCGGCATGGGTGCGGCCACCATCATCGAACGCGTCTGACGGGCATGGCGATCTTCACCAAGGATTCGGTGCCGGCGACCAAGGCCGTGTCGTATTATCCCGACCCCTACAGTCTGGGCGCCGGCAACCTGTCCTTTCGCCACCTGACCGACGCCGGCGGGCTGACCCAATATGGTGCGGCTGTCGAAACCCTCCATCCCGGCGGGCAAAGTTCGCAGATGCATTGGGAATCGGAAGAAGACGAATTCCTTTACATGCTGTCCGGCGCCCTGACCGTGATCGAAGATGACATGCCGACGATCATCGGCCCCGGCGACTTTTGCTGCTGGAAGGCGGGGGTGCCGGTTGCCCATACCCTAAAGAACCACACCGACGCGGCGGCGGTCTATCTGATCGTCGGAAGCCGCCGCCCCGACAACATCACCCACTACCCCGGCCTTGACCTGCTGGCGACGCCGCTGGGCTACACCCATCTCGACGGAACCCCCTACCCCACCATGGGAGAGAAGACATGACCGATTTCACCATTCAGACCGACAGCGACGGCGTGGCCGTCATCACTTGGGACACCGTTGGCAAGTCCATGAACGTCATGACGCTCGAAGGGTGGGACGTACTGGAATCGCTGGTCGACCAGGCGCTTGCCGATGACGCGGTCAAAGGCATCGTGATCACCTCGGGCAAGGACAGCTTTGCCGGTGGCATGGACCTCAAGGTCATCGCCAAGATGAAGGAAATGGCCGGCGACAACCCCGCTCAGGGGCTGTTCGACGGGATCATGAATGCCCACCGCATCATGCGCAAGATCGAGCGCGCGGGCATGGACCCCAAGACGCTGAAGGGCGGCAAGCCCGTCGCAGCGGCTCTGCCGGGGACCGCGCTTGGCATCGGGCTGGAAATCCCGCTGTCCTGCCACCGCATCTTTGCCGCAGACAACCCCAAGGCCAAAATCGGCCTTCCCGAAATCCTTGTCGGTATCTTCCCCGGCGCGGGTGGCACCACGCGGCTGGTCCGCAAACTGGGCGCGATGGTTGCTTCTCCGCTTCTACTCGAGGGCAAGCTGAACAACCCGAAAGCCGCCAAGGCCGCCGGTGTGATCGACGAAGTCGTGGCCCCCGAAAACCTGCTGGAAGCCGCCCGCCAATGGGTGCTGACGGCCAAAGACGCGGATATCGTGAAACCTTGGGACCAGAAGGGCTATAAAATGCCCGGCGGCGCGCCCTACCACCCCGCGGGCTTTATGACCTACGTCGGCGCAAGCGCGATGGTGAACGGCAAGACCATGGGCGTCTATCCGGCGGCCAAGGCGCTGCTGTCGGCGGCCTACGAAGGCGCGATGGTGCCATTCGACACGGCGCTGAAAATCGAAGCCCGCTGGTTCACCAACGTCCTGATGAACCCGTCGTCGTCCAACATGATCCGGTCGCTGTTCATCAACAAGGAAGCGCTGGAAAAAGGCGCCAACCGTCCCTCTGTCGATGGTCAGACCGTCCGCAAGGTCGGCATTCTGGGCGCGGGCATGATGGGCGCGGGCATCGCCTATGTATCGGCCAACGCCGGCATCGACGTCGTCCTGATCGACCAGGCCCAAGAGGCCGCGGACAAAGGGAAA
>JALQXR010000528.1 GCA_023263105.1 Marivivens sp. | reverse complement strand
GAGATAGTGGCTCCCGCCCCCCCCGTGGGGTAGGGGTAGGGGTAGGGCTAGGGGTAGGGGTAGGGGTAGGGGTAGGGGTAGGGGTAGGGATTAGGGATTAGGGATTGGTGGACCAGTAACGTTGATCAAACGCCTACTCCAGGAGCTGTAGACCGAAGTCTCCACGGACTGCCCAACGAAGCTGGAGCGAAGAAACACACACACACACACACACACACACACACACACACACACCGTTTCTGTTGTTCGCGAACGCACCGCTCGCGACCGCTCCGCGGCCCTACCTTCGCACTTACCCGTCACGGAATTCCTTGTTCATATCTTTTACGTGCTAGAGGCCCGGCCCACCGGGGAACACATTATTCCGTGACCTGCCCTGCTCCGGGCCCTCCAATCCCTCATCCCTAATCCCTACCCCTACCCCTACCGCCCGACAGGCCTAAGACACGCTTAAGTCCGGTGCGATCGATATCACTCGTGTAGCACTTTCGCGCTAGCTTTGTCTCTCCCACTGTTCCGCATTGCGCACCTGGCGCCGTCTGTGTGTGCGGCCTCTCGCCACCTGTCCTTACGGACGCCTGTCGGGCCCTATCGC
>JALQXR010000526.1 GCA_023263105.1 Marivivens sp. | reverse complement strand
ATGGCCTCCGCCCTCGATCTCGATCACTGGGTCCGGCTCGTGCTTTTGATGCTTCTTCACGGCTCTTTCCAATCACCAACCACCACCGCCACCACAACCACCACCACCACCACCACCACCACCACGCAGGTGCTGACGGAGCTGAGCTCGACGTACTTCGGCTCGTACGGCGAGGTCGACGGTTCCACGATGGATCTCATCGTGAACACTGTCACGGGTATACTACGAGAAAAACACCTCACGTCGTCGTCTGCGGCCGAGGGCGGTACCACAGGCGACGAGGAGCCCGGTGCGTGTCCGGCTGGGGCGGGGCCGGGAGCGGGGGGTTGTGGTGTCATGGCCAGGGCCGGCGTAGAGGAGGATGCTGAGGAATTGGAAGAAGTGGGTGAGGTTGTCGAGGCTGCGAGCGGCGCGGGAGTCGGGCGGGACGGTGAGGAGGAGCACGCCCGCGGTCGAGGTACCGAGGGTGGCGACTCTAGTACGTGGCGAGACCTGCTCGACATTGTGGGTGGCCACACCCCAGGGGAGATCGACGCGCTGCTGGCGTGGGTGTCACAGAACTTTGAGCGCGGGGGCGCCCGGGACGTCCCGCACGAC
>JALQXR010000525.1 GCA_023263105.1 Marivivens sp. | reverse complement strand
AGCGCAAAACCTTACCATCAAACAGCAAAACTTCACCATCCAAGCGCAAAACTGCACCATCAAATATCAAAATTTCACAATCAAATAGTAAAATTTCACGAACAGATTGCAAAACTTCACCATCACAGCGCAAAACTGCACATCAAACCACAAAACTTCACCATCAATGAGCAAAACTGCACGATCAAATAGCAAAACTTCACAATCGAACGCAAAACTGAGCAATCAAAGCGCAATGCTTCGCCATCAAAACGCAAAACCGCACCCTTAAATAACAAGCTGCACAACAAAAAGCGCAAAACTTTGAAGTCAAATAGCAAAACTTCATCATCAAAGCGCAAAACTTTTCCATCATAGCGTAAAACTTCACCATCAAAGCGCAAAACCGCACCACTAACGATCAAAACTGCACCATCGAAGCGCAACACTGCACCATCAAGGCGCAAAACTTGATTATCAAAAAGCAAAACTGCATCATCAAATAGCAAAACTTTACATTCACAACGCAAAACTGCACCATCCAAGCGCAAAACTTCACCATCAAAGCGCAAAACTGCACAATCAAAGCGCAAAAATGCAAAATCAAATAGCAAAACT
>JALQXR010000524.1 GCA_023263105.1 Marivivens sp. | reverse complement strand
CTTAGTGTGTGTCGGCCCCCCCCTCGTCCCGCACCCTACCGGTTGGTTTGCTTGAGCATCTCGAGCATTGTCGTCTGGAACACAGGGTCCACCGCCTCGACGGACACTCTGGGGACAGGGACCAGGTGCGGTCGGGGCAGGTACATCCCCTGCATGCGTCTTGTCTGCGCTCGGTTGGTGAACCCCCACTCATGGTCCCCGGGCAACTAGTAACACTCGTGCGATGCAGCGACGAAGAGGGAATGGTGAGTGAGTGTTTGTGTGTACACATGTGTGTGTGTGTGTGTGTGTGTGTGTGTGTGTGTGTGTGTGTGCGCGCGCGGGTAAACTGACCCTGTCCCTGACTGGGGCATGGCGAAGACGTCGACGACGTGGATTGTGTACTCGTCCACAAACTCACCCTTTGTGGTGGGATGTGTGAATGTTGTGTGAGTGTGCATGTGTGTGAGAGTGTGTGAGTGTGTGCGCGCGCGTGTGTGCATATGAATGTGCGCGCTGATCTCGGTCTCTCACCAGCATCAGGCCCATGACCTCCATGGGAACGCCCGCCCTTCCGTGCCTGTGTGCGTTGATGACAATATCGTGAGAGCACCGGGA
>JALQXR010000523.1 GCA_023263105.1 Marivivens sp. | reverse complement strand
GGGCCTGGGGGGGGGTGAGCCGGCACCTGCAGCCAATCCCCTGGGCCCGGCCGGGAAGATCGAGCACTGGATGTTTACTTAGGGGGAGGCGAGTGTCGCCTCCTGCCCGCACATTGCGGATGGGAAGGTTTGGACACGGTTTCTCCCTGTGAGTGACATTCAGACGCTGCAGGCATAGATGGGGCCCCATCTGAGTCTCACCTCCACACTTGCTGCTCGTGGGGAAGGCTAATGCCACTCCACGTGCGTGGGCCGATCGTATAATGTACGTATGCTGCCACAAATATTTCCACTTTCTAATCTGTCTGCAACGCTCGTGATTCAACTTTGTGCGCTGGCATCTATCCACATACACTGCAAACTTCACGCACACGCGCACACACACACACCGACATGCACATGCACACACACACACACACACACACACACACACACACACAGACATGCACCAACACCCACCCGCCTACGCACACACAGACATGCACACACACACACACCTCTGACATGCACAAACACAGACATGCACATGCACACATGCACACACACAAACACACACACACACATGCACGTTCACACACCCATTATGTAGTCATGTGT
>JALQXR010000522.1 GCA_023263105.1 Marivivens sp. | reverse complement strand
CACATATACACACAAATGTACACACATTCGCAGACAGACACAGACGCACATACACGAAAACACTCATACACGTACACATTCTCACACAGACACGGATAATAAGCACACACACTCAAACAGTCATACACATGCACACATTCTCACGCAAACTCACACACATACACGTTCACACACGTGACAGAAACACACAAATCACACATAGACACACACGTTTTCACACAACACACACACACACACACACACACACACACACAAGGTACTCGGACCCTAGGGCCGACTACGAGGACGAGGTATTTGACACACACACACACGCAAACATACACACTCGCACACACTCACATACTCTCACACATATACACCCTATACCAATCTTTAGTCTCCCTCATCGCCCGATACGCCGGGCTACATCCCTGTCGGCTCTGTGGTGTGTCTTCACGGCCTTAAGGTGAGGACACACACACACGCACACACAGCATAGGGAAACACACCCGTCTCTACGGCCTTAAACAGGGACACATTAATACGTACAACGAAACACACAAATACGGCCGTCGGTGATGCACTCAAGTACAGAATAGGGACACACATGCACATTTTAC
>JALQXR010000521.1 GCA_023263105.1 Marivivens sp. | reverse complement strand
AGTTCTGCAACCGCTTCGAAGATGTAATCACGTCCATCAGCACTTACAAGATTCCGAACGAACTTGCGCGTTTCACGCCGTTGTGAAACTCGCTCCTCACGCTCGTACTCGTCCAAGCATTGCTGCAAAAGTGCTTCGTCTGCGACGAGAGCCTGCAAAACTTTGGCTTCACGAGAGCCTGGCTGCGGCTGCTCCGGCTCCTGCGCCCCTCCCCCTGGAGCGCTGCTCGCCGGTGCATCGCCTCCCTCGTCGTCCAGTGCAAACAAAGCAGAAACCTTGCCAAACCACGATTCGAACACACTCTCCATAGACGGTAACTCTTCGGCCGCTTTCTCTCCACCTAGCTTCCTTTCAACAATTGTCCGATTATTCAACAGCCGTTGAGCAATATCGAGTTCACGTCCAGACGCCTTAGGAAGAGAACTTAAATTCGTCTCTGCCGTCCACCGAGCGCGCAAGCGTCGAAACGTACTCCGCGAGCGCCGCCGCTGTCCAGCAGTTGGGAGAGTGCCCAAACAGAACTCAATTAACCAAATCCCCATTTTCATAAAACACGCCAAACATCGCATCGGTGCGATTACAAAAATTGAAGTCGCGGT
>JALQXR010000520.1 GCA_023263105.1 Marivivens sp. | reverse complement strand
TACACGCGCACACACACACACACACACACACACACACACACAACATCTGGGCATACGGCTTCGAGGACAGGCAGCAGACTGTTAAGTGCATGCAAGATGTGTATGATGATGTGACATATATGTGTATGATGATGTGACATATGGCAGCAGACTGTTAAGTGCATGCAAGATGCCCAGATGGTGTATGTGTGTATGTGTATGTGTATGTGTATGTGTATGTGTATGTAGGTAAATATATGCATACATACCTACATACCTACATACTGTTAAGTGCATGCAAGATGCCCAGATGGTGTATGTGTGTATGTGTATGTAGGTATGTAGGTATGTATGCATATATTTATTAGCGTGTGTGTGAGCGTGTGTGCGTGCGTGTATGTTTGCACACACACACACACACACACACACACACATGCCAGGGTGGGGGGCAACTCGATCGCCAAGAAAAGGGGCGACGACCTGTTCGACCTCATCGACGAGGTGGCCAAGCAGCCTGCGACCAACACAATCGTCAAAAAGGATAAGGCATGTTACATGTGTGTACATGTGTGTATGTTTATATACGTGCGTACATACATACGTGCATACATATGTGTATGT
>JALQXR010000051.1 GCA_023263105.1 Marivivens sp. | reverse complement strand
GAGCCGGCTTTGGTGTCGGCTCTGGGCACGATGATCGCGGGCGGAGTGCTGGTCATCGTCTTTGGCGCCGCCGACATCGCCGCAACCGCGTGGCTCGACCTGCCCGCAATCGTGTGGATCGCCCTGCTTTACATGTCGGTCGCCGCCACCGCCGCGACCGTGGTGCTGATTCAATACGCGTCGATGCGGCTGCCGTCGTCAAAGGTGATGGCCTACACCTACCTGACACCAAGCTGGGTGATCCTGTGGGAAATCGCTCTGCGCGGAGCCTTTCCGCCGATCATGACCGTGGCGGGGATCGGCCTGACGCTTGTCGCGCTTTTGCTTTTGCTCAGGGACTAACCGGCATCCAGTTCGGTCTCTAGGAACCGCTCGAACGCATCTAGGTCGATCGCCTCCATCAACCCGAACCCCTGCATCCACGTGCTGGCTTCGCGCAGGGCGTCGGGCTCTAGTTTGCACCACTTTACCCGCCCGCGCTTTTCCTGACTGATCAGCCCTGCCAAGGTAAGCACCCCAAGGTGCTTCGAGATCGCCGCCAGCGACATGTCAAACGGCGCGGCCACGTCCGTCACGGCCATGTCGTCTTCCAGCAACATGGTCAGGATCGCCCTGCGGGTCGGATCGGCAAGGGCCGAGAATACTGTGTCGAGCGTTTGTGCCATGCGGCAGATCAACGGGCGCGCCGAAAGAAATGTCAACCATCCGGTTGAATATTGAAAATCGGGCAAATCGGGCCGCCGTGGTGCTGCGACGGGCTGACGCGGTAGGGCGCATGATCACGAATAATGATTTATATCAATGCTTTAACCCTTTGCCATGGGGGTCCCCTAGCCGCTTGACTCCTAACCCCTGCGCCCTTAGCAAGCAGGCAACATTCATGCGGGGGCTCGAAAGCCTTGACCGACGCCAAAAAACTGTCTGACGCAGAGCGGCTCGCTGCCCTCAAGGCGCGGATCGAAAAGGCCAAGGTCGCCGAGGTCGAAGAGCACCACATGAAGAAAGACTATTCTCAGGCGCAGCTTGCCTGGCGGATGGTCATCGAACTAGTGGCCGGTCTGGGGATCGGTTTCATCATCGGGTTCGGGGTGGATTCCCTGTTCGGCACGATGCCGATCTTCCTGGTGATCTTCATATTCTTCGGCCTTGCGGCTGGCGTCAAAACGATGCTGCGCTCGGCTCAAGAGGTACAGAGGCAGCAGCTGGCCAAGCAGGCTGGCGAAGACGAGGACAACTGACGTGGCAAGCGAAACGCATGGCGAAGAAACTGGCGGGCTGGTTTTCCACCCGCTTGATCAGTTCATCGTAAAGCCCCTCTTCGGCGAGGGTCCGATCCATTGGTACACGATCACCAACGTGACCCTGTGGATGGCAATCGCCGTCGTGGCCATCGTGGCCCTGTTTGTCATGGGCAGCCGCGGCCGCGCCATCGTGCCGACCCGCACCCAATCGGTGGGCGAGCTTGTTTACGGCTTCATCTACAAGATGGTCGAAGACGTGACCGGCAAAGACGGGGTGAAGTATTTCCCCTACATCATGACGATCTTCGTCTTTATCCTGTTCGCCAACTTCCTTGGCCTGATCCCGATGTCCTTTACGACCACGTCGCATATCGCTGTGACCGCGGTTCTGGGCTTTGGCGTGTTCACCATCGTGACCCTGATCGGCTTCTACAAGCACGGGTTCCACTTCCTTGGTCTGTTCTGGATGTCCGACGCGCCGGCGATCCTGCGCCCGATCATCGCGATCATCGAAGTCATTTCCTACTTTGTCCGTCCTGTCAGCCACTCGATCCGTCTTGCTGGCAACATCATGGCCGGTCACGCTGTTATCAAAGTGTTCGCAGGCTTTGCCGCGATCGCCGCGATCAGCCCCGTTTCAATCGTAGCCATCACCGCAATCTACGGGCTCGAAGTGCTCGTGGCCGGTATTCAGGCCTACGTGTTCACCATCCTGACCTGTGTCTATCTGAAAGACGCGCTCCATCCGGGGCACTAAGGTCAGACCTCAATCCTAAGCATTCCATCGTAAGGAGATCAAAATCATGGAAGGCAATATCGCTGAACTCGGTCAATTCGTTGGTGCCGGCCTTGCCGCTATCGGTTCGGGCGCTGCCGCAATCGGTGTTGGCCACGTCGCTGGCAACTACCTGGCTGGCGCTCTGCGTAACCCGTCGGCTGCTGCTTCGCAGACCGCAACCCTCTTCATCGGCCTCGCCTTTGCAGAAGCTCTGGGGATCTTCTCGTTCCTCGTCGCGCTTCTGCTGATGTTCGCCGTCTAAGACCCTTACGTGTCCTTACGGCCGGGGCGCGTTCCGGACAAAGTCCAGCGCCCCGGTGACACCTTCAGGTCCGACGGAGAGACGAGATGGCAGGCGAAAGCACATCGGTCGAACACGTAGCTGATGCTGCGGCACATGGGGCGGAAGCCTCGGGTGCTGGCATGCCGCAGCTCGATTTTTCGACCTTCCCTAACCAGATTTTCTGGCTTCTGGTCACGCTCGTCGTGATCTACATCGTCATGTCCCGCATCGCCCTACCGCGCATTGGCGCGGTTCTGGCGGAGCGTGCAGGAACGATCACCAATGATATTGCAGCCGCCGAGGAACTGAAGCAGCGCGCCGAAGAGGCAGAAGCTGCTTACGAAAAGGCCCTCGCTGATGCCCGCGCCGAAGCTGGCCGGATCGTTGCCGAAGCAAAGGCCGAGATTCAGGCCCAGCTCGACATCGAACTGCAAAAGGCCGATGCCGAGATTTCGGCAAAGACCGCCGAAAGCGAAAAGGCAATCGCCGACATTCGCGACGGCGCGACAAAGAGCGTGACTCAGGTCGCCAAGTCTGCCGCGAAAGACATCGTCGCAGCGCTGGGTGGCTCGGCTGACGCGGCAACCGTAACGGCGGCGGTCAACGCCCGCATGAAAGGGTAAGCGACATGAAAAAGCTCATGACCACTGCCCTCTTTGCAGGCGCTGCCAGCCCCGCCCTCGCGGCAAGCGGCCCCTTCATTTCGCTTGGCAACACGAACTTCGTGGTGCTGCTGGCCTTCATCCTGTTCCTTGCGGTGCTGATGTACTTCAAGGTTCCGGCGATGATCGGCGGGATGCTGGACAAACGTGCCGACGCGATCCGCGCCGATCTGGAAGAAGCGAAAGCCCTTCGCGAAGAAGCGCAGACCCTGCTGGCCTCGTACGAGCGCAAGCAGAAAGAGGTCCAGTCTCAGGCAGAGCGCATCGTCGCTCAGGCCAAGGACGAAGCCGAACGCGCCGCCACGCAAGCCAAGGCAGACATCAAGGCATCCGTTGCCCGTCGTCTTGCCGCAGCCGAAGAGCAGATCGCAAGCGCCGAAGCCTCGGCCATCCGCGAGGTCAAGGACCGCGCCGTGACCGTGGCCGTGTCTGCAGCCCGCGATATTCTGGCCGCCCAGATGACCGCCGCAGATGGCAACAAGCTGATCGAAGAGTCGATCGCGACTGTGGAAGCAAAACTCCACTAATCGCCGACCAAAGACTGCAAAAGCCCGGACCGACCGTCCGGGCTTTTTCATTTTTGAAGCGGGCGGATAAAGGGCGACGACGCAGGCTCGCCTGCTCGCAGACGCCCCGTTTCATCAAAGGCGCTGTCGGCGGGGAATGTCATTCGGGGGGCGTTGTCCCAACCCGCGACCCTGCCGCGCTGCGCCGCGATCACGGTCCGTAACCGTTCCTGCAGCGCATCCTTGGCCGCGCCTTCGTGATAGCCGTGGACGCCGTGGACCAGCACGGGTTCCAACACCGAAAACCCGCAATAGCGAAACGTATAGGCCAAGGGCCACAGCAAGAGCCGCGCATCGCCTTCTTTGCCGTGCGGGCCGCTTTCGTCTTCGGTCGCGCCGGTGCTCACGCAAAACAGAACCGATTTGCCCCGCCCGTGACCGCTGTCAAACCGCCGGTCCACCGAATGGAGCCGGCCATGGATCAGCGCGCGGTCGCACCAGCCCTTGATCACCGCGGGCGGCGCAAACCACCACATCGGGAAATGCAGGATGATCCGGTCTGCCGCCTCGATCTTTTCGGCCTCGGCCACGGCATCCAGAGGCAGCGGCAAGGTTTCATGGGCCTTCAGGGGATCGAATCCGCCGTCGACACCGAAAGAGCGCGCCCTCTCGACCGCGTCGAAATCCCGAAGGTCGGATATCAGGACGTCATGGCCCTCGGCCTTGGCGGCTTGGACCGAGCCATCGGCCCAATCAGAGGTGAACGACGGCCGCCCCGGATGGCCGATGACGACAAGCGTGACGGGCGGCCTACCGGCGGAGTTCGTGTTCATACCGCTTGCGCGCCGTCAGTTCGTTCTTTTCGGACTTTTGGTGATCGTGAAGCGCGCTTTCGACAAAGGTCAGATGGGCGTCGACCGCCGCGCGCGCGGCACCCGGATCACGGGCCTGAAGCGCTGCGTTGATCGCACGGTGCTGGTCCAAAAGCGTGTCTCTGGTTGTGCGCTGTTTGAACATGATCTGACGGTTGTAAAACACGCCTTCGCGCAGCAGTTGATACATGGACCGCATCATATGCAGCATGATCACGTTGTGGCTGGCTTCGATGATCGCAAGGTGGAAATCCGCGTCCAGCGCGCTTTCCTCGGCGGGGTTCCGTTTTGTATGGGCGGCTTCCATCTTGTGAAAGATGGTGTCGATGACCTTTAGGTCGGTGTCCGACCCTAACTTTGCGGCGCGCTCGGCGGCCAGACTCTCCATGTCGCGGCGAAAGGTGATATAGTCAAAAACGGCCTCGTCGTGGCTGGAAAACAGCCGGACCAGAGCGTCGCTAAAGGCAGAGCCCAACACATCCGCCACGAAAACGCCGGACCCCGCACGGCTGGCAAGCAGGCCGCGTTCCTGAAGGTCGGCTAGTGCTTCGCGCAGGGACGGGCGAGACACGCCCATTGTTTCGCTCAGTTCACGTTCGGATGGCAGACGTTCGCCGGGACGGAGGATGCCTCGGAGGATCAGGCTTTCGATTTGCTTGACCACTCCATGAGCAAGCTTTTCCTGCTGGACCTTTTCAAATGGCATCTGCGCCTCCTCGTATTGGTAAAGTCATATTACCACGCAAGGCGGGCGGCAATGAAAAACCCGGTGGCGGGGCCACCGGGTTCCAAATTCGTCGCTGACGAACCGATCAGCTGTTGGGCGTGATGATGATCTCGACCCGGCGGTTCTGCTGGCGGCCCTGCGGCGTCAGGTTGGTCGCTACGGGCTGGTCTTCGCCCCGTCCGATGGACCGGACACGGAAGGGGGCGACGCCTGCGTTGATCAGGACAGAGGACACCGCCTGAGCGCGACGCTGGCTGAGCGACTGGTTGTAGCTTGCCGAGCCGACGTTGTCGGTGTGGCCGACCACGTTGATCGTCGTGTCGGGATAGCGGTTAAGGCTGCCCGCAAGGGTGTAGAGGTCGTTCTGCAGCGCGCCACTGAGCGTCGCGCTATCGGTCGCGAACAGGATGTCCTGCGGCATGGTCACGATCAGCTGGCTGCCGGTGTTCACGATACCGACCTGGCTGCCCATCTGCGACCGCAGTTCGGCTTCCTGACGGTCCAGCTGGGCTCCTCCGACGGCGCCGATGGTGCCACCCACGATCGCCCCCAGAACCGCGCCACGGGCACGCTCTTCCGGAGAGTCGCCAACAGCGATCCCGACCAGCGCCCCAAGCCCCGCGCCCACGGCAGCATGGGTCTGGCTGTTGCGGTTCGGGTTTTCGGGGTCGGTCATTTGGCAAGCCGACAGGCCAAGCATGGCAGCAGCGGCAAGAACGATCGAGAGTTTGGAAAATGTCATGGGCGTGTCCGTTCAATAGATCAGGCCTGCGATGGTGCAGGGCTTGGCCGTTCATATCGCTCAAACGCAGGTGATATCCAATATCAGTGCATAAACCATTGGCAAATCATTGCCGAAGGACGCCCGCATCCTCGCGCGCGGCTTCCCACGCCAGAATCGCCCGCTTGACCGGTATCCCCCAGTGATAGCCGCCCAGCCCGCCCGATTTCCGAAGCGCCCTGTGGCAGGGGATCAGATAGCTGATCGGATTGCGCCCCACCGCAGTGCCGACGGCACGGACCGCCTTTGGGTGACCAATCGCCGAGGCGATCTCTGAATAGGTGGTCACGTGGCCCGATCTGACCTGCAGCAGGGCCTCCCATACCTTGATCTGGAACGGCGCGCCGATCAGATGCAGCGCGGTTTCGCCGCTTTCGCCAAAGGCTGCGGCGACCATGGGTTCCAGCGACCCGCCGTCCGGTTCGAACCGCGCCAGCGGCCAGCGTCCGGTCAGATCGGCCATCGCCTCGGCGTCGGATGTTTCAGAGGTGAAACCGATCCCGCAGATGCCTTTGTCCGTCGCCATGACCAGAGCGGGGCCGAACGGGCTGTCGTAGGTCCCGTAGCGGATCACCAGCCCGTCGCCCTGTCGGGCGTATTCACCGGGGCTCATCGCATCCCACCGCAGAAACAGGTCATGCAGCCGTCCGGTGCCCGACAGGCCGGACAGCTGTGCAGCGTCCAGAGTCGTGAACCGGTCCGCCAGCAGCGCCTTGGCGTGACCCAGTTGCAAGTACTGCTGATACCGCTTGGGAGAGACCCCGACCCACGCCGAAAACAGGCGTTGAAAATGGGCGGGACTCATTTCCATCGCGGCCGAGAGGTCCTGCAGCGACAGCGTTCCCTCGGCCCCGTCGATCAGGTCGAGCGCGCGGCGGATGACATGAAAATGGTAGGACTGTTCGTGTATCATGCGCCGAACTTACCGCCCTTCTGCGGCCGCGGCGATCCGAATCCTGCGCAAAGGTGCGGGCTTGTCAGGCCCATCCCGCGCGGGCATACCGGAGCCATGGCCAAGCAGCTTGATTATCACGCGATCTATGACGCCTTCGACCGGTTCCGCGCGTCCGAAGCAGAGCCGAAAGGCGAGCTGGACCACGTCAACGCCTATACGCTGGTGGTCGCCGTCGCTTTGTCCGCGCAGGCGACCGACGCGGGCGTGAACAAGGCCACGCGGGACCTGTTCAAAATCGCCGACACGCCGCAAAAGATGCTGGATCTGGGCGAAGACGGGCTGATCGAGCATATCAAGACGATCGGCCTGTTCCGCCAAAAGGCCAAGAACGTCATCAAACTGTCGCGCATTCTGGTCGACGACTACGCAGGCGAGGTGCCCTCTAGCCGCGCCGCTCTGCAGTCGCTTCCCGGTGTGGGACGAAAGACCGCCAACGTCGTGCTGAACATGTGGTGGAAGCATCCCGCCCAAGCGGTCGACACACATATCTTTCGCGTGGGAAATCGCACAGGCATCGCTGTCGGCAAGGACGTGAACGCGGTTGAACGGGCGGTCGAGGATCACATCCCCGCCGAATTCCAACACCACGCGCACCACTGGCTCATCCTGCACGGGCGCTATATCTGTGTGGCCCGTAAGCCCAAATGCGGGGCCTGCATTATCCGCGATCTCTGCCAATTCGAGGACAAGACCCAATGAAGAAGTTTCAGGTAGTCGGCATCGGCAACGCGATGGTCGACGTGTTGACCCGCGCCGACGAAGAATTCCTGTCCGAAGCCGGTATCGGCAAAGGCATCATGCAGCTGATCGACATGGATCGGGCCGTGGACCTTTACAGCCGCATTGGCCCCGCACGCGAGGTCTCGGGGGGGTCGGCTGCGAACACCATCGCGGGGATCGCCGCCTTGGGCGGGCGGACGGCCTATGTCGGCAAGGTCAAGGACGACCAACTGGGCGCGATCTTTGCCCACGACCTGCGGGCCCAAGGCGCGGTCTATGAAACCTCTTTCGCCCCAAAGGACGCGGCTCAGGAAACCGGCCGGTGCATCGTCATCGTGACGCCGGACGGGGAACGGTCGATGAATACCTATCTGGGTGTCACGGAATTCCTGCAGCCGTCGGACATCGATCCAAAGATGATGGCGGATGCAGAATGGATCTATCTGGAAGGCTACCGGTTCGACGGACCTGACAGCCACGCGGCATTCGCCAAGGCAATCAATGCCTGCAAGGGCCATGGCGGACGGGTGTCGCTGACATTGTCCGATCCGTTCTGCGTCGAACGCCACCGTGACGCCTTTCGCCTGATGATCCGCGAAGACGTCGATCTGCTGTTCAGCAACCGCGCCGAATTGATGTCGATGTACCGGACCGAAGATTTCGAGGTCGCACTGGCCGCTGCCGCGAAAGAGGTCGACATCATCGCCTGCACCGACAGCGAAAACGGCGCGCATATCCTGTCCGGCGGCCAGCGCTGGCACGCCCCCGCGATCCCGACCCAGATCGAGGACGCGACAGGCGCGGGCGACCTGTTTGCGGGCGCATTCCTGTGGGGGATGACCAACGGTCACGCGCTGGACGTGTGCGGACGGATGGGCTGCGTCGCGGCGTCAGAAGTGATCAGCCATCTGGGCGCCCGCCCTGAAAAGGACCTCTTGGCGCTGTTTGCGCGTCACGGCTTGCTGTGACACCGGCTTTGCGGCGCTGACCTGCCGGATGGCGGTCAGTCGCCCAGCTTTGCGTGGACCTCGTCCAGATCGATTTCGCCGGTCGGCATCTTGTTCGCCGGATTTGCGAAATCGTATTTGAACAGCTGAAAGTCCTTTTTGTAGATTTCGTAGACCAGATGCATCGACAGGTCGTCAAAGTAGTCTTCGACCGGATGGGCGCGCTTGGGGCCATGACCTTCGCTTTCGTTAAAGCGGGGTATGTCCTTTAGAATGACCTTGTGAGGTGTCTCGATCCGGTCGAGCACCTTTTGCATCCCGTCGTTGAATTTCTCTGTCCAGAAGATTTCATCGTACCGACCGCCGTTGGCGATATAGGTCGCGATGTGGCCGGACATGGCGGACCAGTGGATGTCGGGCTCCATCGGGCGGCGCCAGCGGATGGTGTCGCGCGCGAACAAAAGGAACCTGCGGAAGCTCTTGATCTGGTCGAACTCGAACCCGTCCTCGGGCTTCCCGACCTCGATTCCGTATTTCTGGATCAGCGTGGGCACCAGATTGCCGCGGTACCGCCGACCGTTCCGCTGGATGCCGCAAATCTTGTCAAAAAAGGACGACAGGACGCGGGTGTAGGGGTTGCGCACGCAGGTAAAGGCAAGGCTGCGGTGCGATTTGACGTTGTCCTCGATCAGCTTTTGGCTGTGCTCCTGCGCCCACTTGTGCAGGCCGGCAGTCGAATCGTGGATGTCGCCATCGAAGAAGTCGCCGTGATCGGAGTAGTAGAGGATCTGACCGATCGTCGAACACGCGCACTTAGGCACGACGCGATAAACGACGCTTTCGCTTTCAGTCATCCAGGTGCCTGGAAATCCCATAAGATGTCTCCAAGATGTCTGCCGCCAGCGACGTCCGGCAGAACAGTAACGAACTAGTCCCTACAAATACAAACAAAGTCGGTTTATTCAACGACTTGTTGCGATATCTGTAGTAGCAACAACATCGAAGTAAAACCTGAGATTGTCTTCAATATGGCAAAAATCGCCTTCATCATGCTGTGCCACAAGAACCCCGAAGCGGTGGTCCAGCAGGCGCGGCAGCTGATCGCGGTGGACGACTATGTGGCGATCCATTTTGACGGCAGGTCTTCGGACGCCGACTTTGAGCTGCTGCAGCGCGAGCTTGGGAGCGAACCGAACGTGACTTTCGCGCCTCGGCGCGTGAAGTGCGGGTGGGGTGAATGGAGTCTGGTCGAGGCGACTCTGGTCACGGTTCGCCGCGCGCTAGAGGCTTTTCCGAAATCGACCCATCTTTACATGGTGTCCGGCGATTGCATGGCGATCAAATCCGCCGCCTATGCCCGCGACCTGCTGGACCGCGACGAAGCCGATTTCATCGAAAGTTTCGATTTTTTCGAAAGCGACTGGATCAAGACCGGCATCAAGGAAGAGCGGCTGATCTACCGTCACTGGTTCAACGAACGCTCCAACAAACGATGGTATTACCTGTCGCTCGGGCTGCAGCGAAAGCTGGGCCTGAAGCGCGCGATTCCGGCGGACCTGCAAATCCAGATCGGCAGCCAGTGGTGGTGTCTGCGCCGACAGACTGTCGAACGGGTCATCGATTTTGTCGACGCGCGCAAGGATGTGGTCGATTTCTTCCGCCGGACGTGGATTCCGGACGAAACGTTTTTCCAGACTCTGGTCCGCCATCTGGTCCCGGGACGAGAGATCCGGTCGCGGTCGCTGACCTTTCTGATGTTCACCGACTACGGATATCCGGTGACGTTCTACAACGATCACTATGACCTTTTGCTGGGGCAGGGCGCTCTTTTTGCCCGAAAGGTCAGCCCCGAGGCAAAAGAGCTGCGCAAGCGGCTGGGGAGGCTTTGGGCCTCTGACCGGAACAACTTTGCGATTTCGGACGAGGGGCGCAGCCTGTTTGGCTTCCTGACCAGCAAGGGCCGCGTCGGACACCGCTTTGCGCCGCGTTTCTGGGAAAGCGAAACGACGCTGGGCCGCGACCGCGAACTGTTGATCGTCGCATGCAAAAAGTGGCACGTGGCAAAGCGGCTCTTGGGGGTGTTGAAGCACTTTGAAGACGTGCCCGCGATCGACTACCTCTTTAACGAAGAGGATACCGCCCTGCCCGATCTGGGCGGCATTCAGGCGACGCTGGCCAAGCGGACGCGGCACCGTCGCGCGCTGATCCGGATGCTGTTTGACTATTACGATACCGGACGGCTGGTGATCTGCCTCGATACGGCGTCGATTGACCTGATGTCGGACTTTTTTGCCGACCGGTCGCGCACAAAGCTGCTGGAGGTCGAATGTGACATGTCCGACGACTACCTGATCGGCCATGCGCAACGTGTCGGGCTGGCGGGGGCCAACACGTCGCCCGAGGCGGCGGCGCGACTCCTGCCGACGCTTCGGCGCGATATCGGGCTGGAAAGCGAACGGATCGGCGACGCAGGATTTGCCAACGTCTACCGCCTGCGCGAACACGATTCGATCAGGGCAAAGGCGGATGTGCTGCGCGACTTCTTCTCGATCAGCGATGAGGTTGCCACTAAGGTGGCGGGAACCGACTATCTATTTGTGGACTAAGGGCCGACATGACATTCGACTACGATCCCCAGAACATCTTCGCGCGCATCCTGCGTGGCGAAATCCCGAACAAGACCGTCTATGAAAACGACCACGCGCTGGCGTTTCATGACATCGCGCCGCAAGCGCCCGTTCACGTGCTGATCATCCCAAAGGGCGCCTATGTCAGCTTTGACCATTTTGCCCGCGATGCCAGCGCCGAAGAGCAGGCAGGCTTTATGCTGGCCGTGGCCGAGGTCTGCCGGATCGCCGGTGTCGAAGACGGGTTCCGCGCCATCGCCAACACCCGCAAACACGGGGTGCAGGACGTGCCGCATTTCCACCTGCATATTCTGGGTGGCCGCGTTCTTGGGCCGATGCTACCGCGCGGCTGACGACGTCAGGGACAGGAACACGTCCTCTAGGTCGGCCTCTTCGGTCTTTACGTCCTTGATCGTGATGCCCGCGTCCCGCACGGCGGCAAGGATCGACTCGGCCGGTGTGTCGGCGGTCTTGTAGGCAAAAACCAGCGCGCCGTCGGGCCGCTTTTCGCCGGTGACGCCGCGCGGCAGGGCAGGCAGGTCGGCGGCGCCATCGGGCTGGATCACCATCGTTTTCTGGTCGATGCGGCCCAGCAGGCTGGCGGTGGTATCGCGAGTGATAACCTGCCCGTGGTTGATGATCGCGATCTCGTCGCACATCGCTTCGGCTTCTTCCAGATAGTGGGTCGTCAGAATGATGGTCATCCCGTCGTCGTTCAGCCGCCGGACGTTCTGCCACAGCATGTTGCGCAGTTCGATGTCCACACCTGCGGTCGGTTCGTCCAGCACAAGGATGCGGGGGCTGTGCACCAGCGCCTTCCCCAGCAAAAGCCGCCGCCGCATCCCGCCGGACAGCGACCTTGCATAGGCGTCAGCCTTGTCGGTCAGCCCGATCAGTTCAAGGATCTCGGCCGTGCGGCGCTGTGACGTCGGCACGCCATAAAGACCGGCCTGCACTTCGAGACTTTGGCGCGGGGTAAAGAACGGATCCAGGTTCGGCTCCTGCGGCATGATCCCGATCGACGCGCGGCTCTGGCGCGGGTTCACATCCTGATCGAAGCCCCAGATATTCACCCGGCCCGAGGTCTTTACCACCAGACCCGCAAGGATGTTGATGAGCGTGGATTTCCCCGCTCCGTTCGGTCCGAGCAGCCCGAAAATCGAGCCCCGAGGAATATTCAGATCGACGCCTTTCAACGCCTCTTTGGCGTCGGTGCGGCGGGTTGCGCGGTAGGTCTTGGTCAGACCTTCGATTTCGATTGCATTCTGGGACATCGCTGGCTTTCCGGCTTGTCGGGGACTTGGGTTGCTTTACACTCCATCCCGATCTAAAGCGGAGCGACGCCCGCGGCAACACAACGATAGGCTTGCAGATGACCATTCCTGCCCCCGAAACCAAGATCGTCAACAAATGGCGTGTCGCCTGTGATGGCGGCGAAGGTGCCTTGGGCCACCCGCGGGTCTGGCTGTCGATCCCCCATGACATGGGCTGGGTCGAGTGTCCCTATTGCGACTGCCGCTTCGTGATGGGCGAAGAGGCCGAAGACGCCCACTGATCGGGCGGACCCTATCCCTTAGAACCGACCGAAACCTTCGGCCTCTGGACCATTGCCGTCTGGAAGCGCGGGGCCGAACGTGCGACAAGCGGGTCAATCAGACCAGCAGCAGGGGGCGCGCGACGTGGGAACTTTCGGTAAGGGGCATCACCTCCACCTGATCGACGGCTCGGCGTTCATTTTCCGCGCCTATCACGCATTGCCGCCGCTGACCCGTAAATCCGACGGGCTGCCCGTCGGCGCCGTGAGCGGCTTTGTCAGCATGCTGCAGCGCTATGTCGAAGGAAACACCGGAGCCGATGCAGCAACCCATGTTGCGGTGATTTTCGACTATTCCGGCCGGTCGTTCCGCAATGACCTTTATGACAAATACAAAGCCAACCGCCCCCCCGCACCCGAAGACCTGATCCCGCAGTTCCCGCTGACCCGCGATGCGACGCGGGCGTTCAATATCGCCTGCAAGGAAATCGAAGGTTTCGAAGCCGACGACATCATCGCGACGCTGGCCTGTCATGCGCGCGATGCGGGCGGCAGGGTGACCATCGTGTCGTCGGACAAGGACCTTATGCAGCTTGTGGGCGGCGGCGTCGAAATGCTGGACCCGATGAAGAACAAACGGATCGACAACGACGGCGTCTTTGAAAAATTCGGCGTGTCGCCGGATCGGGTCGTCGATGTGCAGGCGCTGGCGGGGGACGCGGTCGACAACGTGCCCGGCGCGCCCGGCATCGGGATCAAGACCGCCGCGCTGTTGATCAACGAATTCGGCAGCCTCGAAGACCTGCTGGATCGCGCCGGCGAGATCCCCCAGCCCAAGCGCCGCCAGACCCTGATCGAGAACCGCGAACAGATCGAACTGTCAAAGCGGCTGGTGTCGCTGGACTGCGATACGCCGCTTGATTTCACGCTTGATGACCTCGAAGTCCGCGACCCCGATCCCGACACCCTGTTCGGCTTTCTGGCCGAGATGGAGTTCCGCACCATCGTCAAGCGGATCGCCGACAAGCTGGGGGTCGAACCTCCGGCTATCATGGACACGACCCCGCAGGGCGCGGACCCAAATCAGGGACCCGAAGCGCCGGTCGCGGTGCCGTTCGACCACGATGCCTATGAATGGGTGAAGGACGCCGCCGGACTTCAGGTCTGGATCGACCGCATCCGCGACCGTGGCTATGTCGCCGTGGACACCGAGACGACCTCGCTGGATGAAATGCAGGCAGAGTTGGTGGGAATATCCCTGAGCGTCGAAGGCGGTCAGGCATGCTACATCCCGCTGCTCCATAAGGCGGGCGCGACGTCGGACCTGTTCGGTTCGGACAGTCTGGCCGACGGGCAAATGCCGCTGGAGCAGGCGCTGGATATGCTGCGGCCCGTGTTAGAGGACGACGCGATCCTCAAGATCGGGCAGAACATGAAATATGACGCCAAGATATTTGCCCGTTACGGCGTCGACGTCGCTCCGATCGACGACACGATGTTGATGAGCTACGCGATGAACGCGGGGCTGCATAACCACGGCATGGACCTGCTGTCCGAGCAATACCTTGGCCACCGCCCGATCGAGATCAAATCGC
>JALQXR010000519.1:301-602 GCA_023263105.1 Marivivens sp. | reverse complement strand
CCTCGAGGAGACGGTGTCTTCGTGGTAGGGCACAAGCACACACGCAGAGGCTCCACACAGGCGACACGGTCACACGAGGGTTCGAACGCACCACGCACACTGCACAGGGATGAGCTCGGGGAGCCGTCGATTTTGTCCCAGATCCTCGAGAAGAAGCTGGTGTTTATCGAGACGAAAGACATCGTCGAGACCACGATGGCTCTGCAGAACTTTAAACGGGTGCGACCATCCCCTTTTCCTGTCCATTTCCTTTTTTTCCGCCTCGGTCCAGCTGCCGCGTAGACCGCCTGGAGAGAGATTC
>JALQXR010000519.1:0-291 GCA_023263105.1 Marivivens sp. | reverse complement strand
GCTAGGCGTGCGATGCGGGGCGGGGGGCCATTTTCCTCTCCGTCGCACGAGGAAAAGTGGCCGAGGGCGTCGACTTCGACAGGTCCCACCACCACCACCACCACCACCACCACCACCATCCACCCTAACCGGATGTATTGACCTCTCCCCTTGGGCAGGCATTATGGGCGCTGCGTCATCATGTTTGGCATCCCGTTCCAGTACACTCTCAGTCGGATCCTTCGTGCGCGCTTGGAGTTCCTCAGAGGTCGGTCCCGGCGGTGGCTGGTGGTAGTTGGCGGCACTTGTTGT
>JALQXR010000518.1 GCA_023263105.1 Marivivens sp. | reverse complement strand
GTGTAACTACAAACATCTGGGTCACTCCCTTCTCCCAACCGCCCCACCTGTCATACATACAACTGCAGGTTTAGAGATCGATCTCGAAAAGTCCAAACACACTTCATAGCATCACAGCTCCTGCTGCTTCATGGAATAGTCGTGGCGCTCGTACGTGGACCACCTGCAACTCGTCCCAACCCAGGTAGTCAACTTCGACCACCCACAATCCTTTGAGTCATGTGTGACCATGTGTCCCGTGTGTGTGCGTGTGTGTGTGCGTGTGCATATACGTGTGGCTGTGTGCACGTACGTGTGTGTGGTCGTTTGTGTGTGTGTCGTTTGTGTGTGTGTATGTGTGTGTGTGCATTTGTGGGTGTGCGGGTTTGCATGTACGTGTGGATGTGTGCATGTACGTGTACATGTACGTGTGTTTGTGTTTGTGTGTGTGCATGTTCGTGTGTGTGGACGTGTGTGTGTTTGTGTGTGTGTGTGGTCCTGTCCAGCCTCACAAACACAAACACACACATACGCGCACACATACGCACACACAAACACACGCACACTCACGACACACACACATATGTGTACACACATACACACACAAACACACACAGACACAC
>JALQXR010000516.1 GCA_023263105.1 Marivivens sp. | reverse complement strand
GACCCTGATGTGACCCTGATGACCTTGTTGACCCGGACAACCCTGGCCAGTTGCTGCTGATGGAGATCGGGGGTCCGATGATAAGTACGTGGCCCGACTACTACGGCAAGTGTGTCGCGGTGGTCTTCGTCGTCGACCTCGCCAACCGCGGCCAGGCCGGGCAGGTCATACGAGCACACACAACAACAACAACAACAACAATGGCCACTAATGTCCAACCGTGCAACCTCTACCACCCCACCCCCACCACAAACACACACACACACACACACACACACACACACACGTGTCACGCACACACACCTCCTTAAAGGCCTGTACGCTGTTCTTCGATATGCTGCGGCACGAGCACCTCAAGGGCAAGCCCGTGGTGCGCGTGATGGTGGTAGTGGGTTGGTGGTGGTGGTGGTGGTGGTGGTGGTGGGTTGGTGGTGGTTTCCCCCCCTCCCACGAGACACCAGCCCCGCCCTCCTGGGACTCCGCCGCCGTGTATAATAACCTGGGGGAGTGGTGTCGTTGCATGTGTGTAAATCTGCCCAAACGTACACACACAGGTCCTGGCGCTGACCAAGTGCGACGCCGAGTTCGCCATGCCTGTGCAGGTGTGTG
>JALQXR010000514.1 GCA_023263105.1 Marivivens sp. | reverse complement strand
CTGACTGGCGATTCGCTGCAACGGCACAGCGCACGCGACGGCTGCATGTGTCGCGAATAGTAGGACGACGTGCAGGGCCTGCGGCTGTTGGCGCGCTCATTGTCTATCGACTAAGTTGAATACGCTGTGCTGCGTGGCATTGCGCAGATATTTAGATTGGACGTGCGAGACAATAACGGGTACGAGCGCATCCTTACGTCGGACCTGTCCGAGGTAGTTACCCCGCACCAGCCGCCATCCTTGGCGGAGTCCTCCCAGCTCACTTGCATAGGCTCATCATTCTGTCCGCAGCCCGTGCATCCAAAGTGACGCCCTTGCATGGGCCGCCTACATGGACCTTGCTTGATCCCGGCGCACCTTTGCACCCCCCTGGCCTGCTCGAGGCACCGCTCTGTGTGCGCGTGCGCAGCCGCGCGTCGGCTTAAGCGTCTACACGACACACAACGTCCCGCTCGGCTCCTTCGACTCTCGCGTCAACCCCGCCGTCCGGGCATCACCCCCCGCCCCCAACCCCCTCTTCTCCCCTAGACTCCAGCAGACGCGCGCACACGCACATGCAAGTGCGCTGCACCCGCCGCGGCCGCGCGCACGGGCTGCGGAGGGCTGCGGAG
>JALQXR010000513.1 GCA_023263105.1 Marivivens sp. | reverse complement strand
CATTCACACACACACACACACACACACACACACACACACACACACACACACACACACACACACACACACGGGGTGGCCAGGGAGGGCAGCCCCGGCTCCACCCCATCCAGCACCAGGGGCCACGCAGGACCACTCGCCGCCGCCGCGGCCAGCCAAGCGCGCCAGAGTCCAGAGGCAACCGGCGGCAGCACCGCCAGCCCCACGGGGACCAGCAAGGGGGACACCACCAGCGCACCTGACTCCACCCAGCCCAAAACGCAGACGCCAGTCCCAGGCAGCTGTGGTGGCCCAGCCAGCCGCAGCACCGGCGCACCCGCCGGCCGCACCACGACCACCAACACGCGTCGCGCGCCAGCTACTCCTCCCCCCCCCCGGGCAGCATGGTAGGGCATCATCCGAGGCAACTTAGGTGGGCCTAGTCAGAGGTTCTGCCCGCGATATCGGTAGGGGTTAGCGGGCATAGCGCACCAATCATAGGTGCCAGCACGCCAACTCATACACAGATACAGTCGGTCTCCCTCTCCAAAGTTATGCACACACACACACACACACACACACACACACACACACACACACACACACACACACACACACACACACACACACACACAC
>JALQXR010000512.1 GCA_023263105.1 Marivivens sp. | reverse complement strand
CAGCATCTTTTCCGTGCAAGGGGAGACCGACCACGCTGTCGCTGTCTTCTTCATCACTTACATCCTCATCTCATCAGTTGTGCTGATCAATGTCGTAGTTGCGGTACATATTCGCCCCTCATGTGTGTGTGTGTGTGTGTGTGTGTGTGTGTGTGTGTGTGTGTGTGTGTATGCATGTGTGTGTGTGCGCGTGGGTGTGGGTGGATGAGTGATGGGTTCGCGCGCGCTCAAGTGCGTATGGGTGCGCGGTCGTTGGCGCCCTGCTTTGTGCGATTGCATGTCTGGATGACAAAGCTCACGTGCTTTCCACCGGGCAGGTGCTGCTGGACGAGTTGCTCTCGTCAATGGATCGAGAGAGAAAAGAGAACGCGCAGCTGGCGTCCATAGAAGAGAGCAAAACCAAGACAACGGGTGTCCTAGGCCCGCTGTTTGGGACACTGACTTGTTTCGAGGACAATGCGGACCTCAACGACAGGATCGACACCATCTACGACACATTAAACGTTGAAAAGTCCGGGGGCCTCAAATTCGAAGATCTCAATGCGGGGCTTGCCCTGCTGCCTGGGGCAATGCATCTGACGCAAGACGAGTGGTTTGCCTTTCTGACACAGAA
>JALQXR010000511.1 GCA_023263105.1 Marivivens sp. | reverse complement strand
GGCGCGAGCATCTGCCAGCATAACCGCCGCAGGAGCGCCTGCAAGGACTGCGGGGGCGCCTCCATCTGCGCCCATCGCCGCGAGAGGAGCGCCTGTAAGGACTGCAAGCGTCGCCGGGCTGAGCTTGCCGCTGCCGACGCGCAGCCTTGATCTCAAGACTGGCGTGCATGCACACCTGCCGCAAGGCACGGTGCGACAGCGCGCTCGAAGCGCGCGTCTCGTGACATGTGGTCTACGTCCGCTCGCTCTACATGCATATGTATGTGCATATGAATATATGTATGATGTGTCGCTATATACGTATGTACAGAGATCGTGACATGTGGTCTACGCCCACATGCTCTATATACATAGTACCACACACACACTCTCTCTCTTTCTCATATAGATACATGCACAAGCACGCGGCAATCAACACACACACACACACACACACACACACACACACACACACACACAAGGCATGCTACAACGCTCGCGCACGCCCTTAGACACATGCGAGAGCGTGTTGCGTGTAAGTGCTTACTTCCGTAGCCACTGCAGAGTACACACTTACACGCGCGTACACGTAAACAAGCACACGTACACACACACGCACACACACACG
>JALQXR010000510.1 GCA_023263105.1 Marivivens sp. | reverse complement strand
TAAATGTTTAGATGTCAATAAATGCCTATTATAATCTGTTTTTTTAAATGACACATAGTTACAAGTTTTACAATAATAATTTATTTCGTTTTTTTTCGTTTTTTCTGTAGTCATTTGTAGTATATTATATTATAAATATTTATTTATATTATAATATTTAAATTTTCGTTTTTTTCGTTTTTTTTCGTTTTTTTATAATATTTTATTTTACATGATAAATTTTAAAGTTAATTAAAAATAATTATTATGTTTATTCGTAATAAAAATCAAAATATAAATATAAAACATAAGTTTTTCGTTTTTTTATGTAGTCAAAATGTAGTATTTTGTAGTATTTTTTTGTAAAATTTTCGTTTTTTTTCGTTTTTTTGTAGTATTTTGTAGTATTTTTGATGTTGCATAACAAAAATTAAGTATAATGATTTTTTTGTAAATAGATATTACATTTTAAAATTTTATAAAAAATAATTTTTCGTTTTTTTTCGTTTTTTATGTAGTCAAATGTAGTATTTTCAAAGGTCCAAAATTTTTCAAAAATTTTATAAAAAAAATTATGGTAACAACATTTTTTTGTAAATTTTCATTTTTTCAAATCTTTATGCTAACAAAACTGAA
>JALQXR010000050.1 GCA_023263105.1 Marivivens sp. | reverse complement strand
GGCGCATATCGTCCATATAGATTCCGTCCTGACTCAGGAGCGTCAAAACGTCCTGACTGGCGTGGATCAGCTGCTTGGCCTGATGGTCCCGCAACGCCCGACGCAGCGCCGAGAACCCTTCTTCGTCCTTGTCGGTGTCGGGAAAGTTCAGCGCGCGGATCAATTCGCCACGTCCAAGCGGGGGCAGCACCTCTTCGACATTGGTGCCCAAGGCAAGCGCCGGCTGGTCATCCCCCAGCAGGGTGGCCGGAGGCGGCGGGGCCGACATCCCGCCCGATCCGGATTGCGGTGCGGGTGCCAGTCGGCTGGTCGAAAAGGTGGCAAGCCGGGATTCGGTAAGCCGCGCCATATGCGCGATTTCGTTCAGCTTTTTTTCGACCGTCGACGAACTGACAGCACTGCCGCGCCCCTGCCGGTCAGCGATATAGGTCTGGCGCAACGCGTCGATCGCGATTTGCAACCGGCGCGATTCCTCTCGGACGATACGGGACGACCGTGCGGCGGCGGCAGCGACCCAAATCAGCGCCACCGGCATAAAGACCGCAAGCAAAGTCATGACAAATCGCAGGGAATCGACTGCATCGGAGCCATCGGCTTCGGCGGCCGAGCCCAGAAACAGGAAATAGCCGCCGCACAACAATAGCCAGATCAGACTGACCGAGGCGGCGACAACCTCGGTCGACGACAGCGAAGGCTCGTCGGGCTTGGCATTTACCCCGATGCCTCTTTCTTTTCTGGTGTCGCTGTCGGTCATTTACGCGCCTCGCGCGAAGAACTGGGAATTACTTGTAGGTGATCGTCAGGATTTCATAGCTGCGCTGCCCGCCGGGGGTGCGCACTTCGACACTGTCGCCGGCGTTCTTGCCGATCAAGGCGCGGGCGAGCGGAGACTTGATGTTGAGCCGGCCGTTTTCGATGTCGGCCTCGTATTCGCCAACGATCTGATAGGTCTTCTCTTCGTCCGTTTCTTCGTCCACCAGCCCGACCGTGGCGCCAAATTTGACGGTGCCGGACAGCTTGGTCGTGTCGATCACATCGGCCAGAGACATCACGCCTTCCAGCTCTTTGATGCGTCCCTCGATGAAGGACTGCTTTTCCTTGGCAGAGTGATACTCGGCGTTTTCGGACAGGTCGCCGTGTTCGCGCGCCTCTGAAATAGCCTGAATGATCGCGGGACGTTCCACGGATTTGAGCTGCTTAAGCTCGGCCTCGATTTTGTCGTATCCCACACGTGTGAGCGGAATCTTTTCCATCCGTCATTCCATCCGGCATCTGCTTCAATCGGTCGTTGTTAACCCGCCTAGGGAGGTCAAAGTCAATAGCGCGGTGTGACCGCCATGGCTACAGTGGCAATTATTAGCAGATGACTTAGTGATTGGATCAATGAAGTTCTTTTTTCTGAGCGTCGCGCTGTAATTTGTCGCGGGGCTATTGTTTGTTGCGATTTTTCGGGACCACCCAAGGAGCGCGATTTCCACGATGCTCTGGTCTATCCCCGACGCCTTTGTGTTTTTCGGACAGAAAGCATTGTGGATCGTGGTCCTTTTTGTGGGCCTGCTGGCGGTCTCGGACCGGCAAAAGTTGATGGGGCGGGTCAAGGTCGGCGTGGTCACTCTGCTGGCCTGTAACGTGCTTTTTCTGACCTTCACGCTTGTGAAGACGACGCTGCCGCGTGCCGTCCATTTCTGGGCCGATCCGATGCTGGCGGATATCGACCGGGTTCTGGGTTTTGGCCAAGCCCCATGGCGGATCACCCACGCCGTGGCGGACTGGATTCCGGTGGGTCTAGGGGAAAGCATTTACATGGGTCTGTGGGTGGTGCCCGCGATGTATATGCCGATGGTACTGGTGCTGTTTGACGACTCGGAAGAGCGCAAGGCGCGGTTCCTTCGACTATATGTCATGATCTGGGTCGTGCTTGGCAGTGTTATGGCTCTGGCCCTGATGTCAGCGGGCCCTGTGTATTACGACCGCCTGCATGACAGCGAACGTTTCACCGCCCTTCACCGCGCGATGTCGCGCAATGGGATTGCCGACAGTCCCGTAGGGCTTGTCCAAGAGCACCTTTGGACTGTCTATAATCGCCGCGGGCAGTCCGCCGGTTCGGGGATATCGGCGTTTCCCAGCATCCATATCGCGATGGTGATGCTTTGGGCGCTTTATCTTGGTGAACGCTGGCGGTGGACGTGGCCGTTGGGGACCGCGTTGGTGGTGATCTTTCTGGTGTTGTCGGTCCACTTTGGCTGGCACTACGCGGTGGACGGCTATGCGTCGATCCTGATCGTCGGCTAGGTCTGGTGGTTGCTAAAGCGCCGCGCGACCCGAAACGACGCCTCGTCACGGGTGGATTTGCGGCTTGATCATTGAAGTAGCCGCCGCCTTCATGTAACGCGGAACGCAACAAAATTACTCTGCCAACGGCATCAGAAGAGGATCATTATGACGGCGATTGAACGCGAAGCGATGGAATATGACGTGGTGATCGTTGGTGCGGGTCCGGCGGGCCTGTCTGCTGCGATCCGGCTAAAGCAAATCGACGCCGACCTGAATGTGGTGGTGCTGGAAAAGGGGTCCGAAGTCGGCGCGCACATCCTGTCGGGCGCGGTTCTGGACACCTCGGGCATTGACGCGCTGATCCCCGACTGGAAGGCCAAAGGCGCCCCGATCACCGTTCCGGTGAAAGAGGACAACTTTTACATGCTGGGCGAAGCCGGCGCGCTGCGCATCCCCAATGTCGCCATGCCGCCGCTGATGAACAACCACGGCAATTACATCGTGTCGATGGGCAACGTCTGCCGCTGGATGGCGGAGCAGGCCGAAGCGCTGGGCGTCGAGATCTTTCCGGGGATGTCGTGCTCTGAACTGGTTTATGGCGACAACGGCGAAGTCAAAGGCGTCGTCGCGGGCGAATTCGGCAAAGAGCCTGACGGCACCCCCGGCCCGAACTATGAACCGGGCATGGAGCTGCACGGCAAATATGTGTTCCTGTCGGAAGGAGTGCGCGGATCGCTCTCGAAAGAGGTGATCGCGAAATTCAGCCTCGACGCGGACTCGGACGTCCAGAAATACGGCGTCGGCATGAAGGAAATCTGGGAAATCGATCCGGCCAAGCACCGCCTAGGCACCGTCACCCACACGATGGGCTGGCCGCTGGGTGGAAATGCGGGCGGCGGCTCGTTTATCTATCACCTTGATAATAATCAGGTTTACGTGGGCTTCGTCGTCCACCTGAACTATAAGAACCCGCATCTGTTCCCCTATATGGAATTCCAGCGGTTCAAGCATCACCCGATGGTCGCCGATCTGCTAAAGGGCGGAAAGCGCGTCGCATACGGGGCCCGTGCCATCACCGAAGGCGGCTACCAGTCGATGCCAAAGCTCGAATTCCCGGGTGGCGCGCTGCTGGGGTGTTCGGCGGGCATGGTCAACGTTCCCCGGATCAAGGGCAACCACAACGCCATGCTGTCGGGCATCGCCGCGGCCGAGGCCGCAGCCAAGGCGATCGCGGCAGGACGCGGCGGCGACCTGCTTGACGGCTACGAAGCGGCTGTGCGCAACGGCGCCATCGGCAAGGACCTGCGCCGCGTGCGCAACGTCAAGCCTCTGTGGTCGCGGTTCGGGCTTTTGGCCTCGCTTGCGGTCGGCGGGTTTGACATGTGGACCAACAACCTCTTTGGCCTGTCGCTTTTCGGCACGCTGAAGCACGGCAAATCCGACGCCGCTGCCACCGAAGAGGCATCCAAGCATAAGCCGATCGACTATCCCAAGCCCGACGGCAAGCTGTCCTTTGACCGCCTGACCAACGTCAGCTTTTCGATGACAAACCACGAAGAAAGCCAGCCCGCCCACCTGCGGCTGGCAAATTCGGAAACGCCGATCAAGGTCAACCTGCCGAAGTTCGACGAACCCGCGCAGCGCTATTGCCCCGCCGGCGTCTACGAAGTCGTGACCGAAGACGGCAAAGACCCGCGCTTTGTCATCAATTTCCAGAACTGCGTGCACTGCAAAACCTGCGATATCAAGGACCCCAGCCAGAACATCACCTGGACGGTTCCGCAGGGCGGCGACGGCCCGAACTACCCCAACATGTAGTCCGCGCGAAAATGTGAATGGAAAGAGGCTCTTCGGAGCCTCTTTTGTTTTCATAGGCGGGGTGGTTCCGTCTTGCCGCAATTGCAGGGACCCTTTGCGTCCCATACGATGCCCCAAAGGGGATGCGTCCCCGACCGACC
Source organism: Marivivens sp. (assembly GCA_023263105.1). Lineage (GTDB taxonomy): Bacteria > Pseudomonadota > Alphaproteobacteria > Rhodobacterales > Rhodobacteraceae > JALQXR01. Next base: position 10,176 of record JALQXR010000050.1, on the reverse strand, counting down.
AAAGGATTTCTTGCCCCGTGACCATTCGCCCGATCCGCGCTGCAGCTTTCGCTGCGATCCTATTTTCAGCCCTGCCCCTTTCCGCGACGGCAGAAGCAGACGCGGGGCTGTACCTTGCGGCGCGGCAGGCCGGATTCGACAGCGACTATGCCGCCGCCGCCCAATACTTCAGCCGCGCGCTCGAAGGCGATCCGGAAAACCGTGGCCTGATCGAAAGCGCGCTGACGTCATATCTGTCGCTGGGCGACATCGACAACGCCGCGCCGCTGGCCCTGAGGCAAGTCGAACTGGGCAACCCCAGCGGCAACGCGAACCTTGTCCTCTTGGTGGATGCCACGCGACGGAGCGACTGGCAGGCGATTTTCGACCTGCTTGCGGCGGGCCGGACTGTCGGCCCCTTGATCGACGGGCTGGCGCAGGCTTGGGCGTCTCTGGGCAGCGGAGATATGGGCCGCGCCATCGAACGGTTCGACGACATCGTCGCCGCGCCCGGTCTGAAAGCATTCGGGCTTTATCACAAGGCACTGGCGCTGGCGTCGGTTGGCGACTTTGAAAGCGCCGATGCGATCTTTTCGCTGCCCGCCAGCGAAGGGATGCAGCGGACCCGCCGCTCCGCGCTTGCCCATGCCGAGGTGCTAAGCCAGCTGGACCGGAACGCTGACGCGGTCGCCATGCTGCGTGACGTCTTTGGCGCCGACCCCGACCCCGCCGTCGACGGGCTTCTGGCGCGGCTCACCGCAGGCGAACGTATCCCCTATTCGTTCGCGAACAGCGTGGCGGACGGCATGGCCGAGGTCCTGTATTCCGTCGCCGTCGCGCTTGGGCCCGACGCGGACCAAGGCATCGTGCTGTACTATGCCCGCGCCGCCGAGGCCGCCCGCCCCGACCATGCCGATGCGATCATTCTGTCGGGCCAGATGCTGACGGAAATGGGTCAATATGACATCGCCAATTCGACCTTTGCACGCGTGCCCGCCGACAACCCGAATTACTATGAAGCCGAACTGGGCCGCGTCGGGGCCCTGACCGCAGCCAACCGGATGGACGCCGCGGTCGAAGTCATTCAGGCGCTGTCGCGAAATCAGGGGACCATCCCTCTGGTGCAGGCCACGTTGGGTGACACGCTTCGCCGCGCGGGGGACATGCAGGGCGCGAACGCGGCGTATACCGCGGCTTTGGACCTTTATGCGGATGACGATCCGGTAAAGTGGTACATCTTCTACATGCGCGGGATCACCTTTGAACGGCTGGGCGACTGGCCCCCCGCCGAGGCCGATTTCCGCAAGGCTTTGGACCTGCGCCCGGGCGAGCCGTCGGTGCTGAACTACCTTGGGTATTCGCTGGTCGAAATGCAGACCAACCTAGACGAGGCGCTGGACATGATTCAGGAAGCCGCCGCCCGAGAGCCCGAAAACGGCGCGATCATCGACAGTCTGGGTTGGGTGCTTTACCGGCTGGGACGATATCAAGAGGCCGTGCCTCACATGGAGCGCGCAGCCGAGCTAGAGCCCGTCGACCCCATCGTCAACGACCATCTGGGCGATGTGTTCTGGGCCGTCGGCCGCCAGAACGAAGCAAGGTTCCAATGGCAGCGCGCGTTGTCCTTTGGACCCGACGACGCCGAAGCCGCCCGTATCCGGCGCAAGCTTCAGGTCGGTCTGGACGTCGTGCTGCAAGAAGAAGGCGCGGCACCACTCGGAGCAGCGCGTGACGGGAATTGATGCGCCGGCAAAGGTCAATCTGACGCTGCACATCACCGGCAGGCGGCCGGACGGATATCATTTGCTGGACAGCCTTGTGGTCTTTGCGGGGATTTGCGACCGGATCGATGCGGCCCCCGACGACCGGTGCAGCCTGACCGTTTCCGGCCCCTTTTCCAACGGCGTTCCGACCGACGACAGTAACCTTGTTCTGCGTGCGGCAAAGACCCTCTTGCGCGCGCACGGGCGGTCAGAGGGTGTGGCCCTTCACCTGACAAAGTCGCTGCCCCATGCCGCGGGTATCGGCAGCGGGTCGTCCGATGCAGCCGCGACACTGCGGCTGGTGTCCGGGGTGCTGGGCCTGCCGTTGCTGCCGCCAGACGATGACCGCGTGCTGGCTCTTGGGGCGGACGTGCCGGTCTGCATGATGGCTCCCGCGCCCGCCCGTATGTCCGGGATCGGAGAGGTGCTGGAACCTGCGGGACGGCTTCCGCAAGCCGCGCTTGTGTTGGTGAATCCGCGCGTTCCGGTCCCGACCGGCGCGGTTTTTGCCGCACTCAAGTCACGGACCAATCCGCCGATGTCAGCCTTGCCGGAAACGGCAGATTTCTCTGACTTCGTCAGTTGGCTGACAGGGCAACGCAATGACTTGCAAGACCCCGCAATCGCCGTGGCACCGGCCATCGGAGAGTCGCTTGCTGCGCTGCGGGCGCAGTCGGGCGTGGCATGGGCGGGAATGTCCGGTTCCGGCGCGACGACCGTGGGGGTTTGCCGCACGATCGCCGACGCCCGTTCCGCATCCAACGCGATCCGGCGCGCCTGTCCTGACTGGTGGGTCGCCGCCGCGCCGATGCTGGCCGCCGATTAACCCCCCGATCAACTGTCGTCGCGCAAGATCTCTAGAAACGCGGCGCCAAAGCGCTCTGCGTGCCTTTGGCCGATAATGCGCTCTACGTCGCGGTCATCCCGCGGATGGGCTTTTGCCAGTTTTGCCAGAACAGACGCAGAGCAGGACATCGGCTTGCCCGTGCCATCAGAGCCGCGGATCAGGTCGGCCTGCACAGCCATCAGCCGGTCATAAAGAGTGCCCTCGTCGCGGCCCGCCAGTTTGCGGCGGCTGGGGTGCAGATGGGCGACTTCGCCTGCGATCACGCCAAGAAAGGCGTCGCCGTAGCTTTCCAGCTTTTTCGCCCCGACGCCGCCGACCCGCGCCATCTGGTCCAACGTGGTGGGCCGCGTTTCGGCCATTTCGATCAACGTCCGGTCGTTGAAAATGATATAGGCCGGAACGCCTGCCGCTTCGGCCAAGGCGCGGCGTTTGGCCTTTAGCGCCGACAGCAGCGGGGCGTCCTCTTCGGTGACCAGCATCTTGACCTTGGGTCCGCTGCCTTTTGCCGCGCGGATGGTGTCGCGCCGCAGGTCGATCGTTTCTTCGCCACGCAGGATCGGGCGGGCCTTGTCCGTCATCCGCAATCCGCCGTGCCGGTCGGGATCGGGACGCAGCAGATCATGACCCATCATCTGCCGGAAAATCGCCTGCCATTGGCGGCGGTCATAGTCCTTACCCACGCCATAAGTCGGAAGCGCGTCATGGCCCCTTGCGCGGATTTTCTCCGTGCCGCTGCCCAACAGGATTTCGATCAGATGGCCCGCGCCAAAGGTCTCTCCGGTCCGCAAAGCCGCCGACAACGCCATCCGAACCGGCGTGGTGCCGTCGAACACTTCCGGAGGGGTGTCGCACAGGTCGCAATTACCGCAGCGATCCGACGTCTCTCCGAAATAGGACAGCAGCGCCTGCCTGCGGCAGCCCAGCGCCTCGGCCAGCCCCAATAGCGCATTCAGCCGCCCGTGATCGGCGGTGCGGCGTTCGGGCGGAGCAAGGCCTTCGTCGATCTGCGTCCGGCGATAGCGGATATCGTCGGGACCGAACAACGTCAGGGTCTCGGCCGGAGCGCCGTCACGACCGGCGCGACCGATCTCTTGATAGTAGGCCTCGATCGACTTTGGCAGGTCGGCGTGGGCGACCCAGCGGATGTCCGGTTTGTCGATGCCCATGCCGAATGCCACGGTGGCGGCGACGATCAGCCCGTCTTCCTGTTGAAAGCGGGTCTCGGCCAAGCGGCGGTCTTCGGCCTCCATTCCGCCGTGATAATGGATGGCGTTGTGGCCGGCTTCGCGAAGCGCTTGGGCCAGAACCTCGGTCTTTGAGCGCGTGCCGCAATAGACGATGCCGGACTGCCCCTTTCGGGCCGCCGCAAAGGTCAGGATCTGCTTGCGCGGCGCGTCCTTGACCGAAAACGCAAGATGGATGTTCGGCCGGTCGAACCCGTGCAGGAAAGTCGAAGGCTCTTTGCCGTCGAACAGCTTTTCCACGATTTCCGCGCGGGTTTCGGCGTCTGCGGTCGCTGTGAATGCCGCCAAAGGCACGCCGAGTTCGCGACGCAGTTCTCCGATGCGCAGATAGTCCGGACGGAAATCATGGCCCCACTGGCTGACGCAATGCGCTTCGTCGACCGCGATCAGCGTGACGCCGATCCGCCCCAACATTTGCGACACGCCACCCGCCGCCAGCCGTTCGGGCGCCATGTACAAGAGCTTTAGCCGGCCCGCGTTTATCGCGTCCCAGACCTGATCGGTTTCTTCTTCGGTGTTGCCGCTGGTCAGGGCCCCTGCTTCGACGCCGGCCTCTCGCAGTCCGCGCACCTGGTCGCGCATCAACGCGATCAGCGGAGAGATCACGACCGTCACCCCGTCGCGGACAATCGCCGGAAGCTGAAAGCAAAGCGACTTGCCGCCGCCGGTGGGCATGATGGCAAGCGTGTTTTCGCCCCGCACAACGGCGTCCACGATGTCCTGCTGCCCGGGACGGAAACTGTCGAATCCGAAAACGTCACGCAGAAGCGAGGCGGCGCTCATGCCAATGGCCTATGGGTTGTTGCTGCTCTGCCCTTCACATCCCACATGGTGGGTCGGGCGGCAACCCGTCAGCGTCCCAGCAACAGGCTTGGCAGCAGAATGTCCCGCAGGATGACGACGCCCAGAAACACCACCAGCGGCGACAGGTCCAAAGGTCGGGTGTCGGGCAGGATGCGGCGGATCGGGTCAAATACGGGCTGCAAGAGCCGGTTCAGCCCCATCCACAACTGCGCGACCATCGGCTGGTGCATGTTCAGGACGTTGAAGCTGATCAGCCAACCCATGATCACGTAGACAAGCATGATCCAGAAGACGACGTTCAGCAAAAGCTTCAGGATCTCATAGAGTTCGTACATCGAAATTCTCCTAGTGTTGCGCCAAGAGGTAAGCCGCCCACGCGGCCCGTGCAACCGGTGTCCCGCAATTTCCCGTCGCTATGTCATCCTGTCTCCACGTCATCATTGACGTTAACGTAAGCTTGACGCTACATGCGGCCAATTCAAGAGGTTGTGTCCATGTATCCTGTCATCCGTATGTACTGGCAGCTGTTCAAGCACCGTAATGATCCAAAGCTGGGTGCCGGCGACATTCACGAAAGCACGCATTACTGCCTGCCTTGGGATCTGGATATTTTCTGGGAACTGAATAACGGACGGACCTTGACGCTTTATGACCTTGGTCGGATTCCGATGGGCATGCGCAGTGGATTGTTTTCTGTCCTGCGCCGCCAAGGGTGGGGACTGACCGTCGCGGGATCCTCTGTCCGCTACCGGCAACGTATTCGCGCCTTTGAAAAGATCACGATGAAATCGCGACTCGCCGGATGGGACGACCGGTTCTTCTATATGGAGCAATCCATGTGGAAAAAGGACGGCACTTGCGCCGGACATGTCCTGATCCGGTCCGCCATGACCAGCAAGTCCGGTATCGTGCCACCCGACAGGCTGATGGAGGAGTTCGGCGCACCATACGCTCGCCCCGTGCTGCCCGAATGGGTTCAGGCGTGGTCGACCGCGGATGCTTTGCGCCCTTGGCCCCCGATGGTGTCGAAAGACACAACAAGCCCAGGCCCCGCCTAAACCACAGCTTGCCTGATGCCCCTCTAATCTGTCTAATCAAGAGACAGGGATAGGGGACAACAAAAATGGCAATCTCTAAAAGGCGCCGTATCTGGGGCTGGATGTTTTACGATTGGGCGCAGCAGCCTTTCTACACGCTGGGCCTGACGTTCATCTTTGGCCCGTATTTTGCCTATGTCGCGACCGAGTATTTCATGGCCAGCGGCCTGACTGAAAAGGCCGCCGATGCTCAGGCACAGTCGCTTTGGTCTGCGGGCCAGACAATTTCGGGTCTGTTTATCGCGCTTACCGCGCCACTGCTTGGCGCTTGGGCGGATAACTCAGGGCGGAAAATGCCGTGGATTGTATTCTTTTCGCTGATTTATATCGGCAGCAGCTGGGCGCTGTGGTGGCTTTTGCCGGACGGCACCAATCTGATGCTGATGCTGGTCATCTTCTACATCGGATTTATCGCGGCCGAATCCGGTTTGAACTTTACCAATGCGATCCTGCCGTCTTTGGGAACGGAGAAAGAGGTCGGGCGCATCAGCGGTTCAGGAGCAGCCTTCGGATACTGGGGCGGCGTTGTCGCGCTGTTCATCATGCTTTTGTTGCTGGCCGAAAATGACGCCGGCGTGACGCTTTTGGGCATTGCGCCAATTCTTGGGCTTGATCCCGAAACGCGCGAAGGCACGCGGTCGGTGGGTCCGTTCATTGCGATCTGGTACGCGGTTTTCACCATCCCGTTCTTCCTTTGGGTGCGGGACGAACCGGTCGTGTCCAAGACCAAATCGACGCTGTCCGGCGCCTGGGCAGAGCTCAGACGGACGCTTTCGTCGGTTATCAAACGTCGCAGCCTTGCGTCCTTTCTGGTCGGATCGATGCTTTATCGGGACGCACTGAACGCGCTTTATGCCTTTGGCGGGGTCTATGCGTCGCTCGTGCTGGATTGGTCGATCATCCAGATTGGCGTGTTCGGCATCGTCGGCGCGATCACTGCGGCTGTGGTGACCTGGCTGGGTGGTCTGGCGGATTCCCGCATGGGCCCGAAACCCGTGATCCGCATAAGCGTCTGGGCCCTGATCGGCGTCTGTACGGTCATCGTCTTTATGTCGCGCGAAGCCATCTTCGGAATCCCGCTGGGTGCGGGCTCGGCGCTGCCGGATATCATCTTTTATGTCTGCGGCGCCACGATCGGCGGCGCTGGCGGTGCGCTCTACTCTGCATCGCGCACATTGATGGTCCGCCACACCGATCCCGAACGTCCGGCCGAGGCTTTTGGCCTCTTTGCACTGACGGGCAAGGCGACCGCCTTCCTTGCGCCGATGATGATCACCCTCTTCACGTGGCTGACGCAAAGCAACCAGCTGGGCTTCCTGCCGGTGATCTTCCTGTTCATCATCGGCCTGTGGTTCCTGCGCTACGTCAACAAAGACGGAGACCGCGGAGCATGACGCTACGGCTGGCGCTGGGGCTTGTTGCCGTCGCACTTCTGACCTCTTGCGGAGGAGGAGACGCGGGCACATCCCCCGGCGCCAGCCAGACCAACGCTTCGAACGACACGCGTGTGGCCAAAGAGGTCTTTGGCCATATGTCTTCTCCGACCCCGACCGCCGCCGCCAGCTATGGTGGCTATGCGAACGGGTGTCAGGCAGGAGCAGTCACCCTGCCCGAGACCGGCGCCACGTGGCAGGCCATGCGCCTGAGCCGGAACCGCAACTGGGCGCAGCCTGTCACCGTAGATTTTCTGACCGATCTCAGCCGCTTCGCCGCGACTCAGCCGGGGTGGAACGGGCTTTACATCGGGGACATGAGCCAGCCCCGTGGCGGGCCGATGCTGACCGGACATTCCAGCCATCAGACCGGACTCGATGCCGATATCTGGATGCTCCCCGCCACGAACCTGTCGCTAAGCCGTGATGCACGCGAAAGCCTTTCGTCGATCTCTATGCAGCGGGCCAACGGCGCCTATGTGAATTCCGATTGGACCCCTGCGCACGAAGCCATCATCCGCCGCGCGGCCCAGGACCCCCGAGTGGCACGCATCTTTGTCTTTGCCGGTGCAAAGGTCGAAATGTGCGAAAACGCGACCGGCGACCGGTCGTGGCTGAACAAAGTCCGCCCATGGTTCGGTCACCATTATCATTTCCACGTCCGGCTACGGTGCCCCGAAGGTTCGAACGGATGTGACGATCAGGCCCCGCCTCCACCCGGAGACGGTTGCGATGACGCGCGGGAATGGGTAGCAAACATACTCAACCCACCTCCGCCCGACCCGAATGCGCCGCCTCCGCGTGGCCCGCTTCTGATGGGTGAGCTACCTGCCACCTGCGCCGCGATCGCGGCAAACTGAAGCTGACACTTTGCAAGCCACACCTGTCCTGCGCCTGATCCTGTTTGTTCTGTCAATTGTGCCTGCCGCCTTGCGTGCGGACGCGCGGCTAGAGTGGGCGCTGACGCTTGACCGGTCAGACGAATTGTTCGGGGGCCTTTCCGCTGTCGAATCCGACGCAACCGGCACCGACCTGTTGCTGTTGTCGGACAGGGGCGCGCTGTTCAAACTCGCGCTCGTCCGCGACTCTGGCGGGGCCGCTGTCGGCGGCGTTTGGCGGATGCGGTTCGTTGCACCCGATGGCCGCCCGATGGAGCGCGGCAAGAACGACACCGAAGGCCTTGCACGCCGCGCCGACGGAACCATGGTCCTATCGACCGAGGCCCCCGCGCGCATCTTGACCCTGCAGAATACAGGCGGAACCGAAGCGATCGACACGCCGCCCGACTTTGCCAGCTATGCTGAAAACGGCTCGCTCGAGGCGCTGGCAGCAGGGCCGGATGGCAGCCTGTATACTTTGCCCGAACGCTCGGGCCGCTATGACCAACCCTTTCCGGTCTGGCGGCTGCACGATGGCCGCTGGTCCGTCGCCTTTGACATCCCCCGCACCGACAGTTTCCTGCCGGTCGGGGCGGATTTCGGGCCGGACGGGCGGCTGTATATCCTGTTCAGGGACGTGACGCCGCTGGGCTTCCGGTCGCGCGTGATGTCCATGCTGGCGGACGGCACGAACCGGATTGTCGAACTGGAAACCGCGATGGGCGAGCATGGCAACCTCGAAGGTCTGGCGGTCTGGCGGGACGGGGCCGGTGCGATCCGGTTGCTGATGGTTGCCGACGATAACTTTGCCGTCTGGCAGAGATCACAATTGGTCGAGTATTCGATCCGCCATTGACGCAACGGCCTGCGGGGACTACTGGGGCGCGTCCTGTCGGGTGGTCCGGCGGGACCAAGTCACCGCACCCTTGCCAAAACGGAACCTGACATGACCCGTATCCTTCCTGGCGTTTTCGCCATGGCCGCCATCGTCGTGGCCTCTAATATCCTTGTGCAATTCCTCTTGCTTGACGGCCTCCTGACTTGGGGCGCGTTCAGCTATCCGCTGGCCTTTCTGGTCACCGACATCATGAACCGCGTTTACGGAGCCGCCTCGGCCCGCCGCGTGATCCTTGCCGGTTTTGTGGTCGGCATCCTCTGCTCGTTGATCGGCAGCCAGATCATGTTGCAGGGCGACGGCTTTGAATATGCGGCGGTTCCGTTCCGCGTCGCAATCGGCTCGGCGACCGCCTTCCTTGTGGCTCAGCTGCTTGACGTTGCGGTCTTTAATCGCCTGCGCGACGGCAGCTGGTGGCGCGCTCCGCTGGTTTCGACCCTGATTTCGTCGACCGTCGACACCGTCATCTTTTTCTCGATCGCCTTCTCGGCGACGTTGGGCGGATACTTTAGCGACGCCGTAAACGGAGAGATCAACTGGGCATGGGGCGATGTGCCGTTCCTGAACAGCTTTGGCGACGCGCCTTTGTGGGTTTCGCTGGCCGTCGCGGACTGGGGCGTCAAGCTGGCCATCGCGCTTCTGGCGCTGGTTCCGTTCCGCATCATGGTTGGGCGAATGCTGCAGAAGAGCGCCGAGTAACCCCCTCCTTGTGTATTTTTGTTTGACATACACAATATCTGTGCGACTCTTTCGATAGGCGAAACCCATTGAAAGGAGGTGATCCAGTGTCGAGAAAGAGATTGGAGAGATGTGTCGGGACAGCTTGGGGGGTATGCAGCTAAGGCAGCCCTTGGCTGACAGACAACTTCAGGTGGGTCGTACCTAACCGACATCACCTCCGGGACTTTCGAAGGGCCAATCCATCGCCGGATTGGCCCTTTTCCTTTGATGGCGCTATGACGGCCCAAAGGACACATCATGCGCATCAACGACACCATCACGATCGAGGACTGGGAACTGACCGAACAATTCGTTCGCGCCAGCGGCCCCGGCGGTCAGAACGTGAACAAGGTGTCGACAGCCGTCGAACTGCGGTTCGAGGCAGAGCGTTCCCCCAATTTGCCCGACCCTGTCAAACGCCGACTGCGCCGGATTGCGGGTAGCAAATGGACGAACGACGGCGCGATCGTCCTGTTCGTCCAGGACACCCGCAGCCAGATCCGCAACCGCGAAATC
>JALQXR010000509.1 GCA_023263105.1 Marivivens sp. | reverse complement strand
GGTTAGGGTTACGGTTAGGGTGACCCTCCCCCCCCATTCACCAATTTGCCTACCCGTCCCCATTCCCCATTCCCCATAACACCGGTATGCATACCTCTAGGGCTACATTTGCACACACACACACACACACACACACACACACACTTTCTGCATTCGTGTGGTTTTGGAACATGGTGCAATGGGTGCAATGGGGTGACTAATACTAATAATTCTGCATTTGTGTGGTTTTGGAAGATTAGAGTCGTAGAACACGTCGAACGCGTCGCAGAAATGTGCACCCAGTGCCCGGTTACAAAACCGGTTGCATCGTCGAACGCGTCGAACGCGTCGAACGCGTCGCAGAATTGTGCACCCTGTGCCCGGTTGCAGAACCGGTTGCATCGTCGAACGCGTCGAACGCGTCGAACGCGTCGCAGAAATGTGCACCCTGTGCCCGGTTGCAGAACCGGTTGCATCGTTGAACGCGTCGAACGCGTCGTACGTGTCGCAGGGTTATCACTGAGCCTGTATTACTTACTGTTCCCTCCTCACAGCAAAAGAAAAAGTCGAAGAAGGCCAAGAGTGAAGTAAAGATCAAGTTGGAGGTGCCGAAGGGTGGTGCCAAGGAGATCTCGAC
>JALQXR010000508.1 GCA_023263105.1 Marivivens sp. | reverse complement strand
ACATACACACATACACACATTCACACACATACACACATACACACAGACACACATACACACATACACACATACATACATACACACATACACACACATACACATACACACACATACACACAAACACATACACAGTAAACGAGCGCACATACCGATAACATGCGAAGCACACACAAATAGCACACGCTATTGCTATCCAAGCGTCAAACATAACAATTTCTTCGGTCATTTTACACACGCGCACACGCGCGCGCAGATTCACACACACTCAACACACCGGTCCAAAGGTAGAAGAAGAGGTCCTTGTCGTCGCCTTCGGGGTGGGCCACGCAGGACCGGATCTGAAGTGTGTGTGAATGTGAGTGTGTATGTGTGTGACACATATGTGTATGTGGATATGTGGATATGTGTGTGTGCGCATATGTGTATGTGTGTACCTCTGTGTGTGAGAGTACCTGTGTGTGTCTGTGTGTGTATGTGTGTGTATGTGTACACATGTGTGTGTATGTGTGCCAGGAAAGCTATTGACGTTGGACAATTTGCATGTCGTGGCGGATCGGGTCCGTTTGGAGGCCCGTTTGGTCGTCGTGGTGGTGGTGGTGTGTATGTGTGTATCTTT
>JALQXR010000507.1 GCA_023263105.1 Marivivens sp. | reverse complement strand
ATAGAACACAGTCGTCAGTGTACGTACATGCAACGCACTTGTACATGTACATGCTGAAATCTTTTAAAATTCAATACTCGCGTAAAACTGTCGCCGTTATCCCCCCTCCACACACACACACACACACACACACACACACACACATTGAGGTTGGTCAGAGTCTGGGGCATGAGCCACGGTCCGGCCTCGTCACCGTCGTCGTCGAATTAATCACGGTACCTGGGATCACCGCACCCGAACACTCGCCGTACCCGGGGCCCGGTCCGCGGGCCGTCGCCGCAGTACGCCCGGGTGTCCCAGGACGGAAGCGACGGCAATGCCCCTGGCTGCCCGGTGCACCCTATCGCCATCGCTGACTTCCTTCCTCTCCATCGAGGTCCTGCGGAGCGGGCGTGTGGTGTGCGTGCCGCCACATCAAAAAGGACCGTATCATTCGATTGACCCGAGCCAAGTTAAACCAACAATTCACCCAGTATGCCGCGGACCGTTGAGCCTGCTGGTGGGACCCCTGGCAGTGCCATTGCACTAGGGGCTCCTACAAACCTCTGTTTTTTACCGGTTTAGTTTTTTCCGCTGTGGAGCACCGCCCGAAAGGTGCGGAACCAAAAACATG
>JALQXR010000506.1 GCA_023263105.1 Marivivens sp. | reverse complement strand
CGGTCGCCGCAGAACCCACACCCTCCTCGAAGCGTGCGTTGGTGTGTTTCGTGCACCGTCGGGACGTTCTCTCTCCCCACCTTTATAGATCCAGGGTTGGATCCCATCATCTCGGAACCGGACCCCATCATCTCGAGTCCGGTCGCCGCCAACAGCACCAACAGAACCACCACCACCACCAGCACCACCACCACCACCACCACCACCACCACCACCAGCACGCGGCCCGTCGGCAGCCCCGGCAGCAGCAGGGGCCATAAAACTATCATAGCCACTACAAGCAGCAGCAGCAGTGCCGCCCGACAAAAGAATAAGAAGAAGGCGAACACGGCGGAGGCTGGGGAGGAGGACGAGGGAGAGGAGGGGGAGTGCGGGGAGGTTGACGTCGAGTCGGCGGAGCGGCTGATGCTCGCCCTGGACGAGGTCCTGGAGGAGAAGGAGGCGGTGCTGCGACGGTGCGGCGAGGCGCGGCGGACCTCGGTGGCGGACATGCAGGCCATGGTCGACCTCGCCAAACAGCGCCGGGACGACCGGGACGACCGGGAGCGGGAGGAAAGCGCCGACACCGTCGACACGCCCAAGACCGCCGCCGCCGGCACGTCATCGTCGCGGCCGAGCTC
>JALQXR010000505.1 GCA_023263105.1 Marivivens sp. | reverse complement strand
CGGTCTCCCTCCCTAAAGTTATGCACACACACACACACACACACACACACACACACGCACACACACAAGCGCGGACCGCCCCAAGCCCCACCAATGCCACCGCCGGCGCAGATGGGGCGGGGGGCGGCCCCGGCGCGGCAAGCGCCGCCAGGGCCTCGGGCGCCAGCCCCCGCGCGCCCACCGGCGGGGCCCAGAAATGCCAAGTCGTACAGATGCGTGGCCCATGACCTGCCGCCGTGCAAGCACTGCTTCAGGGCAAACAGGGGAGTGAGACACTGCTGCAACGCAGGCCACCACAGGAGATTCGCGGGCTTCCAGGTCCCGGCGGGCACTAGGCACCTCGGCACGCCATCCGCGCCCTCCGGAGACGCGCAGCCGGACTCGCCCCCCTCGCCGCCGAACAAGCGGGCAAGGATAGCCCTGCGACCGCCAGCGGCGCTGCCGAGGGCGCAGCGGGCACCGGCCAGGGGTACGCCGCCGGAACGCCCGACGCCACCGGACCCCAAGAGGCAGTGCTCGACGGCAGCAGCGAACAGCCCGCGACCGGGACGGCGCCACCAGAGACCGGTCGCACGCAGGCTTCTCCTCACATCGACCAGGCAGCACGGGCAGGCCCCCCC
>JALQXR010000504.1 GCA_023263105.1 Marivivens sp. | reverse complement strand
ACTGACACACATACACAGTGACACACATACACAGGGACACACATACACAGTGACACACACACACAGCGACACACATACACAGTGACAAACATACACAGTGCCAAACATACACAGTGACACACACAGTGACACACACACAGTGACACACACACAGTGACACACACAGTGACACACACACAGTGACACACACACAGTGACACCCATACGCGTCGCCCCTAAAACCCATAGGCGCACTGGAGCTGGCGCAGGCCCAGGTCGGCGCGCAGAGACGCCCTACCACCACACACACACACACACACACACACACACACACAAACACACACACACACAAACACACCACCACCCAACGCAGGTACGATCTAAGGAACCGATGCAGCTATCAGCCAGCCCTGGGTCCCGACTGACCATACAAGTGCGTACGGCACATCGCACCGTCGTTCGTACCCGTGTGTTTAACCGTGCGGATACGTACGTTCAGGGTGAAGGGGGCGCGACGGTGCTGTCAAATGTCAACGTGACGCTCCAGTAAGATCGACAGTGGCGTGGATTACCCCGCGTATGACTCAACTGTGAATGGAGTGAAGGAACATAAAGACATTAACGCACGGCGCGCGCGCACA
>JALQXR010000503.1 GCA_023263105.1 Marivivens sp. | reverse complement strand
TGCCGCTGAATTGATCATTTGCGGTGGTACGGATGAACAAAAAGAAAATTGGTTACCAAAATTAGCAAGTGGCGAAATCCTACCAACCGCGGTCTTTACCGAACCAAACACGGGCTCTGACCTTGGCGCATTGCGCACACGTGCAGTGAAAGATGAAAACGGCGATTACAAAATCACTGGCAATAAGACGTGGATCACGCATGCGGCACGGACGCATATGATGACGCTCCTTGCGCGTACAAATCCTGACAGCACAGATCACCGCGGACTATCAATGTTCTTGGCTGAAAAAACACCAGGTACGGACGAAGCACCCTTCCCAACTGACGGGATGACAGGTGGCGAGATTGAAGTGCTGGGATATCGCGGCATGAAGGAATACGAACTTGGTTTCGACAACTTCCATGTAAAATCTGAGAACCTTTTGGGCGGAGAAGAAGGCAAAGGCTTTAAACAGCTGATGCAAACATTCGAAAGCGCCCGCATTCAAACAGCGGCGCGTGCCGTGGGTGTCGCACAATCTGCGCTAGATGTTTCAATGCAATATGCCCTGGACCGCAAACAATTTGGCAAGGAATTGATCAACTTCCCTCGCGTTGCGAACAAGCTTGCAATGATGG
>JALQXR010000502.1 GCA_023263105.1 Marivivens sp. | reverse complement strand
TCACTGGGATCACTGCCGTCTGCATGCGCAAGAAGGCACCACATGTACTTCAATCTGAAGAGGGCGCTCTTGACTGTGGATGATGGAGGGCGCCTGGAGGATGTGTGTGACTGAAGCGCAGTGATGTGGGGTTGTGTTTGTGTGTGCATGTGTTTTGTGAATATTATGTGTCCTGCTCACGGGCTTGTGCATGGGTGTTTGTGTGATGTGTGTGCATGTGTGTGTATTTTGAAACACACACACACACACACACACACACACACACACACACACACACACACACCACAAGGCACTTTTTGAAATTGCCGTTCTCTTGCTTTTGAGTACAGTAGGTGGCCGCTTTGCTTTTCTTAAAGCTCTGCAAAGCAACAACCTCTCACCTCAGTTCGCTCAACCTGCACTTTACCAAACTCCCCCACTGACGTCCACTATCAAAAAAAGTTACATGTACAGTGGCCGGATGACCATGAGAAATCTCTGGGAACATCCCAAAAGCCCGCTTGCCTCTTCGAAACGCAGCACGGCACTCTTCTTTGTTGCCTTCGGATTCTGTTCAGTCCGGGCACTCGGAGTTTCCCTGCAAAGACAATAGACCTATCACAGCAGCACCACACACACAC
>JALQXR010000501.1 GCA_023263105.1 Marivivens sp. | reverse complement strand
TGTGCCCGCGAACCCCTACTGATGCGCGGTCAGAACCTCCTGTGTGTGTGTGTGTGTGTGTGTGTGTGTGTGTGCGTGTGTGCGTGCGTTCGTTCCCATGTGCTCCACCCAAACTTTGGTTCCATATGGCAACGAGATGACGACAAGGAGGCACGTGCACACCTGCTCGCATGCGCACCACAACTCGGTGCCCGTGGCACCGGACTCAGCCCGGGTGGAGCCGTTCCAAAAACTGCACCAACCGCCCTTGACGAGGACAGAGGGGTCGGTGGGGCGAATCCCGCGCGGCATCATGAGCCAGCGCCAGACACAAGGGGGTCCGCGGGTTTCGGGGGGCCCCTCCGTCCATGCCACACCCCCGACCACGTTCCGCGCAACCGCAACCGAAGACGGCCGGACGTACAGAAGGCAGAGGCCGGCGTCATCCTTGATCGCGGTGGTACCCGGGAACGGGTGCCAGTGGTATGCCCGCATCGGGCAGTCGTGGTACTGGGGGGCCGAGGAGGCGTCGCGCGGCTCCGCGAGGTCCTCGGCCGCGGTCACCCACAGCGCCAGGTGGGTGTTGGACGTGGCGGCAAACGCAATCATGGCCGGCTGCAGGCCAACCGTAGGGGCAGC
>JALQXR010000004.1:50527-54742 GCA_023263105.1 Marivivens sp. | reverse complement strand
GTCGGCAATCTGGGTTGCGAAATCGAAATCGAACCGGGTCGTCTGATCGCGGGTAACGCGGGGTTGATGGTGTCGAAAGTCATCTATGTGAAGTCCGGCGAAGACCGCGATTTCCTGATCCTTGATGGCGCGATGAACGACCTGATCCGCCCCGCGATGTACGACGCGCACCACGACATCGAAACCGTGACGGAACCCGCCGCAGGCACCGAATACCGCCCCTATGACGTGGTCGGTCCGGTCTGTGAATCCGGCGACACCTTTGCCAAGGCGCGGATGCTGCCGCCGCTGGCCGCCGGCGATCTGGTCGCCTTCCGGTCAGCCGGAGCCTATGGCGCGGTAATGTCGAGCGAATACAACTCTCGCCCGTTGATCCCCGAGGTTCTGGTCAAAGGCGATCAATTCGCGGTTATTCGGGCCCGCCCGACCTATGACGAGATGATTGCACGCGATACCATTCCCGAATGGCTCTGATGCCCGACGTGCGGGGATATCGAGCGTAGCGATAGCGGAGACCGGTTCTGACCCGAAAACCCGACCAGCTGCCACACCTGAAGTGGCCCGTCGCCGCAACTTGGGCGGGGATGCTGGGCGAACGCGTGGTCGCGGCCTTTTGGCCGATCTGGACCGTGGTGCTGGCAGCCGCGGCTCCGCTGATGTTCGATGTCCAGTCGGTCCTGCCGCCGCGCGGGCTTTGGGTCTACGCAGGCATCGTCGCGGTGCTTTTTGCGGCGGGCGCGGTCTACGCCTATCGCAGCTTCCGCTGGCCCGACCGGTCCGAGGCCGTCGCCCGCGTCGATGCCATGCTGACGGGCCGACCGATTGCCACCCTTGCCGATACCCTGCGGATCGGGCAGGGCGATGCCGCGTCCGAGGCGGTCTGGAACGCCCATCTTCGGCGCATGGAGGAACGAACCCGCGCCGCACGGACCGCCAGACCAGATTTGCGGATATCCTCGGTTGACCGTTATGGCCTTCGCTACCTTGCGCTGCTTGGCGCGACGGTGGGCGTCCTTTTCGGCTCTGTGTGGTCGTCGCCAGCCACTGTTGGCGGCGCTGTTCCCGAAGGCTCTGCCATCGCGACCGGCCCCGCATGGGAGGGCTGGATCGAACCGCCCGCTTATACCGGTCGCCCGTCGCTGTACCTTGCCGATCTGCCTTCTGACAGTGTCGCGGTTCCGGTGGGGTCAAAGGTGACGATCCGGCTCTACGGCGAAACCGGCGCGCTGACGCTCAGCGAAACGGTGTCGTCGCGGCTCCGGCTGGTGTCCGGCGACCAGCAAGCCGCGCAACAGGACTTTACCGTGTCCCGCGATGGCGTCATCGCGATCCGTGGCGAAGGCGGAGCGGAATGGGCGGTCAAGAGCCTGCCTGACCAGCCTCCGACCGTGACGATCGCCGTGGCCCCCGATGTGTCCGCGGACGGCGAAATGAGCCAAGGCTTTACCGCGACGGACGACTACGGAGTGACCGGCGGCGAGGCTGCCTTTGCTCTGGATCTGGGGCAGATCGACCGCCGTTATGCTCTGGCGGTGGAGCCGGACTTTGAGACCTCGCTGCTGCTTGACCTGCCGCTGCCGATCACCGGCGACCGGCGGGGTTTTGACGAACAACTGGTCGAAAACCTGAGCACGCAGCCCATGGCCAACCTTCCGGTGACGCTGCAGATGACCGTCACCGACGCCGCTGGCCAGACCGGCCAGTCCGACGAGGTGGCGATGGTATTGCCGGGGCGGCGGTTCTTTCAGCCGGTGGCCCGCGCGGTCATCGAACAGCGCCGCGATCTGATGTGGTCGGCCCAGAATGCGCCGCGCGTGCTTGGCATGCTCCGCACGGTCGCGCACCGACCCGAAGACCTGTTCCGCGACGAAGCCGCCTATCTGCGGCTTACCGTGGCGTTGCGCCGCTTTGGATCCCAGATCGACGAAGGCCTGACCGACACCGCCCGCGCTGAAATGGTCGACGCCATGTGGGATCTTGCGGTGATGCTGGAAGAAGGATCGCTGGCCGACGCGCGCGAACGCCTGCGCCGTGCGCAGGAACGGCTGGCCGAAGCGATGCGCAACGGCGCAAGCCCCGAAGAAATCCAAGAGCTGATGGACGAACTGCGGGATGCGACCGACGATTACATGCGGATGTTATCCGAACAGTCCGACATGTCCGAAAACGGCACCGACCAACCGGATCAGGGCCAGCCCGACAGCTTTGAATTCTCGATGAACGAACTCGACGCTCTGTTGGACCGGATTCAGGAACTGATGGAAGAAGGCCGGATGGCCGAGGCCGAAGAACTGATGCAGCAGCTCAATGATTTGCTGGAAAACATGCGGATCACCCAAGGCGACGGCAGCGACGGCCCCCGAAACCCGGGTGAACGGTCGATGCAAGGGCTCTCTGACACGCTGCGGGACCAGCAGGAACTGTCCGACGATGCGTTCCGCGACCTGCAAGAGCAATTCAATGAAGGACAGCCAAGCCAGCCCGGGCAGCCCGATGGCGGCCAGCAGGGTCAGGGCCAGTCGCCAGGGCAGGAAACCCAAAACGGCCAACAGGGCGATCAGGGCCAGGGCGGCGAGGCCCAAGGCGGCACCGAACAGGGCGGCAACCAGCAGGATGGCGCCCAAACTCTGGCGGATCGGCAGAATTCGCTTCGCGACGAACTGGACCGCCAGCGCGGCGAACTTCCACGGTTGGACGGTGACGCGGCCGAGGCTCTGCGGCGGTCGCTGGAACAGGCCGAAGGCGCGATGGACGGGGCCGAGGACGCTTTGCGTGACGGGGATCTGGGACGCGCGCTGGACCGTCAGGCCGAAGCGATCGACGCCCTGCGAGAAGGCATGCGGAACCTTGCCGATGCATTGGCGCAGAACCGTCGGTCAGAACCGGGGCAGGGCAACCAGGACGGGGCGGCGACGGGGCAACTCGAACCGACCCGCAGGGATCCCCTTGGGCGGCAATTCGGCAATACGGGGCAATTCGGATCGGACCAGAACATGCTGCAGGGTCCGGATGTCTATCGGCGGGCCGAGGAGCTTCTGGAAGAGCTTCGCCGCAGGTCGTCTGAACAGGACCGGCCAGAGCTGGAACTAGAGTATCTAAAGCGACTGCTGGATCGGTTCTGAACCGCTTACTCGCCGCTGGGGATCAGTTTGATCACGGTCTGAATTTGCTGGTCCAGCCACAGCCGCGCGACGTCGACCTCTGCCACGTAGCGTTCCAGATAGGGGGCGATTTGCGGCACCTTCGCGCTGATCTGGGGGGCAAATACAAACGCCAGCAGACCTGCGGCAAAAATTAACAGCGTCAAAGCAAAGCCCAGCCGATATCCCGACGCGCGGCGCGGGCTGTAGGTCTGGGCGGTGTCCTCGGGCCGTTCGCGTCTTTCCCTGCTGGACCGAAGCGTCGAATTGATTTCCTCGATATCCGGCAGCCGTTCGCGGCTTGCGCCGGTCACATGCTCGCCCGGTTTCGGGGCCTCTTCGCCCTTTAGACGGGCCACGCGGCGGCGCGATTCCTCGGCGTGACGATCCGCCGGAGCCGGCTGCGCGGCGTCCAGCCCTAGGTCCGGCTGACTCTGGAGCGGTTCGGCTTCGGACTTTTGGCGGGCGCGGCGTTCGTATTCGGCCTCTTGGCGAAGAATATCGGCGATTTGCGGATCAAGCTCGCGCCGTCCCGAAGGACCGCCTTCGCCGGAGCCTTCGTCGTCATCGCGTTGATCGGGATCGGCATCGTCAGAGGGGACCTCGGCTGTCCGACGCACCGGTTCGGGTTCTGACTGCGGCGCGGATGGGGTGGGCTCGGGCGCGGCCCGTCTTGGGGTCACGCGGCCCGCTGCGACCCTTGGACCCTCGAACCACGTATGGCCGCAATTGGAACACTGCACATCCCGACCGCTTTCCGGAATGACATCATCCGGAACTTCGTACGTCGCGTCGCAATTTGGACAGGTCAACCGCATCGTGCATTCAATTCATGGACAAGCCACGATTATTTAAAATCATTGTCTGTGTGTAACAATGCGAAAGCCATAATCAAAGCAAATAGATAACCCGGCCTGCGGGGTGACATTGAATTCCCTGTGGGTTTTGGGCAAAAGAGGCGGTGACAGGCAGGAAGGAACAGCCGTGATCGAACTCGAGAAAGTCGCCTATAACTACGGCGGTGGAGAGCTGTTTTCGGGACTGTCCCTAAAGCTGCCAGAAGGATCATTCCATT
>JALQXR010000004.1:32697-50517 GCA_023263105.1 Marivivens sp. | reverse complement strand
GCAGCGGCAAAACCACGCTGCTGAAACTGTGCTACGGGGAACTGATCGCGACGTCAGGTTTCGTCCGGCTTTTCGGCAAGGACGCGCGCCACCTCGACAGGGACCAGATCGCCGAAGCGCGCCGCAAGATTGGCGTTGTCCATCAGGATTGCCAATTTCTGGATCATTTGACTTTGGCCGAGAATGTCGCGCTGCCGCTGACGGTCTCTGGTCGGGTGGCCGAGGCCGAAGAAAACCTGTTGTCCCTGCTGACTTGGGTCGGATTGGGACGACAGTCGATGCAGCGCCCGCCAGAGCTGTCCGGCGGCGAACGCCAACGCGCCGCGCTGGCCCGCGCGGTGATCATGTCGCCCGAGGTAATCATCGCCGACGAGCCTACCGGAAACATCGATTGGGAAATGTCCCAGCGGCTGCTTCAACTGCTGGTCGAACTGAACCGGATGGGCAAGACGATCCTGATCGCAACGCATGACCTGAACCTGATCCGCGCCGCGAAATCGCAAGTTGCCAGCCGCGTGCTGCGCCTGAAGGGTGGCAAACTGGACATGGCGGGGGCCGATCTCTGATGGCGTTTTTCAGCCCCCTCATTCGCGCCGTGGCCGGTGACAAGGACGCAGAGCGTTCCGTTCCGCCGACCGGCTTTACCGCGTGGCTCACGCTGTTCACCGCTTCTGCGATGGCGTTCTTGGCGATCTTTGCGCTGGCCCTGTCGCTGGCCACTGAACGGCTTGCCGACCGCTGGTCCGAGGAACTGGCCCGCACCGCCACCCTAAGGATTTCCGCGCCCGAAGATCAGATCGCAACCCAGACCGCCGCCGCGCTGCGCGTGCTTGAAACCACCTCTGGCGTCGCCTCTGCCCGCGCCTTGACCGCGGACGAACAGCGCGCGCTGTTAGAGCCGTGGTTCGGCCCCGACCTTCCGATCGAAACCCTGCCGATCCCCCAGTTGATCGAGATTGTCGAAGACGGCACCGGCTATGACGCAACCGGTCTTCGTGCGCGACTGCAGGCCGAGGTCCCCGGAGCGGTTCTGGACGACCACACGCGCTGGCGGGCGCCGCTGATTTCGGCTGCTAACCGTCTGAGATTCCTTGCAATTGCTTCGATTATCCTGATCGCGGGTTCGATGGCTGCGATGATCACACTCGCGGCCCGTGCGGCGCTGGCCGCCAATGTTCAGGTGATCCGCGTGCTGCGGCTTGTCGGGGCAAAGGACGCCTATATCGCGTCGGCCTTCGTGCGCCGGTTCACATTGCGCGCCTTTAACGGCGCGGTCGTCGGTGCGGTCGTGGGCGCGATTTCGGTTCTGTTGATGCCCAGCGATGACCTCGCTGGTGGGTTTTTGACCGGAATTGCATTTCAGGGCACCGACTGGCTTTGGGCTGTCGCGGTCCCCCCGTTTGCCGCTATCGTCGGCTTTGTCGCAACTCGGTCCGCGGCGCTTCGCACGCTCAGGGAGAAGTCATGAGATACGCTATCCAGTGGATTAGGTCGCTTGCCTTCAATATCGCGATGTATGCCGGCATGCCCGTCGTGGGCATCCTGTTCCTGCCTTGGGCGATGCTCGACCGGAGGGGCGCACGTTATGCGGCGCATCTGTGGTGCCGCTATGTGAAATGGATCGCCCGGTGGATGATCGGCCTGAATGTCGAATACCGCGGCACCCCGCCCACCGACGAAGTCATGGTCGCGCCAAAGCACCAGTCCTTTATGGATGTGATCCTGATCTATTCGGCCATGCCTGCGGGCAAGTTCGTTTTCAAAAGTGAACTGCGCTGGGCTCCGATTGTCGGCCAATATGCGTTGATGCTGGGCTGCGTGCCGGTCAATCGCGGCAAGCGCGCTCAGGCGATCAAGAAGATGATTTCCGACGTCAAGTCGGGGCGTAGCGAGCCGGGTCAGCTCATCATTTACCCACAGGGCACCCGCGTCGGTCCGGGGCTGAAGAAGCCCTATAAGACCGGAACCGGAGCGCTGTATAAAGAACTGGGGCAGGACTGTGTGCCCGTCGCGTGCAACGTTGGTGTGTTCTGGCCCAAGCGAGGCGTTTATCGCAAACCGGGCACCATCGTGATCGAGTTTATGGAGCGGATTCCAGCGGGTCTTCCGGTCGACGTCTTTATGGCCCGGATCGAAGACATGGTCGAAACGCGGTCCGATGAATTGGCAAGAGAGGCCGGTTGGAAAGGGTGACCGAACATGAAGATGCTGGACACGCTCGCCGAGCTAGAGGCGATCTTTGACGCACCGGTCCCGACCTCTTTGAAGAAGGTCGTTGAACGGCTTACCCCCGCCTATCAAAGCTGGATCGGACAGTCGCGGTTTTGCATCCTGTCGACGGTCGGCCCCGAAGGCACCGATGCAAGCCCGCGCGGCGATATCGACCCCGTGGCCCGAATCGTCGACGACCGGACGCTGGCCATTCCGGATTGGCGCGGCAACAACCGGATCGATTCGCTGCGCAACATCATGCGCGATCCGCGGGTCAGCCTGATGTTCATGGTGCCGGGATCGAACAATGTGGTGCGCGTGAACGGGACCGCCCGCCTGACCGCCGATCCGGTCGTTACCGGCAGTTATGAGCAGTCCGGCAAGCACCCCAAAGTCGTGATCGTCGTGACGCTCGCCGAGGCCTATTTCCAATGTGCAAAGGCGGCGATGCGGTCGGGGCTGTGGGGCGATCAAGCCGCGCCCGAAGGCCTGCCGCGCGCCGGCGATTTTCTGAAAGAAGCCGACGCCGACTTTGACGCCGCAACCTACGAAGCGACCTACGCGCAGCGCGCGAAAGATATCATGTGGTGATCTCTGGCGGTCGGGTGACGGCCTAGGCCGCCAGTCCCTTTGATCCCAGTTCCAGATACTTGCGACGGCGATCGTCACGGATGTCGCGACCACGCTGGCCGTCCATCTCTTTCAGCATCGCGGCAATCGCGTCGCCGACGGCTTTGATCGCGGTCTTAGAGTCGCGGTGGGCCCCGCCCAGCGGCTCTTTGACAACGACGTCGCAAACGCCCAGCTCTTTCAGGTCCTGAGCCGTAAGGCGCAGCGCTTCGGCTGCTTCGCGCATCTTTTCAGCGTCTTTCCACAGGATCGACGCGCAGCCCTCGGGCGAAATTACCGAATAGATAGAGTGCTCTAGCATCGCCACGCGGTTCGCGGTCGCAAAGGCCACGGCCCCGCCAGACCCGCCTTCGCCGATGATGACGCTGACAAGGGGAACTTTGACCTTCAGGCATTTTTCGGTCGACCGCGCGATGGCTTCGGACTGGCCACGCTCTTCGGCGCCTTTTCCGGGATACGCACCGGGGGTGTCGACCAGAGTGATCACCGGCAGGCCGAATTTGTCGGCGAGTTCCATCAGTCGGATCGCCTTGCGATAGCCTTCGGGGCGGGCCATGCCGAAATTCCGTTCGATCCGGCTTTTGGTGTCGTTGCCCTTTTCGTGGCCGATCACCATCACCGGCTTGCCGCGGAACCGCGCAAGGCCGCCCATCACCGAATGGTCGTCCGCAAAATTGCGGTCACCGGCTAGCGGCGTGTACTGCGTAAAAAGCGCGTCGATATAGTCGATGCAATGTGGCCGGTCGGGGTGGCGAGCCACCTGACATTTGCGCCATGCCGACAGATCTCCGTACAGGCTGGACAACATGTCCTTGGCTTTCCGGTCCAGAGCCGAGGCTTCTTTTTCGATGTCCATTTCAGGGTTCGCACGGGCCATGGCCCTTAGTTCCTCGGCCTTGCCTTCGATCTCGGCGAGGGGTTTTTCGAACTCCAGATAATTGGTCATGCGTGCTCTCCGCTCGGGTTATCCCAACGATATAAAGCGGGCGGGGTCAAAGTTGCAACTCGGCAAGGCTGCCTTTGGGTCAGCTTCTTTGCCGACCCAACCGCCCCGGACCGCCGACCAGCACGGCGACCACCGCCGCAAGCGCCATGATCAAGGTGTAAAACGGCAGCGCCTCGGGGGTGGCAAAGACCGGAAACAGGACGAAGGCCGCGATATTGTGGCTGGCGTGCATGAGCATCGCGGCCAGCACGCTGCCCCGCGTGGCGTTGTAGAGCCAGCCGATCAGAATCGCGAGAAAGACCATGTTGACGATGTTGCCGACCAGCATCGCGATGGCTGCGGAATACTGCGGGCCTTCGTCTCCGGTCGCGAAATGCAACGGCAGGTGCCACAGCGCCCAGACCACGCCCACCGTCGCAGCCGCAACGACGCCCGGCATCCGGCCCTGAGCGCGAGGCTGCGCAAAGCCGCGCCAGCCGAACTCTTCCTGCAGGGGGCCCGACGTCAGGGCCATCGACACGGCGACCGCCGGAATCGATGCGACAGGGATGGCCAGCGCCGATCCGACCTGCGGTGTGAGGTAAAGGGCCAGCCAGCACAGCGCGGGCATCAGGAAAACCGCAGGCAGCAGCAAATAGGGCGAGAACCGTTGGGCCAGCCCGCCCCAAAGAAAATCGGCAAGCCCAAGGGGGCCGCGATTGACCAACACGATCAGCACCGCCGCAATCGTCGGGCCGTAGGGCGCGACGTTCCACCGGCTGGCAAGCAGGTCCGACAGCCACACGCTTTCGATGATCCCGCGCGCCAATAGCGCCTGAGGCACCCAGAACGCCCATGAAATCGCAAAGGTCAGGATGACGAATCGCAAAAAGATCCTGCCGCCCGGTGATTTGGACTTTCGTTTGGCCATCCTGCCCCCACGTCGCTGGTTTTCAACCATGGTGGGCGCAGGGCGGCGGGGCGTCAACTCAGCCCTTGGTCGCGGCCTTGATCATTTCGGACTGGCGGACGATGACCTCGGCTTGCTTGATGCTTGCGATGTCGACCAGACGGCCCTTGTAAACCGTCGCCCCTTCGCCCCGATCCTTGGCGGCTTCCATCGCGGCCAGAATGTCGCGGGCTTCGGCCACGGCTTCGTCCGACGGAGAGAAGACTTCGTTCGCCAGAGCGACCTGTTTGGGGTGGATCGCCCATTTGCCCACCATGCCCAGCGTGGCGGATCGCAGCGCCTGAGCGCGGAAACCTTCGTCGTCGCTGAAATCTCCGAACGGGCCGTCAACGGGCAGGACGCCATGTGTACGGCAGGCGGCAACGATCGCGGCTTGTGCCCAATGCCACGGATCGGACCAGTATTTCTGGCCTTCGCGGTGCATATAGTAATTTTCCTGAGTCCCGCCGATGCCGGTCGTCTGCATCCCCATCGACGCGGCGAAATCGGCGGCGCCAAGGCTCATCGCCTGCAATCTGGGCGACGCGGCTGCGATTTCTTCGACATGGGCAATGCCTGCGGCGCTTTCGATGATGACCTCAAAGCTGATCGGCTTTGTCCGCCCTTTGGCCCGCTCGACCGCGGTGACCAAAGCGTCGACCGCATAGACATCCGCCGCGCAGCCGACTTTCGGGATCATGATCTGGTCCAGCCGGTCACCCGCCTGTTCCAGCAGGTCGACAACGTCGCGGTACCAGAACGGGGTGTCTAGCCCGTTGATCCGGACGCTCAGCAGTTTGTTGCCCCAGTTGATGTCGTTGATCGCCTGAATGATATTCGCGCGCGCAGCCGGTTTGTCGTCGGGCGCGACCGAGTCTTCGAGGTCGAGGTTGATCACATCCGCAGCACTTGCCGCCATCTTTTCAAAGATTGCAGGACGCGACCCCGGACCGAAAAGCTGGCAGCGGTTCGGACGGGCGGGGGGCGTGGGCTGGATGCGAAAGGACATGAGGGGCCTTGTAATCTTGTTGCGTATTTAGGTCAGGTTTGGGGTAGAATATTGCGCGGACCTGCGCAAGGACTATCTCGCACCTGCAGAAAGTCCGACGTCGGTGGCTTTCTATCGTCGAAAATTACGCTATTCAGTCAGCGGATTTGCAGCCGTTACCCTGTGAGGGGCCGCTGCGGCAGAATATTTCGTGGCGCTGGCCTGTGGAAAGGAAACCCGATGATCGAGACTCCGTACCTTTTGTTTCTGGGTGACGCGCCCGACATGCTCGCGGCAAAGGTGGCGATCGGTATCCGTGACTGGCGTCCGGAAAACGCTGTCGGTCAATTCCGGATGGAGGGCTGCGGCGCCGATCTTGGGCTGACCGATATGACCCTAGAGCAAGCCCGCGCTGCCGGTGCGAAAACGCTGGTGATCGGGGTTGCCAACCGTGGTGGCGTGATTTCCGCCGCGTGGAAAAAGGTGTTGGTTCAGGCGCTGGAAGAAGGCTTTGACCTTGCCTCGGGCCTGCACAACCTGCTGCGCAACGAACCCGACCTGAAGGCCGTCGCCGAAGCGACCGGACGCAGCCTGCACGACGTGCGGGTGCCGTCGGTTCAGTATCCCATCGCGAACGGGGTCAAGCGCAGCGGCAAGCGGCTGTTGGCCGTTGGAACCGACTGTTCGGTGGGCAAGATGTACACCGCCCTGTGCATCGACCGCGAAATGCAGGATCGCGGGTTAAAGTCGACGTTTCGGGCGACCGGCCAGACCGGCATCCTGATCACCGGCGACGGTGTGCCGCTGGACGCTGTGGTTGCCGATTTCATGGCGGGGTCGATCGAGTGGCTGTCGCCCGACAATGATGCCGATCACTGGGACATCATCGAAGGTCAAGGAAGCCTGTATCACGTGTCCTATTCCGGCGTGACGCTGGCTTTGGTTCACGGCGGGCAGCCCGATGCCTTGGTTGTGTGTCACGAACCGACCCGCGACCACATGCGCGGACTCCCCGGTTACAAGCTCCCGTCGTTGGAGCAGGTCCGCGACACCGCGCTGGCCTTGGCCCGTGTCGGCAATCCGGCCTGTCAGGTCATTGGCTACGCGATCAACACCCAGCATATGTCCGACGCGGACGCCCGCGCCTACCTTGCGGATGTCGAGTCTCGGCTGGGTCTGCCTGCAGTCGACCCGTTCCGTTACGGCGCTGGCGCGCTGGTTGACGCGATGGCTGCGATCTAGGGGCGGGCGATGCGGATCGACGTAACACGCGACACGTTTCGACTGGCGCAGGTCTTTACCATTTCACGGGGCAGCCGGACCGAGGCGCAGGTTCTGACGGTCACCTTGTCAAACGGGGTGGCGACGGGGCGCGGCGAATGTGTGCCCTATGCGCGCTACGACGAAACCCTGCAGTCCGTGACGGACCAGATCCTGTCGCTGCCTGACGGCTTTGACCACGCGGACCTGCCTGACCTCTTGACCGCCGGTGCCGCGCGAAACGCGGTGGACTGTGCGCTTTGGGACTTGGCGGCGAAACGCGCCGGCAAGCGGGTCTGGGACCTGCTGAACCTGCCCGCGCCACGGGCCGAAATCACCGCCTATACCCTGTCGCTGGGTTCGCCCGACGACATGCGGGTGCAGGCGGCCAAGAACGCGCACCGTCCGCTGCTAAAGATCAAACTTGGCACGCCCGACGACATGCCGCGTCTAGAGGCCGTCCGCGCCGGAGCGCCCGCGTCCCGTATCATCGTGGATGCCAACGAAGGCTGGACGGCAGAGGTCTATGCCGACCTTGCCCCTCACCTTGTCCGACTGGGGGTCTTCCGGCGGGTGCGGACGACATGCTGGCCGAAATCGACCGCCCCTTGCCCGTCTGCGCCGACGAAAGCTGCCATGACCGCGCGAGCCTGCCAAAGCTCAAGGGCAAATACGATGTGGTGAATATCAAGCTGGACAAGACCGGCGGCCTGACCGAAGCACTGGCCCTGCGCGATGCTGCCCGTGCCGAAGGCTACGGCGTCATGGTCGGCTGCATGGTGGGGTCGAGCCTCGCCATGGCGCCCGCGACTCTGGTTGCCCAAGGCGCAGGCTGGACCGATCTGGACGGCCCCCTGCTGCTGGCCGAGGACCGCGCCGCGCCGCTTCGTTTCGATGACGCGGGCGTCCATGCGCCCGACGCCTCTCTTTGGGGCTAGGCCCCGCTATTCCCGCTCTGACCCGCGTTTCCCGTTCTGAAAGGACCCCGACAATGACCCGCACCGTATATGTCAACGGCGACTACCTTCCCGAAACCGAGGCCAAGATCTCGATCTTCGATCGCGGGTTCTTGATGGCCGACGGCGTCTACGAGGTCACGAGCGTGCTGGATGGCAAGCTGATCGATTTTGGCGGCCACGCGAAACGGCTGGAGCGAAGCCTGACCGAGCTGGATATGGCGTCGCCGGTGACGATGGACGAACTGCTGGAAATCCATCGCGAACTGGTCCGTGCGAACGGGATCGTCGAAGGCCTGGTCTATCTTCAGATCACCCGCGGCGCGCCGGGTGACCGCGATTTCGTTTTCCCCGATCCCGCGACGACGCCGTCGACCATCGTGCTGTTCACGCAGAACAAGCCGGGTCTGGCCGACAGCCCCCAGTCCAAAGTGGGGATGAAGGTCATCGGGATCGACGACATCCGCTGGGGCCGTCGCGATATCAAGACGGTGCAGCTTTTGTATCCGTCGATGGGCAAGATGATGGCCAAAAAGGCGGGCGTCGACGATGCGTGGCTGATCGAAGACGGCTTCGTGACCGAAGGCACGTCGAACAACGCCTACATCGTCAAAGGCAACCGCATCATCACGCGCAATCTGGGAAATGACATCCTGCACGGCATCACCCGCGCGGCGGTCCTGCGGTTCGCCCGCGAAGCCCAGATGGAGATCGAAGAGCGCGCCTTTACCATCGACGAGGCGAAAAAGGCGGACGAGGCGTTCATCACCTCTGCTTCGGCCTTTGTCATGCCGGTCGTGGAAATCGACGGCGTCGCCGTTGGCGCAGGCACGCCCGGTGCCGTGACGCGCCGTTTGCGGGAAATCTATCTGGACGAAAGCCGCAGGGCTGCCGTCTGATCAGCTGCCGGTTTGGTCCGCTGCGTCTTGTTTGAAATAGAACAGGATCGCGGCGGCAATGGCGGCGACGATCAGGGACTTGAGGATAAAGGCGGCTGTCGCCTCTCCTTCGAACAGGCCATTGACGGTCACTCCGGCGTCGATCAGCAGCGCGATGGACGAAGCAAAAAGGGTGGCAGAGGCGAACCAGCGCCGCACCGCTGACCGTCGCCTCGACGGATCGTCGCGCGTTTGGCGGGCGGTTCGGCGGTCCATCCAGACAAAAAGCGGCCCAAACACGATCAGCCAAGACAGCGTCCACCGGATCATGTGGGCGTGGTTGGAATAGCTAGAAACGGCTGGCCTGAACCATAGGTCCACCAACTCCATCCCAAGGATCGACAAGTTGATCGCGCAGACCGCCAGGGCCACGAACATCAGGCCATAGGAAAAGGCTTCGGCCGCCGATACGACCGACCGCGGGCGCGGAACGGGGATGCCGAACGGACCTTCTGTCCACGACTGCAAAGCGCCCTCGATCTCTCGGTCCGTCCAGCTGGCGTCTTTCAGTGCGGCGGTGATTTGGTCGCGGGACTTTCCGGCGCTCAGAGCCTCTTTGACGAAGTCGGCCAGATGTTCGGTGGGTTTCATCGCGTGCTCCCTGTCCGTGCCCTGTCAGCTTAGGGCCGGATCGTCGCCCGCCAAAGTCAATTCTTGTCCTAGGGCTTTTCGTTCAGAACGTTTTCCTTGAACGCGACCTCGAATTCGGCCTTTTGTTGGGCGCTGGCTTCGGTCTGGTTCTGGTCGCGCCATTGATCATAGGGCATACCGTAGAACGCTTCGCGGCCCTCGTCCTTGGACATCTCGATCCCGCGCTCGTTGGCGGCCTCTTGGTACCAGCGCGACAGGCAGTTGCGGCAGAAACCGGCAAGGTTCATCAGATCGATATTCTGCACCTCGGGGCGCTTTTCCAGCAGATGGGCGCGCAGGGTGCGGAAGGCTGCGGCTTCTAGCTCGATGCGGGTCTGGTCGTCCATGTCTATGTCCTGTCAAAGTCCGGTTTGCCGAAGCACTTCGACCAGAATGGGAGCCAGACGTTCGGCCCAATAGCGTTGGCCGGCCTCGTCCCCGATCAGGTCGTTGCGCACTTCGATAAGTATGTTGTTGCGTCCCGTCCGCAAGGCGTGCCGGTCGATGGCATCGCCGGGCAGGTGCCCCGAGTAAGGCTCGTTCGCGCCGACGCACAGGTCGCTTTCCTGTTCCAGCCGCCGCACCACCGGCACGGACAACCGTTCATCCAGATGCGAATAAAGGATGCCGACATGCCAAGGGCGCGGTTTGCGGCCGCGCAGCTCCGGCGTAAAGGAATGGACCGCGCAGATGACGCTGTCATCCTGACGGGCGGCAAGGTGTGCCAGCGCATCGTGATAGGGCGAATACAGCTTTGCCTTGCGCTCTTGCAGCGTGGCGTCGTCGGCGTTGCGGTTGGCGGGGATGATCGTCCCGTCATAGAGCCGCATCAAAAGGGTCGGGTCGTCTTCGCCGCGGTTCGGATCGATCACCAGCCGCGAAAACCGCGACAGGATCGCCGGTGCCACCAGCAGGTCCGAAAGGTGACGCGACAGCCCCGCCGCGCCGACGTCATAGGCGATATGGCGGTTCATGTCCTCGGACGGCAGGCCCAGATCGCCGCCGTTCACCCAATGCGGCACCTGATTGGACGCATGGTCGCAGGTCACCAGCCAGCGGGACTTTCGGTGCTCGCCGTGGATTTCGTAGGCGGGGTGATCTGCAGGCATTGGCGTTTGGTTTTTCATCCCAAACCACATAGGACAGTTGTCGAGGGATGTGAATTGCGCAATAAGGGCGGCGACTGGCGTTACCGCTAACGCAAATCCAAAAGCGAACGCCGAACGCGCCGCCGCATGGCTGGCGCTGCTCAGGAAACTGGAGAGACAAAGATGAGACGCCACCGCAACGTAAAGATCGTCGCGACTCTTGGACCGGCTTCGAACGACTACACGATGATCCGCGCTCTGGCAGAGGCCGGTGCCGATGTCTTTCGCCTGAACATGAGCCACGGCGACCACAAGGAAATCGCCGTGCGTCACGACATCATCCGCAAGGTCGAGTCGGACCTTGGCTGGCCGATCGCGATTCTGGCGGATCTTCAGGGTCCGAAGCTGCGGGTCGGCACCTTTGCCAACGGCAGCGAAGACCTAGAGGTCGGCGCGCCCTTCCGGTTGGACCTAGATCCGACCGAGGGCACCGCGAAACGCGTTCAGCTCCCGCACAAAGAGATTTTCGACGCGCTCGAACCCGGCGCGCATCTGTTGGTCAATGACGGCAAGATCCGGCTAAGGGTAAAGGACTGCGGTCGCGACTTTGCCGATTGCGAAGTGGTCGTCGGCGGCACCATTTCGAACCGCAAGGGCGTGAACGTCCCCGATGTGGTTCTTCCGCTGGCGGCGCTGTCGGAAAAGGACCGCAAGGATCTGGAATTCGTCTGTGAACTGGGTGTCGACTGGCTTGCCCTGTCGTTCGTCCAGCGCCCTGCCGACGTCGACGAAGCCCGCAAGCTGGCCAAGGGCCGCGCCGCGATCCTGTCAAAGATCGAAAAGCCGGCAGCCGTCAAATCCTTTGACGATATCCTTGCCGTATCGGACGGCATCATGGTTGCCCGCGGTGATCTGGGCGTCGAACTGCCCGTCCAGAACGTGCCGCCGATCCAGAAACAGCTGGTCCGCAAATGCCGCGCCGCCGCCAAGCCGGTGATCGTCGCGACACAGATGCTCGAGTCGATGATCGAAAGCCCGATGCCCACCCGCGCCGAAGTGTCGGACGTGGCCACCGCGATCTACGAAGGCGCCGATGCGATCATGCTGTCGGCGGAATCGGCGGCCGGCCAGTTTCCGGTCGAAGCCGTCCGCACGATGGACAACGTGGCAAGCGAGGTCGAAGCCGACCCCACCTATACCGAAATCATCGAGTCGAGCCGCCGCGCAAAACGCACGACCGTCGCCGACGGCATCGTGGCCGCCGCCCGAGAGATCGCGGAAACAACCAACATCAAGGCGATCTGCTGCTATTCGGAATCGGGCCGCACCGCGCTGCTTGTGTCGCGGGAACGTCCTCGGGTCCCGATCATCGCCCTGACCTCGGTTCAAAGCACCGCGCGCCGGCTGTGCCTGACGTGGGGCACGAACTGCGTGATGGTCAGCGCCGTCGACCGGTTCAAAGCCGCCGTGATCGAGGCCGTCCGCGCCGCAAAGGCGGAAGGGCTGGCAACAGAGAACGATTTGATCGTGGTGACCGCCGGTGTGCCCTTTAACACGCCCGGTTCGACCAATATCCTCCGTGTCGCACCCTGCGCAGAGCGTTTGATTTATAAGAGCGAACCGGAGTAGGCTGCGAGCAAGGGGGCTCGCAAGAGGAGACTGTGGGATGGACGCTGATACCTTTTTCGTGGCGGGAATCGTGATCGCGGGTTTTTCGTTCCCTTCGATTGTCAGCTCTTTTTCCGAGGGCAGGGGACCACGCGTCGCGATCCTGCTACTTGTGATCGGTGGCGGAATGATCGCATATGCGGTGAATCAGCAGCCGGGCAAATACACATTTGCCACCATACCCGATGCCTTTGTCCGCGTTGTGGGTCACCTGATCAACTAACCCCTTGCACTCTATGGCGGACCGCCCTATACGGCCCGCTCAACCCGCGCGTCCGGCCGGTGAGGCATGCCGAGTCGCGTTTAAAACCAACTCGAAAGAGGAGATGGAAATGCCCAAGATGAAGACGAAGTCGAGCGCCAAAAAGCGCTTTAAGATGACCGCCTCCGGCAAGGTCAAGGCAGGTCAGGCCGGCAAACGCCACGGCATGATCAAGCGCACCACCAAATTCATCCGTGACGCCCGTGGGACCACGGTGCTCTCCGCGCCCGACGCGAAGATCATCAAATCCTACATGCCCTACGACCGCTAAGGAGCCTGAACGATGTCCCGTACCAAAGGTGGAACCGTTACTCATCGCCGGCACAAGAAGGTTCTTGACGCCGCCAAAGGTTATTTTGACCGCCGCTCGCGCACCTTCAAGGTCGCCAAGCAGGCCGTCGACAAGGCCAACCAGTATGCAACCCGCGACCGCAAGGCCCGCAAGCGCAATTTCCGCGCTCTGTGGATCCAGCGTATCAACGCCGGTGTTCGCGCTCTGGACGCCGATCTGACCTATTCGAAGTTCATTAACGGCCTGTCCAAAGCCGGTATCGAAGTCGACCGTAAGGTCCTCGCCGATCTGGCCGTGCACGAGCCCGAAGCGTTTAGCGCCATCGTCGCCAAGGCGAAGGCCGCGCTCGCTTAACCCGACCTTCGGGTAAGAATCAGTAAGCCGCGGACCCGTCGCCCCGGGTTCGCGGCTTTCTGCATGTCTGGGTGCTTGCTTGCGGACGGGTGGTCCGGTAGCACCGCTGGAAACGAACAAAGGGACGCCTGAAACATGGACGATCTGAAGAGCAAGTATCTGGGCCTGATTGCCGATGCGTCGGACGAAGCCGCCATCGAAGAGGTCCGGCTGACCGCGCTGGGCAAAAAGGGCGAAATCAGCCTCGCCATGCGCGAACTGGGCAAAATGACCCCCGAAGAACGTCAGGTCGCGGGCCCCGCGCTGAACGCGATAAAGGATGAGATCAACAGCGCGCTTGCCGCCAAGAAAACGGCGCTGTCCGATGCCGCGCTGGACGAACGCCTGCGGGGCGAATGGCTGGACGTGACGCTGCCGTCGCGCGGTCGTCGCACCGGCTCGATCCACCCGATCAGCCAAGTCACCGAAGAAATCACCGCGATCCTTGCCGACATGGGTTTTGCCGTGGCCGAAGGTCCGCAGATCGAAAGCGACTGGTACAACTTTGACGCCCTGAACATCCCCGGTCACCACCCCGCGCGGGCCGAGATGGACACCTTTTATACCCACCGTGCGACCGGCGATAACCGCCCGCCCCACGTGCTGCGCACCCACACCAGCCCGGTGCAGATCCGCGCGCTGGAAGCCCAGGGCGCGCCCATCCGCATCATCGCGCCGGGCCGTGTCTATCGCGCCGACTATGACCAGACCCACACCCCGATGTTCCATCAGGTCGAAGGTCTGGCCATCGACAAAGGTATCTCGATGGCGAACCTGAAATGGACGCTGGAAGAACTGATGTCCGCCTTTTTCGGCACCCGCGTGAAAACCCGTTTCCGCGCGTCGCACTTCCCCTTCACCGAACCCTCGGCCGAGGTCGACATCCAGTGTCGCTGGGACAACGGTTCGGTCACCGTGGGCGAAGGCGACGACTGGTTGGAAGTGCTGGGGTCCGGCATGGTCCACCCCAAGGTTCTGCAAAACGCAGGCATCGACCCGAACGAATGGCAGGGCTTTGCCTTTGGCATGGGGATCGACCGCATGGCGATGCTGAAATACGGCATCCCCGACCTGCGCGCCTTCTTTGACAGCGACCTCCGCTGGCTCCGCCACTACGGCTTTGCCTCTCTTGACGTACCGACCCTGCACGGAGGGCTCTCCAAATGAAATTCACCCTCTCCTGGCTGAAAGACCACCTCGATACCACGGCGTCGGTTGATGAAATCACCGAAACGCTGACCGACCTCGGGCTCGAGGTCGAGGGCGTCGAGAATCCGGCGGAACGGCTCAAGACTTTTACGCTGGCCCGCGTGAAGGACGCCCAGCAGCATCCCGACGCGGATCGCCTGCGAGTCTGCACCGTGGAAACCGACGAAGGCGACAAACAGATCGTTTGCGGCGCGCCGAACGCGCGGGCGGGGATCACCGTCGTTCTGTGCAAACCCGGCGACTATGTGCCCGGCATCGACGTGACCCTGAGCGTGGGCAAGATCCGCGGCGTCGAAAGCCACGGCATGATGGCCTCCGAGCGTGAACTGGAACTGTCCGACGAACACGACGGCATCATCGAATTGCCCTCGGGCACGGTGGGCGAAAAATTCGTCGACTGGCTGGCCGCGAACGATCCGGCAAA
Source organism: Marivivens sp. (assembly GCA_023263105.1). Classification (GTDB taxonomy): domain Bacteria; phylum Pseudomonadota; class Alphaproteobacteria; order Rhodobacterales; family Rhodobacteraceae; genus JALQXR01. The sequence goes on along the minus strand of JALQXR010000004.1, from coordinate 35,694 downwards.
GGTCGATCCGGTGATCGAGATCGCAATCACCCCCAACCGCGGCGACGCGTTGGGCGTACGCGGCATCGCGCGCGATCTGGCCGCCCGTGGTCTGGGCAAGCTAAAGCCGCTTGCGGTCGAAACTGTCCCCGCGACTTTTGACAGCCCGATCGGCGTGTCTATCGACGGCGACACTCTGGACGGTGCGCCGCTGTTCTACGGTCGCCTGATCCGCGGCGTAAAGAACGGCCCCTCGCCAAAGTGGATGCAAAAACGGCTGAAAGCCATCGGCCTGCGCCCGATCAGCTTTCTGGTCGATGTGACCAACTTCTTCACCTACGACCAGAACCGCCCGCTGCACGTGTTTGACGCAGACAAGGTCAAAGGCAACCTGCGCGTTCACCGTGCCACCGGCGGCGAAGAGATCCTCGCTCTGGACGAACGGACCTATACGCTCCTGCCCGGCATGATCGCCATTTCGGATGACGAAGGCGTTGAAAGCATCGCAGGTGTGATGGGCGGCGAAGTGACGGGCTGCACCGACGAAACGGTCAATGTCTTTGTCGAAAGCGCCCTTTGGGATCCGGTCCAGATCGCGACCACCGGCCGCGCGCTGAAAATCCACACCGACGCGCGCTATCGTTTCGAACGTGGGGTGGACCCGGAATACGCGCTGGACGGACTCGAAGCCGCGGTCCGGATGATCGTCGATGTCGCTGGCGGAGAGGCATCGAGCCTTGTTAAGGCCGGTGCCGCGCCCAAGTGGCAGCGCGCCTATAAGCTCGACCCAAAACGGGTGCAGAGCCTGGTCGGGATGGAGATCTCGGAAAGCGAACAGCGCCAGACGCTGACCGCTCTGGGGTTCCGGATGGACGGCGATATGGCCCATGTCCCCAGCTGGCGTTCGGACGTTCAGGGGCAGGCCGATCTGGTCGAAGAAGTCGCCCGCATCGCGTCGCTGACAAAGCTGGTTGGTCGCCCGCTGCCGCGCATGGTGGCCGGTGTGCCAAAGCCGATCCTGACCGCCGGTCAGGTGCGCGCTTCGTCGGCGCGCCGGACTGCGGCAAGCTTGGGCTACAACGAATGTGTGACCTACAGCTTTATCGACGTGGCAGCCGCCAGCCTGTTTGGCGGCGGTGACGACGCGACCCGTCTAGAGAACCCGATCTCTAGCGACATGAGCCACATGCGCCCCGATCTGCTGCCGGGTCTGTTGCGGGCTGCGGCACGCAATCAGGCGCGCGGCTATATGGATTTGGCCCTGTTCGAGGTCGGCCATGCCTTCCACGGCGGCGAGCCGGGCGAACAGCATATGCAGATCAGCGGTCTGCTGGTTGGCCGCACCGGCCCGAAAGACGTGCAAAAGGCATCGCGTCCCGTGGACCTGTTCGACGCCAAGGCCGACGCAGAGTCGATCCTCGCGGCGATCGGCGCTCCGGCAAAGACGCAGATCATGCGCAACGGCCCTGCGTGGTGGCACCCCGGTCGGCACGGCCAGTTCTGCCTTGGACCGAAAAAGGTGATGGGCGTGTTTGGCGAACTCCACCCCAAGGTGCTGCGCGAAATGGACATCAAAGGTCCCGCCGTTGCCTTCACGATCTGGCCCGAAGAAGTCCCGATACCAAAGAACCCCACCGCATCGCGCCCCGCGCTTGTGACCAGTGAATTTCAGGCGGTCGAGCGTGACTTTGCCTTTGTGCTGGACAGCGGGGTCGAGGTTCTGAACCTCGTCAACGCGGCGGCCGGCGCGGACAAAGCGCTGATCGAGGACGTGCGCGTGTTCGATGAATTCATCGGCGGCAGCTTGGGCGAAGGCAAGAAATCCGTTGCCATCACGGTGCGCCTGCAGCCGACCGGCGGCACGCTCAAGGACAAGGACATCGAGGCGGTCAGCGCCAAGATCGTCGAGAAGGTCCAAAAGGCGACCGGCGGCGTCCTGCGCGGATAGGATCAGGGGGCTCCGGCGACGGGGCCCTCACATTCCGGCGATTGTGGGAACCCCCCAGCAAATTTCCCATAGAGATTTACCATTTCTGGAGTAAATGGCGATCAAGCGGGCACAGTTTCGTTCCCGCACAATTGGGGGGACGATTATGTTCAAAGAATTCAAAGCCTTCATCGCACGCGGCAATGTCATGGACCTTGCTGTCGGTATCATCATCGGTGCCGCTTTTACCGCGATCGTCAACTCGCTGGTCAACGACTTGATCAACCCGATCATTTCGATCCTGACCGGCGGGATCGATTTCTCTGGTCTGGGGTTCAAACTGACGGACTCGGCGGATGGCGCGGTCTTCGCCTATGGCAGTTTCATCACCGCCGTTATCAACTTTCTGATCATCGCCTGGGTGGTCTTTATGCTGATGAAGGCGATCAACAGCCTGAAGAAAAAAGAAGAACCAAAGGTCGAAGCCCCCAAGGGCCCGACACAGGAACAGCTTTTGGCCGAAATCCGCGATCTGCTGAAAAAGTAAGGTCTTCGCGCCGCTGCAACTGCGGAACGCCGGTCCCGTTGGGGCCGGCGTCTTTGTTATTGAAGGTCGGAAAACGCCCGCTGCAGCCGCTCGACCGCGTCTTCGACACGCGCTCGCTGCGTGCCTAGGTTAAAGCGCCGGTGCAGCGCGCCGCCGGTGCCAAAGGGGATACCGGGACTGGGTGCGATACCTGCGACCTTTCCGATCCGCTCGTCCAGTTCCGCCTCGGTCATGCCGGTCCGGCTGAAATCGACCCAAGCCAGATAGGTCGACTCCATCCGCATCGCCGACAGTCCCGGGATGGCATTGATCGCGGTGTTGAAAACATCGGCGTTCCCCGCGAGGTAGGCCTGCAACCCGTCGACCCAAGCCGCGCCTTCGGGGCTGTAGGCCGCCTGAGTCAAGCGGACTCCGTAAAGGTTGGGCGACAGATCAAGCGACCGCTGCTTGGCCAGAAACCTGTCGCGCAAGGTCTTGTCGGGGATGATCACATTGCCGGTCCGCAGTCCGGCAAGGTTAAAGGTCTTGGAGGCCGAATTCATCA
>JALQXR010000004.1:27371-32687 GCA_023263105.1 Marivivens sp. | reverse complement strand
ATGATCAGCCGGTCCATCACATCGGGGCAGACCAGCGCCATCGGGTAATGCGTAAAGCCGGGGTGGGTCAGGTCGCAGTGGATTTCGTCCGACACCAAAAGCAGGTCGTGCTTTACGCAGAAATCGGCCACGGCGCGCAGTTCGTCGCGGGTCCAGACACGGCCCGCGGGGTTGTGCGGCGAACACAGCAGCATCACCTTTTCGCGGCCCGTCAGGGCGGCCTCGGCCGCGTTCAGGTCCATCACGTAGCGGTTGTCTTCCTCGAACAACGGCAGTTCCGTCGGCACGCGGCCCGCGCGCTCAACCTTGTTGCGGAATTCGTGGTAAACGGGGGTAAAATAGCAGACGTGGTCCCCCGGATCGGTAAAGGCCTGCAGCGTCAGGGCGATCCCGTTCCCCAATCCGGCAGTTGTCGCGCACCATTCGGCTTCGATGTCCCAGCCAAAGCGGGTCCGCGTCCACCACCCCAGCGCTTCGTAGTATTTGTCGAAACCGATAAAGTACCCAAGATCACGGCCAGCACTGACCGCGTTCGCGGCCTCGACCACGAAGGGCGCGGCGGGAAAGTCCATGTCGGCAACCCACATCGGCAGGCCCTGAGCCGGATCGACCCCGAACAGGCCCTGCATCGCGTCCCACTTGGCCGAACCCCGCCCGCGTCGATCAAATTGAGTGTCGAAATCCATGTTGCCTCCGTAGGTTTCAAAGGACGCTACTCGAACTCTCGACGAGCGCAAGTCCGCAGCAACTATTGCGAGGACAAGTTTCATCACTTATGTGGCGACGCATGACACTGCGCCCGATCCTGATCCATCCCGATCCCCGCCTGAAAACCGTCGCGACCCACGTGGACGGCATCACCGACGACATCCGTCGGCAGGCCGACGACATGCTTGAAACCATGTATGACGCGCCCGGTATCGGGCTGGCGGCGCCGCAGATCGGTGTGCTGAACAGAATGATGGTGATGGATTGCGTCAAGGACGAGTCCGCAGCGCCGCGCCCGATGGTCCTGATCAATCCCGAAGTCATCTGGTCGAGCGATGAACAGTCCATCTACGAAGAAGGCTGCCTGTCGATCCCCGAACAATACGCCGAAGTCGAACGCCCCGCCGAGGTCAAGGTCCGCTGGCTGGGGCTAGACGGCAAGCCGGTCGAAGAACAGTTCAGCGGGCTTTGGGCGACCTGCGTCCAGCACGAGATCGACCACCTGAACGGCAAGCTATTCATCGACTATCTGAAGCCTTTGAAACGTCAGATGATCACGCGCAAGATGCAGAAACTAAAGCGCGAACGCGCCCGCATCTGACCAAAGCCCTGAACGGAGCCGCCGATGCCCCACCGTCCCTTTGTCATGTGGCCGAACAAGGCGCTGCGCACTCCGGCCCAGACCGTCACAGAGATCACCGATGACATCCGTGCCCTTTGGGACGAGATGATCGCCGCAATGGACGAAATGCCCGGTGTCGGGCTTGCCGCCGTGCAGCTTGGGGTTCCGCTCCGGCTGGCGGTTGTCGATGCCTCGACCAGCCGTGGAAAAGCGGTGCGGATGGCCAACCCAGAGGTGCTGCATGTTTCGGTCGAACCGCGTGACCACGACGAAGCCTCGCCCAACCTGCCCGGCGTCTCGGCCAAGGTCAGCCGCCCTCGCGCGCTGACGGTGCGGTTTCTGAACGCCGAGGGTGAGATCGAAGATCGCGACTTTGTCGGACTCTGGGCGACTTCGGTGCAGCACCAGATCGATCATCTGGCCGGTAAGATGTATTTCGACCGCCTGTCCAAGACCCGCCGCGACATGCTGTTGCGCAAAGCCAAAAAGATCGCGGGGTAAGCGACGATGCGTGTGGTCTTTATGGGAACGCCAGAGTTTTCGGTGCCCGTGCTGGATGCCTTGGTCGCTGCAGGGCATGACATTGCCTGTGTCTACAGCCAGCCGCCCCGCCCCGCCGGACGCGGCAAGAAAGAGCGCCCCAGCCCCGTCCACGCCCGCGCGCTGGACCTAGGGTTGCCGGTGCGCCATCCGCTGAATTTCCGCGATGCGGGCGACGTGGCGGACTTTGCCGCGCTGCGGGCCGATGTTGCGGTCGTCGTGGCTTATGGTCTGATCCTGCCGCAATCGCTACTGGATGCGCCCGCGCAGGGTTGCCTGAACATTCACGCCTCTTTGCTGCCGCGTTGGCGCGGCGCCGCCCCGATCCATCGCGCCATCATGGCAGGCGATCCGGCGACCGGCGTCTGCATCATGCAGATGGAGGCCGGACTGGATACCGGACCCGTTCTGTTGCGCCGCGAAACCCTGATCGGGGCCGAGGAAACCACGGGCGAGCTTCATGACCGGCTGTCGGACATGGGCGCGCGGGCCATTATCGACGCGTTGGCCGACCTGCCGAACCTGTCGCCGGTGGCCCAGCCAGCCGAGGGCGTGACCTATGCCGCCAAGATCGACAAGGCCGAGGCGCGGATCGACTGGCGACGCTCGGCGGACGAGGTGTCCCGACTGATCCGTGGCTTGTCGCCTTTCCCCGGCGCGTGGGCGGACATCGCGGGCGAGCGGGTGAAATTCCACGGCGCGAAAGTGGTCAAGGGCAGCGGCGAACCCGGAGAGGTTCTTGGCGGCTTCACCGTGGCCTGCGGAACCGGCGCGGTTGACGTGACTCGGGTGCAGCGCGAAGGCAAACGCGCCATGGCCTCGGACGAGGTGCTGCGCGGGATGACCCTGCCTGCAAAGCTGGACTAGCGGTTGCGGGGCGGGCGCGACCGATAGACCGGCAGGCGCCATCCAAGCAGCAGGCTTCCGGCCCGCAGGGTAAACGTGACCCCCGCGCAGGCCAGCAACGCGACGGGTTCGTCCAGACCGGCCCAAAGCGCGACAAGGGCGCTGCCCGCGCCAGAAAAGGCGGCGGTGACGTAGAGTTCGCCTTGTTTCAGCACCAGCGGCACTTCGTTGCAGACCACGTCGCGCATCAGGCCGCCAAAGCATCCTGTCGCGACTCCCATGATCAGAACGATTGCCGGAGCCGAGCCAAGCGTGAGCGCAACTCCGACACCGGCAGGGACAGCGATCGACAACGCAACCGCGTCCAGCCAAGTGATCACGCGCAGGCGGCTTTCGATCAGGTGGGCTCCGAAGAAGACGGCGATCGCGGCAATCGCGGCCGAAGACAGGATTGCCGGATTGGCGACCCAAAACACGTCGTCCTGCCCCAGCAGGACATCCCTGACCGTGCCGCCGCCGACCGCCGTCAAAGCCGCGACAAACAGGAAGCCCACGATATCCAGCTGGGCGCGGCTCGCCACTAGCGCGCCGGTCAGCGCAAAGACAAAGACCGACAGGTAATCCAGAGCGACCAGCAGAGTCATTTGCCCACTCCGGCGTCGGGTTTGAAGGGCGCCATGCCTTCGCGGGCCAGTTCATCGGCGCGTTCGTTTTCCGGATGGCCGGCGTGGCCCTTGACCCATTCCCAGCGAACACGGTGCCGCGCGGCGGCGGCGTCCAGCCTTTGCCAAAGTTCGGCGTTCTTCAGGCCGCCCTTCTTTTTCCACCCGTTGCGCTTCCAGCCGTGGATCCACTTTGTGATCCCGTCTTTGACATAGGCGCTATCGGTGATGACCGTCAGATCGCTGGCGCGGTCCAGAGTTTCAAGCGCGGTGATCGCGGCCATCAGCTCCATCCGGTTGTTGGTGGTTTCAGGCTCGCCCCCGCAAAGCGTGCGCTCCTTGAGGACGGTGTCGCCGTCCCGCGCGACCAGCAGGACCCCCCAGCCCCCGGGTCCGGGATTGCCAGAGCAGGCCCCGTCCGTATAGGCGAACAGATCGGGCATCTCAGATCACCGTCCCGACCGAAAGGGCGGCGATGACGATGACGGTCAGCAGGACCCGCAGCCGCATCCACCACGCCGGCGCGAGCCCCCAGCGCCAGAATGCGAAATCAAGGATCAGCAGACCCGCAAAGCCGAACATCAGGTTCAGACTCGCGCTGACCGGTCCGCCGCCGGTCATGAAAAACGCCCAGAGCGCGGGCAGCACCGAAAGAGCATAGCCCGCCGCCGCGCGGGGTCCGGTGGATTTGGTCGCAAAGCCCCACAGCACTCCGGACATGAACGACAGGATAACCACCCCGTAAAAGAGCTGCACATTGGGCCCGACAAAACGGTTGCCCAGCGTCGTAACGCCCCACGTCCGCAGCGGTTCAAAGACCAGCGTCGCGGCTCCGAACAAGAAGGGGATCAGGCCAGCAAGGCCAAGGATAAGAGCGGAGCGCGGTATCTGTGTCATGACCGGTTTGTCAGGGGCTTGCGGCCCAGCGTCAAGTGGCTAAGCGATCACAGCTTGCGCGCGCGCAGGATCACAAAGGGATCGGTCGTGCCGGCCAGACCCTTGTCCTGCCCCAGTTTTTCCGAGGTGCACAGCAGCCCCGCGTCTTCCAGCAGGCCCCGCAGTTCCGGCACAGTGTAGTAGGTATAAGCGCGACCCAGCGCATCGCGGTCCTCGCCCTCTCCGATCTTCATCCCGATGTGGAAATGACCCAGCGGTTTCAGCGCCCGAGCGATTGCGCTCAGGTGGCGGGGCAGGTCGGAGCGTGGCGCGTGCAGAAGGCTAAAGTTCGCATAGACGCCGTCGTAGATTTCTTGTGCGTCGATGTCGTCAAAGCTCGCCACCCGCGCGCCGATGTCGAAAAGACGGTTCGCCAGATCGACCATCTCGGGCGAGGCATCGACCGGATCGGGAACCAGCCCCGCGGCTCTCATCACCGACGAGGCGCGGGCGGGGCCGCATCCCAGATCCAACACGCGCGCGCCTTTGGGCAGGGCCGCAACAAAGGCCGCAAGGTCGGGGTCGGGCCGGTCGCTGTCGACCATACGCGCATAGTCCTCTGCCCGTTCGCCATAGACCGCCAGAGTTCGGGCATCCACCATCAGGCCGGCTCCCTCAGGATGCGGGGGACCTTGAACTCGACGCGTTCGACGGCGGTTTCGACCTTTTGCACGGTCACGTCGAAACGGTCGCGAAAGGCATCGACCACTTCGTCGATCAGCACTTCGGGCGCGCTTGCGCCTGCTGTGATCCCGACGCTGCGGATCGTCCCGAGCGCCCGCCAGTCGATGTCGGACGCCCGCTGCACAAGCTGCGCATAGCCGCAACCGGCCCGCGACGCGACTTCGACCAGCCGTTTCGAGTTTGACGAATTCGGCGCTCCGACAACCAGCAGCGCGTCGCAGTCCGGCGCAATCGCTTTCACCGCTTCCTGCCGGTTGGTCGTGGCGTAGCAGATGTCTTCCTTGTGCGGGCCGACGATGGCCGGAAACCGCTCCTGCA
>JALQXR010000004.1:0-27361 GCA_023263105.1 Marivivens sp. | reverse complement strand
AGGGCGGAGACGATGTCGGCGGTGTCATCGACCGACAAAGTCGTCTGGGTGACAAAGGCCAGTTTCGACGGATCGCGCACCTGAACCGAACCGACATCCGCCACGGTTTCAACCAACAGGACCTCGCCGTCGGGAAGCTGGCCCATGGTTCCAATCGTTTCGGGGTGACCGGCATGCCCGATCATGATCATCTGCAGCCCGTTTTCCGCATGTCGGGACGCTTCGATATGGACTTTGCTGACCAAGGGGCAGGTCGCATCGACATAGACCATCTGGCGGGCCTCGGCGGCGGCGGGGACGGCCTTTGGCACACCGTGGGCGGAAAAGATCACAGGCCGGTCAAGCGGACATTCGTCCAGTTCCTCGACAAAGACCGCGCCCTTGGCCCGAAGGTCGTCGACCACGTATTTGTTGTGGACGATTTCGTGGCGCACGTAGACAGGCGCGCCCCATTTCTCGATCGCCATTTCGACGATCTTGATGGCGCGGTCCACACCGGCGCAAAAACCGCGCGGCGCGGCAAGGTAGAGTGTCAGCGGCGTCTTATCCATGACCCTTACCTATTTCGCGCGCCGCCTGTCGTCCAGTGCCGCCGCAGGTTCGCAAACGGATTGGTGAATGACCACGGGTCGGGTAGCGTCACGCATCTTGCAGGAGGGCGGAATGACGGACGACGGCTATTTCGGAGAGGAAGTCGCAGCGCACTATGACCACCCTTCGGACAGCGATCCGTCGGTGATCGGGCCGATGATCGACTTTCTGGCAGGCTACGCCCCCGCAGGTCAGGCATTAGAGTTTGCCATCGGGACCGGCCGCGTGGCGCTGCCGCTGGCCGCGCGTGGCGTGCAGGTCAGCGGGATCGAACTGTCGCGCGCGATGGCGTCGCGGCTACGGGCAAAGTCCGGCGGAGAGGACATTCCGGTGACCATCGGCGATATGGCCACGACTCGGGTCGCGGGGGACTTTGACCTAGTTTTTCTGGTCTACAACACGATCAACAATCTGGTGACCCAAGACGCTCAGGTGGCCTGTTTTGCCAACGCAGCGGCGCATCTGCGGACGGGCGGCGCCTTTGTGGTCGAGGTCGGGGTGCCGCAGTTGCAGCGCCTGCCGATGGGCGAAAGACTGGTGCCCTTTGACCTGAGCGACCGCCACTGGGGTGTCGACGAATACGACGTGGTCACCCAGGAATTCTGGTCCCACCACCTGCATATTCGCGATGGCGGCCTGCGCAGGAACTCGGTCCCGTTCCGTTATGTCTGGCCGTCCGAACTGGACCTGATGGCGCGGCTTGCCGGACTTCGGCTGACCAAACGTGTCGCGGACTGGACGGGCGCGCCTTTTACCCTGACCAGCCCTTCGCACGTGTCGGTCTGGGTCAAGGACTAGCCGCGATCCAGAAGGATCGGGAACCAGTCTTCGCGCAGTCTTTGACCCGGCACCATGTCGTGCCCCGGAAACGGGGGCGAGGTCCGGCCCGGACGCTCGACGTATCGCGCGTCGTCACCCACCAGCCGCAGCGAAAACGCCCGACGACGGCTGCCGCCTTCGTTGCCGCGCGCACCGTGCAGAATCTTGTAATTGAACGCGACCGCGTCACCCGGCTCCATGTCCCATTCGACGACCTTCATGCCTTCGGCGTCCGGATCGGGGACGGGCATGTAGGCGGCGGGATCGGGATAGAAATCGGTGTCCGCCAGCCAGCGCTTCGGCAACACCGGCTTTGGCCACAGATGCGATCCGGCAACGCACCGCAGCGAGGCCTCTTTGACAGGGTCGAGCGGCGACCAAAAGCTGGCGGTCTGGGCGCCTTCGACAAAGTAGTAAGGGCCGTCCTGATGCCAGGGCGTCGGCTTTGACGTGCCCGGTTCTTTGACCAATACGTGGTCGTGGAACATCTGGACACTGTCCGACCGCATCAGATCCGCAGCGACCTCGGCCACGGCGGAATTGCGGATGACGTCTTCGAATTCGGGGATGCGGGTCCAGTTGCAATAGTCGTCAAAGAACCGTCCTGCCTCGCCCGGTTTGAGGTTTTCGGCGGCATAGGGGCCCGGTTCGGCCATGTTGCGTTCGATGCCTGCCCGGAGGGTGTCGACCTGATCCCGCCACAGGCCGCGAATGATGACGACACCGTCGCGCTGGTAGGTTTCGATATCGGCTTCGGTCAAAAGAGGGTGTGGCATGGGGCACTCCGTTGTCGGCAATTCACCCGACATTGAACTGGTTCGGGGAAATGTTCAAACCACGAATTGCCACGAAAAAGGGCCCCCGAAAGGGAGCCCTTGTCGCCTGTTTAGGGGCGGTCTTACTTTGCGCCGACCGGATCTGCGCCCGCGTCGTCACGATCGGTCCGGACTTCGCGAGTCGGGCGGCCGATGACGTCGCGCAGTTCTTCCAGTTCGATAAAGTTGTCGGCCTGACGGCGCAGCTCGTCCGCGATCATCGGCGGCTGGCTGCGTATGGTCGACACGACCGACACCCGCACGCCTTTGCGCTGGAGTGCCTCGATCAGGCAGCGGAAATCTCCGTCGCCAGAGAACAGGACAACGTGGTCGACATAGGGAGCAAGCTCCATCGCGTCGACGGTCAGTTCGATGTCCATGTTGCCCTTGATCTTGCGCCGGCCACTGGCGTCCGTGAACTCTTTGGCGGGCTTCGTAACCATAGAGAAGCCGTTGTAGTTCAGCCAATCCACGAGCGGTCGGATGGGGCTGTATTCGTCGTTCTCAAGCAAGGCGGTGTAGTAGAATGCCCGCAAGAGTTTGCCCCGACGCATGAACTCTTGCCGCAAGAGTTTATAGTCGATGTCGAAGCCAAGAGACTTGGCCGCCGCATAAAGATTTGCGCCGTCGATAAAGAGAGCTAGTCGCTCGTCGCGATAAAACATGATCATCCTTCCGAATCATGTCGCCGGGGGCTGTTCGTGAGTCCGTGAGTGATGTATGGCCCGGCGGTCGATCGTTTCATTTTGGGGTGCCATGTCGAAACAACAGGAACACCACGAAGAGACCCGGATTGCAGTAATTGCGGTCGGGAGTAATGCGACCAGATTATCCATCAAATCCAGAGACATTGTAACTGCCAGCTGTGTGCACATGTCCGACAGGATAGGCAAACTGTACAAAAGTAGTAGTTTTTACCAGACCCCCGCCTTCCCGGCTGGATCGGGTCCGGACTATGTAAATGCGGTTGTTGCGATCCGAACAGAGCTGTCCGCCGACGCCATTCTGGCGACTTTGCACCAGATCGAGGCCGACTTCGGCCGGACCCGGGAAACGCGCTGGGGCCAACGGACATTGGACCTGGACCTGATTGCCTTGGGGGATCTGGTGCTCCCTGATCTTGGGACCTATCAGACCTGGCGCGACCTGCCGCCAGAGTCGCAGATGGCCCGTGCTCCGGACCGGTTGATCCTGCCGCATCCACGGGTTCAGGACCGGTCCTTTGTGCTGGTCCCTCTGGCTGAAATTATGCCCGAATGGCGTCATCCTGTGACCGGAAAGACAGCCTCAGACCTGCTGGCGGCACGCCCCGCCGACGAACGGGCTTCGGTGGTGCCGGTCTAGGTCGGGTTAAATCCCGCTTTCTGCTTGTCATTTCCAAGTTTCACGACTATTGGGGTGTCTTCCTAGGACCCACCCGCAAGGTATGGAGAGCGCAGATGGCCCGCGTGACGGTAGAAGATTGTGTCGACAAGGTTCCGAACCGGTTTGAGCTTGTGATGCTCGCCGCCCATCGTGCCCGCGAAATCGCGTCCGGCTCGGTGGCGACGGTTGCCCGCGACAACGACAAGAACCCCGTCGTCGCCCTGCGCGAGATTGCGGACGAGACCCAGCTTGCCGACGATCTGCGCGAGCGTATGGTGGAAGCCAACCAGACCCAGATCGAAGTGGACGAGCCCGAGGACGACTCGATGGCGCTTCTTATGGGTGCCGAGGCTGACCGCCCCGCAACCGACGACATGTCCGAAGAGAAATTGCTTCGGGCACTGATGGAAGCACAGGCGCAGCGTTAAGCCAGCGCCTGAACCGGTACAGGCATCCGGGGGAATGGGCAAAGGCGAGTCACATATGCTGTCGGCAGACGATCTGGTCGCTCTGGTCCGTTCCTATAACCCTCGGACCAACGCCGGTCTGTTGCGCGATGCCTATGAATTCGGCTTCAACATGCACGACGGCCAGACGCGCCAGTCGGGAGAGCCCTATTTCACCCATCCGGTTGCCGTCGCCGCGATCCTTGCCGAACAGCAGATGGATGACGCGACGGTCATCACCGCGCTGCTTCACGACACGATCGAAGACACCAAGGCCAATTACTCTGAGGTCGAAAAGCGATTTGGCCCCGAAATAGCAGAGCTGGTCGACGGCGTCACAAAGCTGACCAACATCCAGCTGACCTCGGTCCATTCCAAACAAGCCGAAAACTTTCGCAAGCTGTTCATGGCGATGAGCCGTGACCTGCGGGTCATGCTGGTCAAGCTCGCCGACCGCCTGCACAACATGCGCACGATCAAATCGATGCGCCCCGAAAAGCAGGCCCAGAAGTCCCGCGAAACAATGGAGATCTTTGCCCCGCTCGCTGGCCGCATGGGTATGCAGTGGATGCGCGAAGAGCTAGAGGATCTGGCGTTCAGCGTCCTCAACCCCGAAGCCCGCAAATCCATCATGCGCCGCTTTGTGACGCTCCAGAAAGAAAGCGGCGACGTCATCCAGAAGATCACCGCCGACATGCGGATCGAACTGGACAAGGCGGGCGTCGGCGCCGAGGTCATCGGCCGCGCCAAGCGCCCCTATTCGATTTGGCGCAAGATGCAGGAAAAGGACCAAGGCTTCAGCCGCCTGTCCGACATCTATGGCTTTCGGATCATCTGCGCGTCCGAAGTGGACTGCTACCGGATTCTGGGCGTCGTCCATCAGCGCTGGCGCGCGGTTCCGGGCCGGTTCAAGGACTATATCAGCCAGCCGAAATCCAACGGATACCGGTCGATCCACACCACGGTGTCGGGCCGCGACGGCAAGCGGGTCGAGGTCCAGATCCGCACCCGCGAAATGCACGAGGTCGCTGAAACCGGCGTCGCCGCACATTGGTCCTATAAGAACGGCGAACGGGTCGAAAACCGGTTTGCGGTCGATCCTGTGATGTGGATTTCGTCGCTCTCCGAGCGGCTGGACGACGAAGACGATCACGACCAGTTCCTCGAAGCGGTCAAGCTGGAGATGTATCAGGACCAGGTGTTCTGCTTTACGCCCAAAGGCGACGTGATCAAGCTGCCGCGCGGCGCAACCCCGATCGATTTCGCCTATGCGATCCACACGCGTATCGGCGCGGCCTGTGTCGGCGCAAAGGTCGATGGCATCCGCGTGCCGCTTTGGACGCGGTTGAAGAACGGCCAATCGGTCGAAGTCATCATCGCAGAGGGCCAGCGCCCGCAGGCGACTTGGGTGGACATCGCCGTCACCGGCCGCGCCAAGACCGCGATCCGCCGCGCCCTGCGCGAAGAAGACCGCGAAAGGTTTATCAAGCTTGGCGCCGAACTTGCCCGCGTGGCTTTTGAAAACCACGGCAAACGCGCGACGGACAAAGCGCTTCGTATCGCTGCAAAGGCTTTGGCGGTCGACAGCGTGGACGACCTTCTTGCCCGACTTGGATCGGCGGAACTGGCGTCGCGCGACGTGGTTCGGGCGATTTATCCCGACCTGTCAGAGCGCGACGGAGAAGAGGTTTCTTCGGATAGGGCGGTGATCGGTCTATCGTCCGACCAGAAATTCCGCCGCGCCCCCTGTTGCCAGCCGGTTCCGGGCGAGAGGATCGTCGGGATCACCTATCGGGGACAGGGCGTGGTCGTGCATGCGATCGACTGTCAGGGACTCGTTGAATTCGAAGATCAGCCCGACCGCTGGGTCGATCTGCGCTGGCAGGACGGCACCCATCCCGCGACCAGCTCGGTCACGCTGGATTTGACCGTCACGAATGACGCGGGCGTGCTTGGTCGGATTTGCACCTTGATCGGAGAGCAAAGCGCCAATATCTCGAACATGATCTTTGCCGATCGCAAACCCGACTTCTATCGTATCCAGATCGACGTGGAACTGCGGGATGCCGAACACCTGCACCGTGTCATGACGGCGCTCGAGGCCGAGAGCAACGTGTCCGCGATTTCCCGTCTTCGGGATCCGTCGCGGGCTCAGGAAATAGTCAGGATCTGATCAAGGGGCGGATAGCCAGTGGTGTTCAAACGCAGGGATAGACGGCCGGCCTGGAAGGTCCTGACCGAGTTTCTCTATCCCCGTGGTGGCTGGGTGCGGGCCTTTGAATACGTCAAACACCGCGTCCGCCGCCTGCCGGACACCCCTGAAAAAATCGCGCGCGGCGTCTTTGCCGGAGTGTGGACGACGTTTACCCCGTTTTTCGGGTTCCACTTTGTGGTGGCATTCCTGTTGGCAAAGGTCATGCGCGGGAACATCCTTGCGGCGCTGCTGGCGACCTTTTTCGGCAACCCGCTGACCTATGTGCCGATTGCGATCGTGTCTTTGAAGACCGGCCATTTCATGTTGGGCAGCAGCCCGCATGCCGATCTGGAAACCCGTATCAGCGCAAAATTCGCCGCGGCGTGGGGGGATCTGTGGCACAATTTCCTTGCCCTGTTCGGCCCCGAAAAGATGGATTGGCACGGGCTGGCGGTGTTCCATGACGAAGTGTTCCTGCCCTTCATGGTCGGCGGCATCGTGCCCGGGATGATCGCGGGGATGGTTGCCTATTACCTGTCGGTCCCCGTTATCCGCGCCTATCAGAACCGCCGCCGCAAGAAGCTCCGCAATCGGCTGCAGGCGTTGCAGGAGGCGCCGAAAGCAGGCACAGAGAGCGGGCCGACCGACGGGTCGGTCTAAGCAAAAAGAGGGTCCCATGTCCGAAATTCTAAGACTTGGCGTCAACATCGACCACGTCGCCACCGTGCGGAACGCGCGGGGGTCGGCCTATCCCGATCCGGTCCGCGCCGCAAAGCTGGCCGAACAGGCGGGTGCGGACGGGATCACGGCCCACCTGCGCGAAGACCGCCGGCATATCTCGGACGCCGACATCGAAGGCCTGATGGATGCGCTGACGATGCCGCTGAACTTTGAAATGGCCGCGACCGCCGAAATGCAGGCCATCGCGCTGCGCCACAAGCCGCACGCGGTCTGCATCGTCCCCGAAAAACGCGAAGAACGCACGACCGAAGGCGGTCTGGACGTGGCCCGAGACGACAACCGGCTGGCCCAGTTCATCGCACCTCTGCGCGACGCGGGCTGCAGGGTTTCGTTGTTTATTGCCGCCGACCGGCTGCAGGTCGAAACCGCCGCCCGTATCGGCGCACAGGTGGTCGAGCTTCATACCGGAGCCTATTGCGACCTGCATTACGAAGGCCGCTTTGACGAACGCGACGCCGAACTGGTGCGGCTGCGGGACATGGCCGCTTATGGCAAATCGCTGGGGCTAGAGATTCACGCGGGCCACGGGCTGACCTATGACACCGTGACCCCGATCGCCGCCATCCCAGAGGTGATCGAGCTGAACATCGGGCATTTCCTGATCGGCGAGGCGATCTTTCGGGGTCTCACCCCCGCCATCGCCGAAATGCGCCGCTTGATGGACGAGGCGCGCAAGTGATCCTTGGTGTCGGGACCGACCTGTGCAACATCGAGCGGATCGAAAAGACGCTCGAACGGTTCGGCGACAGGTTCCTGAACCGCGTGTTTACCGAGAGAGAGCAGAAAAAGGCCGCAAGCCGTCCCCGTGCCATCGCAGCGACATATGCAAAGCGCTGGGCGGCGAAAGAGGCGTGCTCAAAGGCCCTCGGGACCGGACTGCGGATGGGCATCGCTTGGCGGGATATGGCGGTGTCGAACCTGCGCACGGGCCAGCCTGTTATGCATGTCACCGGCTGGGCAAAGGAACGGCTGGACGCGATGACACCAGAGGGCCACGAAGCCATCATCCACGTCACCTTGACCGACGATCACCCTTGGGCGCAGGCCTTTGTTGTGATCGAAGCGCGGCCGTCCGCCTGAGCGGGCTGCGGTGCTTGACTCCGCGGGGCCACAGGCTCATGTAACGGCGGCTCAGTAAAAGGAAATCCGACATGGCCGAAACCGGTGGCATCTGGGAAAACGTCAAGGAAACGATCAAGACGGTGGTCTATGCACTGCTGATCGCAGGCGTGTTCCGCACCTTCCTGTTCCAGCCCTTTTGGATCCCGTCGGGATCTATGAAGGACACGCTGCTGATCGGCGATTTCCTGTTCGTCAACAAGATGACCTATGGCTTTTCCTATGCCTCCTGCCCGTCCGTCCGCATCCCGTCGCTGGGGATCGACGTCGACGCCGAGGACTTCTGCGGCATGTTCAAGGGTGACAACGAACGCCTCTTTGGTTCCGAGCCCGAGCGCGGCGACGTGGTCGTGTTCCGCCATCCCGTCACTGGCTATGATTTCATCAAGCGGCTGATCGGACTCCCCGGTGACCGGATTCAGGTTCGTGACGGCCTGCTGTATATCAACGACGAGCCGGTTCAGGTCGAGCCGGA
Source organism: Marivivens sp. (assembly GCA_023263105.1). Classification (GTDB taxonomy): domain Bacteria; phylum Pseudomonadota; class Alphaproteobacteria; order Rhodobacterales; family Rhodobacteraceae; genus JALQXR01. The sequence goes on along the minus strand of JALQXR010000004.1, from coordinate 18,796 downwards.
CGGCACTTTCGAAGAAACCTATGCCCGCCAAGGTCCGCAGCAGCTGACCCCGCAATGCGCCAACGGCATCCCCGCGCCGGGTGCAATCTGTGTCAAAGAGCGGTTCATCGAAACGCTGCCGAATGGCGTGAGCCACGAAATCCTGAACATCCGCGATCAGGACACCGACAATACCGGCGTGTTTACCGTGCCCGAAGGCCATTACTTCTTCATGGGTGACAACCGTGACAACTCGACCGACAGCCGCGTTCCGCAGCTGATGGGCGGCGTCGGTTTTGTCGCCTACGAAGACCTCGTCGGGCGCGCGGACCGGATCATGTTCTCGTCCGCTGGGCGGTCGATGCTGTATTTCTGGACGTGGCGCGCCGACCGGTTCTTCAAAGCGGTCCACTAGGGCCGCCGGACCGATCACCGGATGAAAGCGTCCCGAAATCCGTTCATTCTGTACCTTTGGGGGTACGACTGGACAGGCAGAACAACCCGCGCGCAGTTCCTGATCGTCGCGGGTTTTTCGCTTGCTCCGATTGGCATCGGGCGTCTACTGGGTGTCGATTATCTGGATGGCGGCCCCGAGGCCTTGGCGTTGACCCTGTGGGGTGCCTTGGCCGTGGTGCCTCTGATCGGGCATTCGCTGCGGCGACTGGGCGATGCGGGACTGTCGGCGTGGCTGGTCTGGAGCGCGGCGGTTCCGGTGGTCAATCTGGCGCTGCTGGCTGTGCTGATCTTCGCGCCGACAAACCCCAGACGGTTGGCAGAGGCGTCCCAGATCCGATTGCTGGGATATCCCGTCGGCGCGGTGATCGCCTGTCTGGTGCTTAGCCGCATCTGGCTGGTTCCGGTGCTGGTGGACACGGCGGATATGGAGCCGCTGCTGGAACCCGGAGACATCGTGATGGTCTGGCGCGGGGGCGACGTGCCGCCAGCGGGCGACCTGATCGTCCTGCGCGATCCAACCGACAAAGCCGCCATCATCCGGCGGGTCATCGCGACCGGCCCCGACACCGTCGAACTGGTGCAGGGCGTCCCTGCCACCCAAGACGGCCCCGCCAGCCATATCCCGTCCGGTTTTGACGAAACGATCATGGCCCCCGAAGGCCCCAAGGGCGTCATGCCGCGCTGTCTGACCGGCTCGGTCGGCCAAGGCGCGCTGTGCCAGCGACGACTCGTGACCGAGGTCCTGCCCAACGGCGCCACCTATCTGCTGTTCGACACAGGGGCCGTCCCGCTGGACACGATGCAGGCCAGAGAGGTCGCCGCAGGCCAGCTGTTTGTCCTGTCCGACAATCGCGATCAGGCGGTCGATAGCCGGATTGCTGTCGCCGCAGGGGGTATCGGTATGGTAGAGGCCTCCGCCATAAGGGGCGAACCGGCCTTTGTCGTTGCGTCTTTCGCGGGGCGCTGGGTGTGGCAGGTCTGGACATGGCGTCCGGAACGGTTTCTGAAGGGCGTGTGATGAAACTTTCGACAGACATCTCCGCATTTGCCGGACGGCTTGGACACGACTTTGCCAAGCCCGCGCTTTTGGTGCGCGCGCTGACCCATCCGTCGATCACCACGCCGAACCGCGAAAACAACCAGCGGCTAGAGTTTCTGGGCGACCGCGTTCTGGGGCTCGTCATGGCCGAGGCCCTGTTTTCCGCTGACAAATCCGCGGCCGAGGGCGTTCTGGCGCCTCGGTTCAATGCGCTGGTCCGCAAAGAAACCTGCGCCGAGGTCGCGCGTGAAATCGGGGTGGGCAGCGTCCTGAAGCTGGGCCGCTCTGAAATGAAAACCGGCGGGCGGCGCAAAGACGCGCTGCTGGCCGACGCGATGGAAGCGGTGATTGCCGCGGTCTATCTGGATGGCGGGTTCGAAGCCGCGCGCGGTGTCATCCTTTCGCTCTGGGGCGACCGGATCGACCGCGTCGAAGAGGATGCCCGCGACCCCAAGACGACGCTGCAGGAATGGGCGCAGGCCCGTGGCCAGCACCCGCCTGCCTATACGGAAATGGATCGTGACGGCCCCGATCACCAGCCGGTATTCACGGTCGAGGTGCGCCTCCAGTCCGGTGATACCGCCGAGGGCCGCGCCGGCTCGAAGCGCGCAGCCGAAATGGCCGCCGCTCGGGCGCTATTGGAGAAGTTGACGACATGAACGAGACAGCTGAAACCCGTGCGGGCTTTGTCGCCCTGATCGGAGAGCCGAACGCCGGCAAATCGACGCTTTTGAACCGGATGGTCGGGGCCAAGGTGTCGATCGTGACCCACAAGGTGCAGACAACCCGCGCACGTATCCGTGGCGTGGCGATGCAGGACAACAGCCAGATCGTGTTCGTGGACACACCGGGTCTGTTCCGTCCGCGCCGTCGGCTGGACCGCGCCATGGTCGCCGCCGCCTGGAGCGGGGCGTCGGACGCAGATGTGGTCGTCCTGTTGATCGAGGCGCATCGCGGCATCACCGATGGCGTGCGCGAAATCCTTGCCGCCCTGAAGGATCGGGGTGGCAAGGCTCCGGTCGCGCTGGCCATCAACAAGATCGACCGCGTCAAGGCAGAGACCCTCTTGTCGCTGTCCCAAGACCTGAACGACGCGTTTTCCTTTGCCAAGACCTTCATGATCTCGGCAGAGCGCGGCTATGGGTGCGACGACCTAAAGGAATGGCTGGCCGCGCAATTGCCCGTCAGCCCGTGGCTTTACCCCGACGACCAGCTTGCCGATCTGCCGATGCGGATGATCGCGGCGGAAATGACCCGCGAAAAACTGACGCTGCGGCTGCATCAGGAATTGCCCTACCAACTGACGGTCGAAACCGAAAACTGGGAAGAGCGCAAAGACGGCTCGGCGCGGATCGATCAGGTCGTCTATGTCGCGCGGGACGGTCACAAGGGGATCGTACTGGGCCGCAAAGGCGAAACCGCAAAAGCCGTCAGCCAAGCCGCGCGGGCCGAGCTGGAAGAATTTCTGGGCCGCAAAGTGCATCTTTTCCTGACGGTCAAAGTGCGCCCGAACTGGCTGGAAGAGGCCGAGCGCTATTCCGAAATGGGGCTCGACTTTAAGGACGGCAACTAGGTCCTAGCGGCGGGCCCTGCGGGCCGCGATCAGAAACCAGACCGCTCCGACCAGCCCCAGTGCACCGCCAAGCGTGGCTTGCATCGGGTTGGCTAGACATTCGATGCACAAGGCGACCCTGAGCGTGATCACCAAGCCGCCGATCAGGACGGGGATGCGGGAAACGAGCGTTGCGCGATAGAATGGAGATATGAAATGCTCTTTCTTGTTGCTCAATACAAAGACGTTAACCTTTTGACCGTAATGCAGATAAGCGGCTTGGAAATTTGGCTATGACGCCTCGGCTGACGACGCGATTCTGGGTCGATGCCTATCTTGCGCGGTTGCGGCTTGCCGACATTCCGGCCTTTGTCGTCCACAAAGGCGACGAAACCGCGGGCGCGGTGCTGGTAAAGCTCAATCCTCTTGATGGATCGGCGCAGCTTTTCCAGCGCGAATTCGACCTGACCAGCGGCGACCGGCGGTGGGCTGTTCTGGCCTCGGGGCCAGAGGCCGAGGTCGACGCCTCTGTCACACGGCAGCGGTCCTTCGATTCCGACCTTTGGGTGGTCGAGGTCGAGGACAGGGCGGGCCGGCATCTGCTGGACGAAGACGGTTTTGCCTAAACCCACTTGCCACCCGCGTGGCGCTACGGTCCCATGGCATCATGATTGAATGGCGGGACGAAGGCGCGCTGTTGTCCGCGCGCACCCACGGAGAGACCTCGGTCATCATCGAGGCGCTGACCCGTTCGCATGGCCGCGTGGCGGGGATCGTGCGGGGCGGGATCAGCCGCAAACTCGCGCCCCATATCCAACCCGGAGCCCAGCTGGACCTGACGTGGAAAGCGCGGCTGGACGAACACCTTGGCACCTTTACGGTCGAACCCAAACGGTCGCGCACGGCGCAGGTCATGGGCGACAGGTTGGCGCTGGACGGGCTGAACAGCCTCTGCGCGCTGCTTTCGGCCACCTTGCCAGAGCGCGAACCCCATCCCGCGCTTTATGACCGGACCATGGCCCTCTTGGACCTGTTGGGCGATACCGACCTTTGGCCGCTTGCCTATCTTCAGTGGGAACTGGCGCTGCTTGATGAATTGGGGTTCGGGCTGGACCTGAGGTCCTGTGCCGTGACCGGCGGCAATGACGCGTTGATCTATATCTCTCCGCGGTCGGGACGGGCGGTCAGCGCCTCTGGAGCGGGCGATTGGGCCGACCGGCTTCTGCCGCTGCCGCCGGTGATGTTGGGCAGCGGCGACGCGACCGGAGCCGAAATCGCCAAGGCATTGGGCACCACGGGCTACTTCATCGAACACCGAGCATTGAAGGCGCTGGGCGACCGCCCGCTGCCGTCGTCCCGCCAACGTCTGGTGGACCGGATCGCTTCGTTGTCCTAGGAGCGGTTCGCGACACCTCTTGTCGCAGCGGGTCAAGACAGCACCCGCGACTTGGGACCAATTTGACGCCGAAGTCAAAGGCCCAGACCCATGCTAGCTCCCCGCGCTCCGCTATATCTGACGCACTCGCCGGTGCCGAGTGTCCGTCATTTCGCCATCCTGGCCGCGTTAGAGGCCTCTGTGCGTGGCACCATGCTGTCCGTCTTGCCGCTGGTCATCTACCGCGTTTTCGACAGCGCCGAGGTGCTGAGCTCGGTCTATCTGTTTGCCGGTATAGCAAGCCTATTATGGGGCATGTTCGTCCCGTGGATGACCACGAAAATCCCCCGCCGCTGGGTGACGACGCTTGGGGCGTTGCTGTATGTCACGGGTTGCGGGCTGATCATCATGTGGACGCCGCTGACGATCCCGCTGGGGATCGCGGTCAACAGCTTTGGCACCGTCACGATCACGGTCTGCCTGAACGCCTATGTGCTGGATTACATCGACCGCACCAATCTGGGCCGCAATGAATCGACCCGCATGGTCTACAGCGCCGTGCCTTGGGCGGTGGGTCCGGTTCTGGGCGTCTGGCTGTTGAAAATATGGGAGCCGCTGCCCTTTATCGTGGCGGGGGCGTTCTCGCTTTTGCTTTTGGCGACCTTCTGGTTCCTGCGGCTGGGCAACGGCAAGCAGATCACAAAGGCGCGGGGGCCCGCGCCAAACCCTGTCGCATATCTGGGACGGTTCGTCCGGCAACCGCGGCTGATCGCGGGTTGGCTTTTCGCGGTGATCCGGTCCTGCGGCTGGTGGGTCTATGTCGTCTACCTGCCTGTCTTTTGTATTCAGAACGGCCTGGGCGAAACGCCGGGCGCGATTGCGGTGTCGGTGACCAACGGCCTGCTGCTGACCACTCCGTTCATGCTGAAACTGGTCCAGCGCCGAGGCGTTCGCCGCGCTGTGATGTGGAGCTTTGGGATCTGCGGGGTCTGCTTTATCGGCGGCTTTGCGCTTCAGGTCATGCCTTGGGCCGCCTTTGCGATGCTTGCGGCGGGCTCGATTGTGCTGGTCATGCTGGACGTATGCGGCAGCCTGCCGTTCCTCATGGCCGTCAAACCGTCCGAGCGCACAGAGATGGCCGCCGTCTACGCAAGCTATCGCGACGCGTCGGGCATCCTGACGCCCGCGACCGCGTGGCTGGTGCTGCTGGTTTCGCCGGTGGCCGGGATCTTTGCGGCCTCGGGACTTGCGATGCTGGCGATGGCATGGACAGCCCGAAGGCTGCACCCCCGACTGGGAGAGCCGCGCGGAACTGGCCGCGTGGCACCAGTGGCTGCGGACTAGCTTAGCAGCCTGCGGGCGATCACCTGCGCCTGAATTTCGGCCGCACCTTCAAAGATGTTGAGGATGCGCGCGTCGCACAGGATGCGGCTGATCTGATATTCGGTGGCGAAGCCGTTGCCGCCATGAATCTGGAGCCCATTGTCCGCCGCCGCCCAAGCCACACGGGCCCCCAGTAGCTTTGCCATGCCGGCTTCCAGATCGCAGCGGCGGCCTTCGTCCTTTTCGCGGGCGGAAAAATAGGTCAACTGCCGCGCGATCATGATTTCGACCGCCATCATGGCAAGCTTTCCCGCCACGCGCGGGAACGCGATCAAGGGCTGGCCGAATTGCTTGCGGTCCTGCGCATATCGCATCGCCACATCCAGCGCCGACTGAGCCACGCCGATTGCGCGTGCGGCAGTCTGGATGCGGGCGCTTTCAAAGGTCTGCATCAATTGCTTAAAGCCATTGCCTTCTTCGCCGCCCAGCAGGTTGTCGCCCGCAACGGTAAAGCCGTCAAAGCCCAGTTCGTATTCCTTCATGCCGCGATAGCCCAGCACGCCGATCTCGGTGCCTGTCATGCCCGGAGTGGGGAAGGGCGCGTCATCCGTGCCGGGGGTCTTTTCGGCCAGAAACATCGACAGGCCGCGATAGTCGTCGGTCGCCGGATCGGTCCGCGCAAGCAGCGTCATGACATGGGTCCGCGCCGCGTGGGTGATCCAAGTCTTGTTGCCCGTGACCGTATAGGTCCCGTCCGCGCCCTTGACCGCGCGGGTGCGCAACGAGCCAAGGTCAGAGCCGGTGTTCGGCTCGGTGAAAACCGCCGTGGGCAGGGTTTCGCCGCTGGCAAGTCTGGGCAGCCATTTCGCCTTTTGCGCGTCGGTGCCGCCGCAGAGGATCAATTCCGCCGCGATTTCGGACCGCGTGCCCAAAGAGCCGACGCCGATATAACCGCGCGACAGTTCTTCGGACACCACCACCATGCTGGCCTTGGACAGGCCAAAGCCGCCGAACTCTTCGGGGATGGTCAGTCCGAACACGCCCATTTCCGCGAGGTCGTCGATGACCTGCATCGGGATCAGTTCGTCCTTCAGGTGCCAGTCGTGCGCGTAGGGTTCGACCTTTTCCACGGCGTAGCGACGGAACTGTTCGCGGATCATTTCCAGTTCTTCGTCCAGCCCGCTGGCACCGACGGTCAGATTCGCGGCCTGCTCTTGCATGAGCTGGACCAACCGTGCCCGCGCGCTTTGCGTGTTGCCCGAAGCAACCAGCCGGTCGATGGCGGGATCGTTCAACAGGGCCGCGTCCTTTGCGCCCAGTCCCAGATCCGACAGACGAACGATTTCGCCCTGACTCATCGGGATGCCGCCCCGCATCTGGGCAAGGTATTCGCCAAACGCGATCTGCAAGAGGATCTGTTCTGTCTCGGCAAAGCGGCCCTCGGCCGACAGACCTTTGGCCCATGCCTGCATTTGCCGCAGCGCCTCGGTGTAGGTGGTCAACCACGCAAGCCCGTGCGTGGCAGTCTGATTGACCTCGACCGCGCGCGCGGTGACGCGTCCGCCTTCGCTGGCAATCCGGCGCACGGCTTCGGTCGCCGCGGCTGTCAGTGCCTCGACAGGTTCAAGGGCCGCTGCAGTTAGGCCAAGAAGATCGCCAAGAACGGGGGTTTCGGTCATCTGAATATCCTGTCCATCATGCGGCATTGCGGGCTCCTGTTTTGCTCATGCAGAGATAATCACTTTGCATCTGCAGCGCAACTTTAATTCAAATCCAGCGACAACTTCGCACATAAATGTCTTGGCGGATTTTGGGTGCGAGGCAACCCGTCGGGGTGATATGACCGCGTCATGACCCAGATGCTATCCGAAATTCAGCCCCATTTTCTAGTACTTGCCTTTGTTGTGACCATGGCGGCCGGCCTCGTCAAAGGCGTGACTGGATTCGCGATGCCGATGGTCATGATCTCTGGCCTGTCCAGCTTCCTGTCCCCAGAGGTGGCGCTTGCCGCCCTGTTGTTGCCGACCCTGACCAGCAATCTTTGGCAGGCATTGCGGCAGGGGATCGCGGCGGCCCGACTGACATTGCGACGGTTCAGCGTCTACCTGATCACCATGCTCGCGATGCTGGTACTGTCGGCGCAGTTGGTGCGGTCGATTCCGGCCTCGGTGCTGTACCTCTTGATCGGGTTTCCGATCACGGTGTTTGCCGCGATGCAGCTTTTCGGCTTCCGACCCAAGGTCACGCCGAACCGCTGGATCGAGGGCGCGATCGGGTCGTTTGCGGGCTTTATCGGGGGGATCTCTGGCGTCTGGGGGCCGCCGACGGTGGCTTATCTGACTGCAATCGAGACCCCCAAGTCAGACCAGATGCGCGTGCAGGGTGTGATTTACGCGGTCGGCGCGGTCGCCTTGGTCGGTGCCCATCTGCAGTCGGGCGTTTTGACCGCAGGCACGGCTCCGCTGTCCGCCCTGATGATCGTGCCTGCCACTTTGGGCATGGCGGTGGGGCTGGCGGTGCAAGACAGGTTTGACCAAGAAACATTTCGGAAGGTGACTCTGGTCGTCCTGATAGTCGCGGGTGCGAACCTGATCCGCAAAGGGCTTATCGGCTAGGCATATGTTCTGGGCGGCGCCTTTGGCGCGGTGGCCGGACCCATCCAAACGAAAACCCCGGCACGAGGCCGGGGTTTTGTTTTTGCCGCCGTCTAGTCGCCGGATCAGCCGATGGCGGCTGCTTTGACGTCTTCGTCGATAAAGGGCACGTATTTCGCAAAGTTGTTGGCGAACATCTCGACCAGTTTCTTTGCCTGCGCGTCATAGGCTTTCGGATCGGCCCAGGTCGAGCGCGGATCAAGCAAGCGCGAGTCGACACCGTCCACGTTCACCGGAACTTCGAAGCCGAAATGAACGTCCTTGCGGAACGTCGATTCAATCAGCGTCCCGTCCAGAGCGGCGGACAGAAGGGCGCGGGTCGCCTTGATCGGCATCCGGTTGCCGGTGCCATAGGCGCCGCCGGTCCAGCCGGTGTTCACCAGCCAGCAGGTTGCGCCGTGGTTCGCGATTTTGCCCTGCAGCAGCTTGCCATAGACCTCGGGGCGGCGGGGCATAAAAGGAGCGCCGAAGCAGGTCGAAAAGGTCGGCTCCGGCTCGGTCACGCCGCGCTCGGTTCCGGCGACCTTCGACGTAAAGCCCGACAGGAAGTGGTACATCGCCTGTGCCGGCGTCAACCGCGAGATCGGCGGCAGAACACCGAAGGCATCGCAGGTCAGCATGATGATGTTCTTGGGGTGACCGCCCAGCGCCGTGTCACTGGCGTTCGAGATGTAGTTCAGCGGATAGGCGCAGCGCATGTTCGCGGTCAGCGAGCTGTCTTCGAAATCCAGTTCCTTGGTCTCTTCATCATAGACCATGTTTTCGATGACGGTCCCGAACTTCTGGGTGGTCGCGTAGATTTCCGGCTCTGCCTCGGGCGAGAGGCTGATGGTTTTTGCGTAGCAGCCGCCTTCGAAGTTGAAGGTTCCGCGATCCGACCAGCCGTGTTCGTCGTCACCGATCAGCACGCGGCTGGGGTCGGCGGACAGCGTCGTCTTGCCGGTGCCGGACAGGCCAAAGAACACCGCCGTGTCGACCGGATTGCCCGGCGCGTGGTTGGCCGAGCAATGCATCGGCATGATGCCCTTTTCGGGCAGCAGGTAGTTGAGCAGCGTAAAGACCGATTTTTTGTTTTCGCCCGCGTATTCGGTGCCGCCGATCAGAATGACCTTTTTCGCAAAGTTCAGGCTGATGACAGTTTCGGACCGGCAGCCGTGACGGGCGGGGTCCGCTTTGAACGTCGGGCAGTTGACGATCGTCCAGTCGGGGGTGAAGCCGTCCAGTTCCGACCGCTCGGGCCGCCGCAGAAGGTGACGGATGAACAGACCGTGCCAAGCCAGCTCGGTCACGACGCGCACGTCAAGGCGATGCTCCGCATCGGCGCCGCCGAACAGGTCCTGAACGTAATAGGTGCCGCCCTGCATATGCGCGAGCATGTCGGCATAAAGGACGTCGAATTTCGCCGCATCCATCGGGGGATTGTTTTCCCACCAAATGGTGTCCACGACTTCGGGCGTCTTTACGACGAATTTATCTTTGGGGCTGCGGCCGGTGTGCTTGCCGGTCGTCACCAACAAAGCGCCGCCCTGTCCCAGGTTACCTTCGTTGTTCTTGAGCGCTGCCTGAATGAGATCGGGTTCGATCAGGTTGTAATAGACATGACCAAGTCCCGTGATGCCTTGGTTCTCAAGCGTCATGGTGGGGTTCACCCGTCCGTGGTCCATGTGAATTCTCCTGTTTGTGCCCGAAGAGCCGAGCCTATGTGACCTCATAGCACTATGATTTTTCATGGGAAAAGGACGGCGTGTCACAGTTAGCGCAACCACTACACTGTTAGCGCAAAAATTATCCCCATGCCCCTCATGGTTGTAACCTGCGCGGCCAGACTGTGATGAATTAGTCATCTGTAAAGGCATTATGCGCCACACAATGGGGCCAAGTTTATCCGAATCACGGTTAGGGATTGATTCTTTCGTAGGGAAAAGTGAGAAATAGCTAAGAAAAACAGGCAATCCTAATGCGAAAAAGCGAAAGGGGTACAACCCATGCAGAAAATCGCGCTAGTTGACGACGACAGAAATATTTTGACATCCGTGTCGATGACGCTCGAGGCCGAAGGGTTTGAGGTCGAAACCTATAACGACGGGCAGGCCGCGCTGGATGCTTTCACCAAGAGCATGCCGGACATGGCGGTGCTGGATATTAAGATGCCGCGAATGGACGGCATGGACCTGCTGCAGCGACTCCGGCAGAAGACGTCGATGCCCGTGATCTTTTTGACGTCGAAAGACGATGAGATCGACGAAGTTCTGGGCCTGCGCATGGGTGCCGACGATTACGTCAAGAAACCATTTTCCCAACGACTTCTGGTCGAACGTATCCGCGCTCTGCTGCGCCGTCAGGATGCGCTTTCGGGTGACGTCGGTGAGGTCACGGAAGAAAACAAGATCATGGTTCGGGGCAATCTGACCATGGATCCGCTGCGTCACGCCGTGAAATGGAAGGGCAACGATGTTTCCCTGACCGTGACCGAATTCCTGCTGCTGCAGGCATTGGCCCAACGGCCCGGCTTTGTTAAGTCACGCGATCAGCTTATGGACGTGGCCTATGACGATCAGGTCTACGTCGACGACCGGACAATCGACAGCCACATCAAACGTCTCCGCAAAAAGATGCGGCAGGCCGACGATGATTTTGGCGCGATCGAGACGCTCTACGGGATCGGCTACCGCTACAACGAAGAGTAAGGATGACTGCGGCACACGACATAGATGTCCGCGATCTGCGTTCCGTCCGCAAAGCGGCGGGGCGCAAAGGCGACGTGGTTGTCGGTGATGACTGGGTGCAGCCGGCGGGGTCAGGCGACGAAGCCGGTCGGGTCAAACGCCGTCGCCGCGGACTGATCACGCTCAATCGATCGCCGCTGGCGCGCAAGATCATCACCTTCAATCTGATGGCGATCATCATACTCTTGGGCGGGGTTCTGTATTTGAACCCCGCGCGCGACAACCTTGCCTATCAGCGCGCCAACGGGTTGGTGAATGAGGCGGAACTGATCTCGGACGTGTTCGAGGCGCAGTTGTCCGTCGGATCGCCCGTAAACTTTGCTGTTGCGGATGGCATTGATCCGGTGCGGACCCTTGCGGCCCTGAATCTGCGCGGCAAGGTCGATGTCTACGTGTTCGACGCTGCGGGCCTGATGGTCGCGTCGCGGTCGGTCACTGAGCAAAATGTACTGATTGTCGACGGGCTGAACGGCGGAGAAGAAGGAACGGTGATCACCGATTTCCTGAACTCCATTTGGGACGGCATTTCGGGACTATTGACCCCATCAGGGAGCGGCCGGATGCCGGTCGACCCCCTGCTTCAGGTTGCCTCGATCCTGCCAGAGACCTTGGCCTCGGGAACCCAGATACGCACGCAGACCGACCTGAACGGCCGCACGATCTTTCTGGTCAGCACGCCGATCCAGCAGGGTGACAAGGCTGTCGGAGCCGTGGCGCTGGTGAGCGCCGCAGGCGAACTGGACGGTCTGGTCCGGCGCGAACGCGAACTGGTTTTGCAGATGCTGGTGATCGGCATCGTCGTGTCCATCGGTCTAAGCCTGCTTTTGGCCTCCACGATTGCAAACCCGCTGGCCGATCTGGCCGCCGCGGCGGAACTGGGGCGCGACCGCAACGCCCGCAAGATGAGCCCGGATCGCATCCGTATTCCGGACCTGACCGCTCGCCCCGACGAAATTGGCAGGCTGTCCGGTGCGCTTCGCGGAATGGTCGCGGCGCTTTACGAACGGATTGAGGGCAACGAACAATTCGCGGCCGATGTCGCTCATGAAATCAAGAACCCGCTTGCGTCGCTGCGGTCGGCGGTTGGCACCATGCGGGTCGCGAAACGCGACGACCAACGCGAAAAACTGCTCGAAGTGATTGAACACGATGTCCGGCGGCTTGACCGTCTGGTCAGTGACATTTCGAATGCGTCGCGTCTGGACAGCGAGCTCGTCCGCGAGGAAGAGCAGGTCTTTGACCTTATGAAGATGCTCACGAAGCTGAATGAATTCCTTGGCCAACAGGCCAAAGACAAAGGTATCGATTACATCACAGACATGCCGCAGGGGGCGATCCGGATTCCGGGACTCGAGGGGCGGCTTGCTCAGGTCTTTGTGAACCTGATCACCAACGCGATCAGTTTCTGCGAAGAAGGCGACGCGATCCGCGTCTGGGCGCGGCGACGTGACAACCGAGTGCTGGTGGTCGTCGAAGATACCGGCCCAGGCATTCCTGACACCGCTCTGAACAAGATCTTCAAGCGGTTCTATTCCGAACGGCCCGCTGGGCAGTTCGGCAATAACTCGGGGCTTGGTCTTGCGATTTCAAAGCAGATTGTCGAGGCACACGGCGGTGTGATCTGGGCAGAGAACATCAGGCCGACCGACGCCGATGTAACGAGCGAACCTATCGGCGCACGCTTTGTCGTCGGTCTCCCGATCTGATGCGACCGTGACCTTGGCTGCGCGGCACGGTGAGCTTTGCCTGCATGCGACCACCGTTGCATACGACGGCAGGGCGGCGATGATCGTCGGCCCCTCGGGCAGCGGAAAGTCATCGCTCGCGCTTTTGCTGATGGGATATGGCTGCGGGCTTGTCGCGGATGACCGGACCGAGGTGACGCGGCAAGGCGCGGGTCTGGTCGCGCGCTGTCCTGCGGCGATATCGGGCATGGTAGAGGCGCGGGGAATCGGTATTCTGGCGGCTGATCCAGTGCCACAGGCTCGGGTGGTGCTGATCGTCGATCTGGACGCGCCGAAGGGAGAGCGGATGCCCGAGAGAGAGTCGCAGGACATTCTGGGTGTCGCAATTGTCAAACTAGGTGGCGTCGCGGAGCCTGTCTTCGCTGCAGGGGTCATGCAATATCTGAAAAGCGGTTTTCACGAGTTGGGAACACCCTGATGCGAATAGAAGATCTTCCGCCCGGCCAGCGTGGCTCTGGTCAGCAGGTCCTTCTGATCACTGGCCCGTCCGGCGCTGGTCGGTCGACCGCGATCCGCACGCTCGAGGATCTGGGCTACGAGGTCATCGACAACCTGCCCCTGACGCTGCTTGACCGGCTTCTTGACGGGCCCGCGCCTGACCGGCCCCTTGCGCTGGGACTGGACGTCCGCAATCGCGACTTTTCGGTCGAGGCGCTGATCAAAACGATCGACGGGCTGACGGCCAACGATCACGTCGATGTCGCGGTTCTGTTTGTGGATTGCTCGACGGACGAGCTGATCAAGCGGTACTCTGAAACACGACGCCGCCACCCCTTGTCGCCGGATGGCCATCCCGCGGCAGGAATCGCCAGAGAGCAGGATCTGCTGGTGCCGATCCGGGCCCGCGCGGATTACCTTATCGACAGCTCGGGCATGAGCCCGCATGACCTTCGGGCGGCGATCACCGGATTGGTCATGCCGGACAACGAGCGGCTGATGACGGTGTCGGTACAGTCGTTTTCCTATAAGCGGGGCCTGCCGCGTGGCGTGGATATCGTGCTGGACTGCCGGTTCCTTAGGAACCCGCATTGGGACCCTGTTCTGCGCGACCTAACTGGGCTGGACCCCCGCGTTGCGACCTATGTGGAAGCCGATCCCGCCTTTCCCGACTTTGCCGGATCTCTTATCGGAATGCTCTTGCCATTGCTTCCTGCCTATCACGCCGCGGGCCGGTCGCATTTGGCTGTCGGCTTTGGCTGTACCGGCGGGCAACACCGTTCGGTGACTTGCGCCGAATACATGGCCAAGGCACTTGAAGTCGAAGGGTGGCAGGTGTCTAAACGCCACCGAGAACTAGAGCGTCGCCAAGATCTGGCGCGCCCAAAGACTGGAAGCTGAGACGTGATCGGAATTGTAATCGTCGCACATGGGGGGCTGGCACGGGAATACCTTGCTGCTGTCGAACATGTGGTCGGCAAGCAATCCGGCGTCGTCGCGATTGCGATCGGCCCCGAAGACGACCGCGCCGCGAAACAGACCGAGATCTGTGACGCCGCCGACTCTGTGGACGAGGGATCCGGCGTCGTGATCGTCACCGATATTTTCGGGGGATCGCCGTCGAATCTGTCCTTGCGGGCGTGTAGCCCCTCGAACCGGCGCATCCTTTACGGCATGAACCTGCCCCTCTTGATCAAGCTGGCCAAATGTCGCCGAAAGACCGTGACCGAGGCTGTCGACGCGGCCATGGCGGCCGGACGGAAATACATCAACAGCCATTCTGTAAATTCGGACATGACCTCTAAATGAGCACCACGCGCACCCTGAAAATCGTCAATATCAAGGGCTTGCACGCCCGCGCCTCGGCCAAGCTCGCTGAGGTCTGCGAAGGTCATGACGCCACCGCAATCGTTTCGAAGGACGGCTTAGAGGCAAATGGCGACAGCATCATGGGGCTTCTGATGCTGGCAGCGTCCAAGGGGACCTATATCGATATTGCCACCAGCGGACCCGAAGCAGACAAACTCGCTGATGCGATTGCGGCGCTTGTGGCCGACAAATTCGGCGAAGGTGATTAACAGCCTTGGGCCCAGTCGGTAGATCGAAGGCGGGACCAATGCGACCTTCAAAAGGCACAACTTCGCCCACGTCCGGCGATACCCCTGCCAAGACCTATGACCGCCGCAACCTGACCTACGCCAATAGCTTTGACAGTCCGGTCCAACGGGCATTCATCCACGCGATGGAATGGATGACCGGCAAAGCGACGATCCTGCGCAGGGTCCGCGAATTCGAAAAGTCAGAGGCGCCGAAGGGTCAGGATTTCTGGCCCGCGACCATGCGCTTGATGGGAATCACGATCCAGACCCCAGAGGTCGAAATCGCCCGAATCCCTGCGACCGGTCCCGTCGTGATCGTGGCAAATCATCCGCACGGGCTGATCGACGGGATGATCCTTGCCGACCTGATCGGGCGGGTGCGCAGCGATTACCGCATCCTGACGCGATCGCTGCTGACCGGAATCGACGAAGACGCGGCGGGCTTTATGATACCTGTGCCATTCCCGCACGAAGAGCACGCGCAGGAAAAGATGCTCGAGATGCGGCGGGTGACGATGAAACACCTGTCTCAGGGCGGGCTGATCGCGCTGTTTCCCTCTGGCGCGGTTGCGGCGTCGCGGTCCATGTTCGGGCCGGCGGTAGAAGGTGACTGGAACGTCTTTACCGCCAAACTGATCCGCACCTCGGGCGCGACGGTCGTGCCGCTGTACTTTCCGGGGTCGAATTCCCGCTGGTATCATATGGCTAACAGGGTCTCGGCCACGCTCCGGCAAAGCCTGCTGCTGCACGAGGTCGCCCATGCGTTCGACAAGCCTCAGCGCCCCGTGATCGGAGTGCCGGTCGCCGCCAAGGAAGTCACACAGCGCCAGCGTGATCCCCGCGCTTTCATGGCGTGGCTGCGTAGCCTGACGCTTGGCCTTGGTCGCGACACCTAGCGGGTCGGAACCGGCACCTCTCCGCGATAATCATAGAAGCCGCGCTTGGTCTTGCGGCCCAGCCATCCGGCCTCGACATATTTGACCAGCAGAGGGCAGGGGCGGTACTTCGTATCGGCCAACCCGTCGTGCAGCACGTTCATGATGGCAAGGCAGGTGTCCAGCCCGATAAAGTCGGCCAGCTCTAGCGGCCCCATCGGATGGTTCGCGCCCAGCTTGAGGCTTTCGTCGATGGATTTGACCGAACCGACCCCTTCGTACAGCGTATAGACCGCTTCGTTGATCATCGGCATCAGGATGCGGTTCACAATGAAAGCGGGGAAGTCTTCGGCGCTGGCGGCGGTCTTGCCGATCCGCTCGACGACCTCGACGCAGGCGTTATAGGTCGCATCGTCGGTGGCAATGCCGCGGATGAGTTCGACCAGCTGCATGATCGGCACGGGGTTCATGAAATGGAAGCCCATGAACCGCTCGGGCCGGTCGGTCCGGCTGGCCAACCGCGTGATCGAGATCGACGAAGTGTTCGACGTCAGGATCGTGGTCGGCTTCAGGTGGGGCAAAAGGTCTTCGAAGATCGCTTGCTTGACCGTTTCGCGTTCTGTCGCTGCTTCGATGATCAGGTCGGTCTGCCCCAGATCGGTCAGCACGGGTGTGGTGCTGATCCGCGCCAAGGCGGTGGCCTTTTTCTCGGCCGAGATCAGCCCGCGCATCACCTGCCGGTCAAGGTTCTTATCGATCAGGCGCAGGGCGTTGGACATCGCCTCTTCGCTGATATCGGTCATCAACACATCGTAGTCTGCCAAGGCCAGAACATGCGCAATGCCGTTGCCCATCTGGCCCGCGCCTACGACGCCTACCTTTTCAATCGCCATGCTGTCGCCCTTTCGATGATTGGCCGCACCTTATGCACGCACGGTGTCCCCTTCAAGGCGGAGAGTTCCCGAAACTTTTCGACAAACTCGCTCTTTAGCCAAATCGAAACGAGTTTGACCGAATCTCGGCGGTGGTGAGTAGAATTTAGATGGTGGGTGCCATGAGACATGAATCGCTTGATAGCGGGGGGCTTTCCTATGCTCCTTGCCGATATGGACTAAGCCGGACCTATTTTCGGGGTCCCAAGAAATCGCTGGATGACAACTACTTCGCCTTTTTGGGCGGCAGCGGAACGTACGGCAAATTTGTAGAGCAACCCTTTCCCGCTCGGCTAGAGGGGGATCTGGACCAGACCTGCGTGAACTTTGGCGTGGTGAATGGCGGGATCGACGTCTATGCGAACGATCCGGTGGTGATGTCCGCCTGTCAGGGGGCGCGGGCGACGGTGCTGCAGGTCATGGGGGCGCAAAACCTGTCGAACCGGTTCTATCAGGTCCTGCCGCGGCGCAACGACCGGTTCCTTTCGGCCTCGACCGTGTTGCGGGCGCTCTATCCCGAAGTGGACTTTGCCGAATTCAGCTTTACGCGGCACATGCTTGGCGCGCTTTACACGCGGTCGGCAGAGAAATTCGAAATCGTTAGATCAGAGCTGCAGTCCGCGTGGCTTGCCCGCATGAAGACCCTGATCGGGCAAATCGGCTCGCCGGTTGTCTTGCTGTGGTTTTCAGAGGTGACCTATGACGACACACCGTGGCACCGACGGCGGAACGCGCTGCAGGCCGACCCGCTATTTGTGGACGCGCCTATGGTCGAGTCTTTGCGTCCGATGGTGCACGACATCATTGTGTCCCGCCCGTCTGGCCCTGCGCGGGCCGAAGGGACCGACGGCATGGTCTTTCCGCTACTGCACCGCGATGCCGCGAACGAAATGCCGGGCGTGATGGCACATAAAGAAGCCGCCGCAAAGCTGGCGCCGACCCTCAGAGGGCTTCTTCCCAAAAACTAAGGCCCGCCAAAGGCGGGCCCTAGCCGAGTCAATTTTCGTCGGATCAGAGCTTTCCGACCAGCTCCGGCACCGCGGTAAAGAGGTCCGCGACCAGTCCGAAATCGGCCACCTGAAAGATCGGCGCTTCTTCGTCTTTGTTGATGGCGACGATGATTTTCGAATCTTTCATACCGGCGAGGTGCTGGATCGCACCCGAAATACCGACGGCGACGTAAAGGTTCGGAGCCACGACCTTACCGGTCTGGCCGACCTGCCAGTCGTTCGGGGCATAGCCCGAGTCAACAGCCGCGCGGCTCGCGCCAACAGCGGCGCCAAGCTTGTCGGCAAGCGACTCGATGAGCGCAAAGTCGTCTTTCGATCCGACGCCACGGCCACCGGACACGACGATCCCTGCCGAGGTCAGCTCGGGGCGGTCAGAGGCGGCGACCTTGTCTTCGATCCATGCGGACAGGCCCGACGAAGCGGCGGTGCCCAGCGTTTCGACCGGCGCGGAATTGCCGTCGGCAGCCGCGTCAAAGCCGGCGGTGCGGATGGTCATGACCTTGACCTTGTCGGCGGATTTGACGGTCTGGATCGCGTTGCCCGCGTAGATCGGGCGCTCGAACGTGTCGGCGTCGATCACAGCGGTTACTTCGGAAATGACCATCACATCCAGCAGCGCGGCGACGCGCGGCAGCACGTTTTTCGCGTCCGAGGTCGCGGCGGCGGCGATGTGGCTATAAGCACCCGCCATCGACACAACCAGATCGGCCACCGGCTCGGCCAGCATGTGGCAGAACCCGTGATCACCGGCAAAGATCACTTTCTTTACACCGGCAAACTTGGCTGCGTCGGCGGCGGCGGCATCGCCACCCTGACCGGCGACCAGCACGTGCACATCGCCCAGTCCCGACACGGCGGTCAGGGCTTTGGCCACGGCGTCGGTGACAAGGTTTCCGTTGTTGATTTCGGCAAGAAGAAGAACAGCCATCAGAGCGCCCCCACTTCCTTGAGTTTCGACACAAGCTCGTCAACCGAGCCAACTTTGATGCCAGCGGCGCGCGCGGCTGGTTCGGTTGTTTTCACAACCTTCAGGCGCGGCGTGACATCCACGCCGTAATCTGCCGCGGTTTTTTCATCCAGCGGCTTTTTCTTGG
>JALQXR010000049.1 GCA_023263105.1 Marivivens sp. | reverse complement strand
CTGCGGGCTCGGGTGATGCGGGACATGGATGCGGTGTTCGATCATGTCGACCTGATGATCGGCGCGCCGGATGCCGGACCGATGTTGATGATCACCAACATGACCGGCCATCCGTCGCTGCATCTGCGCGCGGGCTTCTCGGACGAACCGGCACGCGACATTCAGGACGTGCCGCTGGACCCCGCCGATCCGGCCCGATCACGGGTTCCGCATGGCGTGTCGCTGTGGTCGGGACTCTTTGCCGAAGCGACCTTGGTCGAGTTCGGAGCGCGACTGGAAGCGGCGCTGGGCGTGGCCGGTGAACGGCCCGACGCCCTAGCGACCTGATCAGGTGCGGATACCGGCGAAACGGACCTGCCAGTTTTCGCGGTCCTCGTCCGCGATCTTGGCAAACAGAACCTCCGGAACCGTGAACGCGTGACCGGCGGGCAGGGCGGCAAGCGCCTGTCCGATGTCCTCGGGCCAGCTCCAGTCGTCGCTGCCCATCGCGTCCATCATCTTTTGCGCCGCATCGGGAATGAAGGGCGCCGACAGAACGGCGTAAAGCCGGATCAGGTTCAGCCCCAGACGGACCTGCATCGCGGCCTTTTCGGGGTCTTCTTTGAATGTCGACCACGGAGCGGCGGACTGCAGGTATTCATTGCCCGCGACCCAGATGGCGCGAAGCTCTGCCGCGCCCTTGCGGACTTCGATCGCGTCCATACAGGCCTGAAAGGCATCCACGCGGGCGGTGATGTCGGAAATCAGAGCCTCTTCCTGCGGGCCATAAGCGCCGCCTTCGGGGACGACTTCGGTGAATTTCGACCGGCAGAATTTCGTGATCCGGCTGACAAAGTTGCCCAGCACGTCGGCCAGATCCTTGTTCACCGAGGCTTGGAAATTGTCCCAGGTGAATTCGGCGTCCGAGTTTTCGGGGGCATGGCTTAGCAGCCACCAGCGCCAGTAGTCGGCGGGCAGGATTTCCAGCGCCTGATCCATGAACACGCCGCGCCCGCGGCTGGTCGAGAACTGGCCGCCGTCATAGTTCAGGTAGTTGAACGATTTGATATAATCGACCAGCTTCCACGGTTCGCCCGACCCAAGGATCGTTGCAGGGAAGCTGAGCGTGTGGAACGGCACGTTATCCTTGCCCATGAACTGGGTGTAGGTCACGTCGTCGGCGCCCTTGTCCGTGCGCCACCAGCGTTCCCAGTCGCTGCCTTTGCCGGCCTCGACCCATTCCTGCGCGCAGGCGATGTATTCGATGGGGGCGTCGAACCAGACATAGAAGACTTTGCCTTCCATCCCCGGCCAGTCGGCGCCGCCCTTTTTGACGGGAATGCCCCAGTCCAGATCGCGGGTGATGCCGCGGTCCTGAAGGCCGTCGCCGTCGTTGAGCCATTTCTTGGCGATCGACGTGGTCAGCACGGGCCAGTCGTGTTTGGTGTCGATCCAGGTCGCCAGATCGTCCTTGAGTTTGGTCTGCCGCAGATAAAGGTGCTTTGTTTCGCGCATTTCCAGATCGGTCGAGCCGGAAATCGTCGAATGGGGATTGATCAGGTCGACGGGGTCCAGCTGTTTTGTGCAATTGTCGCACTGGTCGCCGCGCGCACTGTCGAAACCGCAGTTGGGGCAGGTGCCTTCGATGTAGCGGTCGGGCAGGAAACGGCCATCGGCGTGGCTGTACATCTGCTTTTCGCTGACTTCGCGGATCAGGTCGTTGTCCGCCAGAACGCCCGCGAAATGCTGGGTCAGCGCGTGGTTCTGCGGGCTGGAGGACCGGCCAAAGTGGTCAAACGACAGGCGGAACTGGTCTGCGATGCCGGACTGGATGCCGTGCATCTCGGCGCAATAGTCCGCGACCGGCTTGCCCGCCTTTTTCGCGGCCAGCTCTGCCGGAGTGCCGTGTTCGTCGGTGGCGCAAAGAAACAGCACCTCGTGCCCACGTCCGCGCAGATACCGCGCATAAAGGTCGGCCGGAAGCTGGCTGCCCACAAGGTTGCCCAAATGCTTGATCCCGTTGATGTAGGGAATTGCAGAGGTGATGAGATGTCGTGCCATCGGGGGCCCCGTAATGCCTGCTTGCGTCTGAGGGTGTCCTTTAGCCTCCGGCGGGCGCAAAGACCATCCCCTCAAAGGCCCCGCGATACTTGGTCCAAACGCAACACTTGCACAATTCCAACACATAAAATGCAAATACCGGCTTTTGGCTTGGCGATTTTGAAGTTACAAAAGACGCAATAAGTCAAAAAGAATGCGAGCGGTTTCATGACTATACACTCTCTCAAGCGCATCGCGCTGGTTGCTGGATTCGCAGGTGTAGCCCTGCCGGCGATGGCTCAGGAATTCTACGTAGGTTTGACCTATGGACAGGCCCAGCCCAGCGGCGGCACCGAACACGCGATCACGTCGGTTTACGCCGGCGGGCTGTTCGGACGGTCAAGCATCGCCTACGGCGGCGAGATCGAATTCTCGATCGCCCAGCCCGAATTGATGGACGGGACCACCCGCCTGCGCGGCGTCGTGCACAACGATCTGGGCGGTCTGGGGACCTTTGCCACCTTGGGTCTGTCGCAATACGGGCTTATTGGCGGCGGTCAGGCGAATGGCGTCAACTATGGGCTTGGCATCGACTACGGCGTCACCGACCGGATCGACGTTCGTCTGGAAGCGATGCGGGACATCCTTTGGGACGCCGATGACGTGAATACGATCCGTCTGGGCGTCAGCTACGGGTTCTGATCGGTCTGGTCGCCGGAGCCACCGGCGGCCCCGCTCGACCGGCGCAGCAGTTTGCCGGTGACAAAGCTGGTGCGCGGGACATAGACGTAATCGGTCCGCTTGGGCCGCGTCGGTCGCGCGCGCATCCGCAGAATGCCAAACACCACCAACCCAAGATGCGCGGCCGAAATCAGGCCATAGAGCGCCTTGGGGCCGAAGGCGTCGATCAGGGCCGAGGCCCCGTAGGGCGCTCCGATTGCGCCTACCGCATAGAAGAACATCAGGGCCGCCGACAGTTCGACACGGTCGGCGTCGCTGGCAAAGTCGTGCGCATGCGCCGCCGAGACAGAGTAGATCGGATAGGTCGTGAACCCGAAGATCCCCGACGCGACGATCACCGCGCCCGCGCCGAAGCCCGAAAGGACAACGGTGATCCCGCAGGCCCCCATCGCCGCAGCCGAGAGCCAGATCAGCACCCAGCGCCGGTCATATTTGTCCGCAAGCCAGCCGATGGGATATTGCGCCGCCGCGCCTCCGATCACCATGACCGCCAGAAAATAGCCGATCTGTTCCGGCGTCAGACCGATTTCCTGCCCGAAAATCGGGCCGACCATCCGCAGCGACGCCGCCGAGATCGCGGCTACGACCACGCCCAATGTGGCCAGCGGCGAATACCGCCACGCCAGACCGGGGCGCAGGCGCGTCGCGGCAGGGGTTGCGGGCTGGTCCGACTTGGTCAGAGCCATCGGCAAGAGGGACGCGCAGCAGATCATGGTCAGAAGGTTGTAGGCCAGATAGACCTCGATCTGGGCCAGATAGCCGATCATCGCCTGGGCCAGAAAGGCCGCCGACACGTCGACGATCCGGTAGACCCCCATCATCCGCCCGCGCGATTCGTTGGTGACCTTGGCCTGCAGCCATGCCTCGACCCCCGTGTAGCAGCCCGCGACGCAGAGCCCCACCAGCATCCGGAACAGCGACCACCAATAGGGATCGACCACCATCACATGCCCGCCGATCCCGATCGCCCCAAGAGCGGTCATCGCGGAATAGGCGCGGGCGTGCCCGACCTCTCCTAGCAGGCGGGGCACCCACCAGCATCCGATCAGAAAGCCCACGAAATGGGCCGAGCCAAGCATGCCGACCTCGGTCCGGTGGAACCCTTCGGCAAGGCCGGTAAGCGCGTCGAATGACCCTGTGCTTCCTGCGGCGAGCTGCAGAAAGGCGATGGACAGGAACAGGGCGGCAAAGGTGACGAGGACTCTCATGCGTGACAATAGACAGGTTCGCGCGCCGGGGCCAAGACGGGTTGTTCCCGCGCGGCGTCGGGTTAGTCTTATGCGCGTCAACAAAGGAAACGAAATGCAGAAAGTAGCGCTTGGCAGGTCCGGAATCGAGGTTTCGGAATGGTGTCTGGGGACGATGACCTGGGGGACCCATACCTCGGAGGCCGACGCCCACCGGCAAATCGAAATGTCGGCGGACGCGGGGATCACCTTCATGGATACCGCCGAGATGTATCCGGTGAATCCGGTCGCGAAAGAAACCGTGGGCCGCACCGAAGAGGTGATCGGGTCGTGGGTCGCCAAGGGCGGGCGCCGTGACGACTGGGTCATCGCGACAAAGGTCGCGGGCAACAACGGCGGTTTTGTCCGTGACGGCAAGGGCTACACCGGTAAGATCATCCACGAGGCCGTCGATGCGTCGTTGCGCCGGATGAAGACGGATGTGATCGACCTCTATCAGCTGCACTGGCCCAACCGGGGGTCCTATATGTTCCGGCAGAACTGGACCTTTGACCCGTCGAAACAGGACAGGCAAAAGACACTAGACCATATGGCGGATGTGCTTTTGGCGATGGCCGAGGTGGTGAAAGCGGGCAAGGTCCGCGCCTTTGGCCTGTCGAACGAGAGCGCGTGGGGCACGACGCGCTGGATCGACGTGGCCGAGCAGGTCGGCGGCCCCCGTGTGGCCAGTGTGCAGAACGAATATTCGCTGTTGTGCCGCCTGTATGACACCGACATGGCCGAGGTCGCGGTGAACGAAGACGTGACGCTTGCGTCGTTTTCGCCTTTGGGATGCGGGTTGCTGACCGGCAAATACCAGAACGGCGCGCTGCCAAAGGGGAGCCGGCTGGCGATCAACGGCGATCTGGGCGGCCGCAAGTCGGACCGGGTGTTCGACGTGACGCAGGCCTACATCGATCTGGCTGCGCGGCATGCTGTCGATCCGGTCCATATGGCGATGGCTTGGCAGCGGACCCGTCCGTTCAAGGTCAGCGCGATCTTTGGCGCGACCACGACGGGTCAGCTGGAGCATCTGCTGGCGGGGCGCGATCTGCATCTGACAAGCGAATTGGTGGCCGAGATCGACACGGTCCACAAAGCCAACCCGATGCCCTACTGACCGGCGGTCGAAGGGGGCCTGCCCCCTCGGCCCCGCAGGGGCCTCACCCCCGGAGTGTCCGGACCAAAGAAGCCTGTCAGTGGCCTCGGCTGCGGCGCAGGTCGCGGACCGACTGGCCAAAGGCCGATTGGAAAGCGCGCGCGAAAGAGGCCTGAGAGCCAAAGCCCGTGGCCAGCGCGATGTCCTGCACTGAAAGCACGGTGTCGGTGGCAAGTCGCCGCGCCTCGGCCAGTCGCAGCGAGAGGGCAAAGCGGTAGGGGGACTGCCCGATCGCCGCGCGAAACCGCTGTTCGAGCCGTCGTCGCGATGTACCCAGCCGATGGGCCAGCGTGTCGATGTCGGGCGGCGCATCGAGTTCGTTTTCCAGAATGGCGATGGCCCGCGCCACCACCGGCGCGCGTTTGGCCAGGGCCGCGGTCTGCACCAGCCGCTGGGGCGCGTCCGCGGCGTGGATCGGGTCGTAGATAAAGGCAGAGGCCACGCGGGTCGGCAGGTCCCGCCCGAACAGGCGGCCAATCAGGTCGAGCATCAGGTCGAGGCAGGGGCTTGCCCCGCCGGTCGTGATGATGCGTCCGGCGATCCGGAACCGGTCGCGCACCATCTGCACCCTTGGGAAGCGCGCGGCAAAGCGGTCGAGGTCTTCCCAATGGGTGGTGGCGGGCAGCCCGTCAAGAATACCGCTGTCGGCCAGCAGCCAAGGGCCTCCGTCGACCCCGATGATGACCGCGCCCGCCCGCGCAAGACGCCGGAGCTGGCTGTGGAGGGCGGGCGTGGACTGGGCTTCGACACGGAAGCTGGCGACAACAATCAAGAGGTCAAGTGGCGGCGCGGCCGAGAGCGCGGGTCCAGCGATCGGCAGGCCTGCGGGGGTCTGGACCGGCTGGCCCTCGGGGGTGAGGTAGGTCCAGCGGAACAGTTCCTTTTCCGCCTTCCGGTTCGCGGCGCGCAACGGATCGACCGCCGCGGCCAGCGGCAGCAGGTTCGTCTGGTCCAGCCCCAGCACCCCAACCGCTAGGGGCAGGTCGCAGGTCCGGCCAAAAAGATCTATTGCGTCTTTCATCAAGAAGGTTTCGTAAAACGGAAAGTAAATCGGTGCAAGCTCGTCAATAGTCGGAACGGAACAACGCCTTTAGGGAGGGTACCATGCCGCTCGAAATGAATCGCGACGTCTTTATCACCTGTGCGGTGACCGGATCGGGCGGCACGCAGGACCGCAGCCCGCATGTGCCGCGCAGCCCCAAGCAGATCGCGGACAGCGCCATCGCCGCGGCCAAGGCCGGAGCGGCGATCGTCCATTGCCACGTGCGCGACCCCGAGACAGGCAAGCCCAGCCGCAAACTGGAATACTACCGCGAAGTCACCGACCGCATCCGCGATGCAGAGGTCGACGTGGTGCTGAACCTTACGGCGGGCATGGGCGGCGACATCATCTTTGGCAACACCGAGTCGCCCTTTCCCGTCCGCGCCGGCACAGACATGGTCGGCGCGACCGAACGCGTGGCCCATGTGGCCGAATGTCTGCCCGAGATCTGCACGCTGGATTGCGGCACGATGAACTTTGCCGAGGCCGACTATGTCATGACCAACACGCCGGGCATGCTGACGGCGATGGGGCGGATGATGACCGAACTGGGGGTAAAGCCCGAGATCGAGGCCTTTGACACCGGCCATCTTTGGTACGCCAAGCAGTTGGTCGAAGACGGTGTGCTGGACAGCCCCGCGCTAGTGCAACTGTGCATGGGGGTTCCGTGGGGGGCTCCGGACGACCTGAACACCTTTATGGCGATGGTCAACAATGTGCCGCGCGACTGGACGTTCTCGGCGTTTTCGCTGGGGCGGAACCAGATGGCCTATGCGGCTGCGGCGGTTCTGGCGGGCGGCAACGTGCGGGTCGGGCTGGAGGACAACCTCTGGCTGGGCAAGGGGCAGTTGGCCACCAACGCACAGTTGGTCGAGCGCGCCGTGACCATCATCGAAAATCTGGGCTCTCGGGTCATCGGACCGGCCGAGGTTCGCGAAAAGCTGGGCCTGACCAAGCGCGCTCCGGTGGCGAAGTAAGCCGCGATGCGCGCGGTCGCGCTGATCCTGACGCTTGCCTTGGCGGCCTGCGGGCGCGGACCCGAGCCGCTGGGTGCGCCGGTCGGACTGCGGGACCGTGGCGTGCCGATTTCGTCGACGACGCGGGGGGACGCCCGGTCTTTGGTCGGTGACTGGGTCATCGGCGTGTCGCTGGCCGGAAGCGGTGCGACCAGGGCCGGTACGGCGGTCAGCATCCTGCCCTCGGGCAGCGGGTTGGAGTGGCGGATCGGGGGCGAACGGCTGGCCACGACGTCCTCTGGTCCGGGCCGGTTCGTGGCGCGGGACGGGACAGAGTTATGGCTGTTGTGGGTCGACGACGACTTCCGCACTGCCGTGATCGGCTCGCCCGACGGGCGGATCGGCTTTGTCATGGACCGCAACGGCGCCGCGTCGACCGACCGCACGGCGGCGGCGCTTCGGATACTGGATTTCAACGGATACGACCCGGCTGATTTCGCCGGCTAAGGGAGACACGGGATGACCAAGACGGCAGCGATTATCGGCGGCGGTGTGATCGGAGGCGGCTGGGCCGCGCGGTTCCTGTTGCAGGGATGGAACGTTCGGGTGTTCGACCCCGACCCTCAGGCCCAGCGAAAGATCGGCGAGGTCATCGCCAATGCCCGCCGCAGCCTTCCCGGCCTGAGCGACGTGGGTTTGCCGGACGAAGGCAGCCTGACCTACCACGAAACGGTGTCCGAAGCCGTGGAGGGCGCTTTGTGGATTCAGGAAAGCGTGCCCGAGAGGCTGGACCTGAAGCACCGCGTCTTTTCGCAGATCCAACAGTCCTGCGGCGGCGATGCGATCATCGGCTCGTCGACCAGCGGGTTCAAACCGTCGGAACTACAGGAAAACGCCGCGCGGCCGGAACAGATCGTGGTGACCCACCCGTTCAACCCCGTGTACCTTCTGCCGTTGATCGAGCTTGTTCCCTCTGAAAAGAACCAGCCCGCGCTGATCGAACGCGCGAAAGGGATCCTGACCGAAGTTGGCTGCTATCCGCTTCATATCAAAAAGGAAATCGACGCGCATATCGCTGACCGTTTCCTAGAGGCAGTCTGGCGCGAGGCGCTCTGGCTGATCAACGACGGCATCGCCACAACCGAAGAAATCGACAACGCGATCCGCTACGGCTTTGGCCTGCGCTGGGCGCAGATGGGGCTGTTCGAAACCTATCGCATCGCCGGCGGAGAAGCGGGGATGCGCCATTTTATCGAACAATTCGGCCCCTGCCTGTCCTGGCCCTGGACAAAGCTGATGGATGTGCCGGATCTGACCGAGGATCTGATCGACGCAATCGCAGGTCAGTCGGACGCCCAATCCGGAGCCCATTCGATCCGCGAACTCGAACGGATCCGCGACAACAACCTTGTCACCATCCTGCGCGGGCTCAAGGCGCAGAACTGGGGGGCGGGCAAGCTGCTGCGGGCTCAGGACAAGCGGACCGAGCGGCTGGCCCTGACGCTGGACGACGTCGCGGACCTGTCCCGCCCGATCACGACGGTGGACCGTGCGGTGCCGCTGGATTGGGCCGATTACAACGGCCATATGAACGAAGCCCGTTACCTGCAGGCCTTCGGGGATGCCACCGACCGGCTCATGCTGCTGGTGGGCTGCGACGCTGACTATATCGCGACCGGCGGCAGCTTTTTCACCGCCGAAACCCACATCCGCCACATCGACGAAGCCCATATGGGCGACCGCATCCGTATCGAAACTCAGCTCGTGTTGGGCGAAGGCAAAAAGATGCATCTGTTCCACCGGATGCTGCGCGGCGACACCCTGATCGCCACTGGCGAACACATGATGATCCATGTCAGCCTCACGACCCGCAAGGCATCGGTTCCCGAACCCGTGGTGGCCGACAAATTGGCCCGTCTGGCCGCCGCCCATGCGGCGCTGCCACTGCCGGACGGCGCGGGTGCGGCGGTAGGAGTGCGGAAATGAGCCGGGTTCTGATCACAGCGGGCGCGTCGGGCATCGGGCGGGCAATCGCCGAGCATTTCGTCGAGGCGGGCCATCAGGTCTGGGTGACGGACGTGGACGCCAAGGCGGTGGCCACCCTGCCGCCTTCGATCCGCGGCTCGGTCGTCGATGTGACCGACGAACCCGCGATGGCGGCGTTCTTCGCCGAACTCGGCGCGGCTTGGGGCGGGCTGGACGTGCTTTGCGCCAACGCAGGCATCAAGGGCCCGACCAACCTGATCGAGGACATCGCGCTGGACGACTGGCGCGCCTGCCTTGCGGTGAACCTTGACGGGGCATTTCTGGCCGCCAAATACGCGACGCCGCTCTTGAAGGCCGAGGGCAAGGGCGCGGTGATCTTTACCTCGTCCACCGCCGGCATCTACGGCTATCCGAACCGCGCGCCCTATGCGGCGGCGAAATGGGCGGTGATCGGGCTGATGAAGACGGTCGCGATGGAACTGGGTCCGCACGGAATACGCGCGAACGCGATCCTTCCCGGCTCGGTCGAAGGCCCGCGGATGGAGGCCGTCCTGAACGCCGAAGCCCGCGCCAAGGGCATGACCCGCGATCAGGTCTACGAAGGCTACGCCAAGGGCACCTCGATGCAATCCTTTGTTCAGGCGCGGGACGTGGCCGAAATGGCGGTCTTCCTTGCCTCGGACGGCGCAAGGCTGGTGTCAGGGCAGGCTATTGCCGTTGACGGGCACACCGTGAATCCCGATCCTCAGGTCTAGCGCGGGGCCGCCGAAAGGTGGTATCACCGCCCCGAACCTAGGCATCCACGCAGCAGGTCCCGATGGCCAACGCCGACCCGATTATGTCCCGCCGGTCCGACCGGCCTCTGGTCGAATGGCCGACGCTTGCCGTGATCGCAGGCTGTTACTCTGTCTGGGCTCTGGCGATTTTCTGGCTGCCGTCGGTGTCTCTTACGCTGGCGGTCGTTGCGGCGGCACTGGCCATCGCGCTGCATTCCTCGGCCACGCACGAAGTCATCCACGGCCACCCGTTCCGCAATGCGCGGCTGAACATGGCTTTGGTCTATCCGGCGCTGACGATCCTGATCCCGTTCCACCGGTTCCGCGACACCCATCTGGCGCATCACATGGATGCACGCCTGACGGACCCCTATGACGATCCCGAAAGCAATTTCTGGGATTCCGAGGTCTGGGATCGCCAGACCCCCGCGATGAAGGCGGTCCTCAGGTTCAACAACACGCTTTTCGGGCGGCTCCTGATCGGGCCGGCGCTGGGGCAAGTGCTGTGGATGCGCTCTGACATTGCCAAGATCCGCGAAGGCGACACGGCGATACGGGACGGCTGGCTGTGGCATATTCCGGCGGTCGCAATCGCGCTGGCCGTGGTCGCGGTGTCCCAGATGCCGCTATGGGCCTATGCGGTGGCTGCCTATATCGGGCTTGCGATCCTGAAAATCCGCACCTTTCTGGAACATCAGGCCCATGAAAAGGCGCGCGCCCGCACCGTCATCATCGAAGACCGCGGACCGCTCGCGTTTCTGTTTCTGAACAACAACTTGCACGCCGTGCACCATATGCACCCCCGCGTGCCGTGGTACCGCCTGCCAAAGCTCTATCGCGCCAACCCCGCGCGCTATCTGGGCGCCAACGGAGGGTATCGGTTCCGGTCCTATGCGCAGGTTTTCGGCCGTTACTTTTTGACCGCCAAGGATCCGGTGCCGCATCCGCTCTGGACCCGCAAGGACTAGGGCGCAGCGCGGGTGTCAGAGCTTTGGATCGCCGTCACCATCGGGGCCGCCTTTGCCCAGTCGATCCGCTTTATGCTGCAAAAGAAGCTCCGCCAACGCAGGCTGGGAACGGTTGCGGCGACCTTTGCACGGTTTCTGTATTCGGCGCCTCTGGTTGCGTTGATCCTGCTGGTCTATGCGCGGCAAAGCGGCCAACCCGTCCCGCTGCCCGAGCCGCGGTTCTGGGCTCCGGCAATGATTGGCGGTGCCGCACAGATCCTTGCGACGCTATGCGTGGTCGCGCTGTTCAGCCACCGGAACTTTGCGGTCGGCATCACCTTTAAAAAGACCGAGGTCCTGCTAAGCGCACTGGTCGGATTGGTCGTGCTGGGCGAAGGCGTGTCACCGGCAGGGCTGGCTGCGATGGCGGTCGGCTTCTGGGGTGTCGTGCTGCTAAGCGACCCGCCCGACCGGTCCGGCGCCGAGCCGTTCCTGCGGCGGATTTTCAATCCGGCGGCCGGGCTGGGGCTGGCTTCGGGGGTGTTTTTTGCGGTGTCGGGCGTCGGTTATCGCGCGGCCTCGCTGTCGCTTCCGACCGGAGACGCGCTGCTGCGGGCGCTGTTGACCTTGGCGGTTGTGACGGCGGCGCAGGTCCTTGCGATGGCGGTCTGGATGGGCTGGCGCCAGCGCGACCAGATCGTCGCCGTGATAGCGGAATGGCGGGTTGCGGCGCTGGTGGGGGTGACCTCGATGATCGGCTCGATCGGCTGGTTCACCGCCTTTACCTTGCAGAACGTGGCCTATGTCAACGCGGTCGGGCAGGTCGAGTTGATCTTTTCCCTGCTGATCGGCTGGCTGGTCTTTTCCGAACGGATATCGCGGCGGGAATGGCAGGGGCTGTTGTTGCTGGGCCTGTCGATCCTATGCATCGTCCTGCTGCGCTAGCGTCACCCCAAGGGCCGCTTGTCCCCCAGCCAACGCACAAGACGGTTTTCGTCGTCGTTCCGGAAAAAGGGCACCTCGTCCGGTGCGGTGGCCTCTGGCAGGCGGCTGCGCACCTCGGCCAGCACCACTTCGGTGATAAAGGGCAGTTCCAGATTCCGCACTTCGTCCATCGGCACCCAGTGCAAATGGCCCAGTTCGTCTTCGGCCCCGCTGAAATCGTCCAGATCGCCGGTTAGCTGCTCTGCGTCGACCACAAAGAACCGTGCGTCGAAACGGCGGGGCTCTCCGGCGGGGGTCACCGCGCGGAACACGAACCGCAGACCCGACGGATTGGGCATGTGACCCGAGGCCCCGAACCCGCGCCAGCCCTGCGGCGGGGTGGGCCATGCGGCCTTTGCGCCAAGGATCAGTCCGGTTTCTTCCCACAATTCCCGAATCGCCGCCGCAGCCAGCGTTTCAGGCGCAAGCGCGCTGTCGATCTTCAGGTTGACGCGGCAACGCGGATCGACCGTTCCGGCCAAAGGCACCGTGGCATCGACCGCGTCGACTGCCCCTCCGGGAAAGACGAATTTGTTGGGCATGAAAGCCGCGCTGGACCCCCGTTGGCCCATCAGGACGGACGGACGAGTCGCCCTGTCGCGCAGAACGATGATCGTCGCCGCGTCGCGGATTGCGGTTTTGTCCATTGCTACTCCGTCAGCCGGTGCAGGCTAGGGCGCGGTGCCGAACCCATGCATCCGCTTGGCCCACTGCATCGCCACAACCAGGCCCTTCAGTCTGGGAAGAAGGTAGAGCGACAACGCCACGCAGCCAACTGTTAATAGCGATGCCAGCACCAGCGGTTCGGGGCGGAAGCGGGTGAACAGGATATGGATCAGCGGCGCCATGATATGCCCGACGATCAGGATCGTCAGATAGGCAGGCCCGTCGTCGGCGCGATGGTGATGCAGGTCCTCGCGGCAGACGGGGCAGCGGTCCGCGACTTTCAGATAGCCGACAAACATCGATCCCTGGCCGCAGTTCGGACAGCGTCGCCGCAGCCCGCGGAGGATCGCGGGGCGGGTGGGCCGGTCCTGCTGATCGGCGTGACTGCGGGGGGTGTCTGACATGCTCATGTCCCCTGATGGCGCAGCTTCGTCAAAGTATAAAGCCTGATGGTCGGCCTTGCGTCGCGATGTCGCAAACCGCGCGATGTCAGATTGCCGAAAAAATTTCGACGGAATGTTTTCTGCCCCGCGTTGAATGGGGGACTTCGGCGAAAGAGCCGAGGCAAGAGACTAGAGAGCAAAAGGTAACAAGATATGAAAACTCCCCTTCTGATCAGCGCGATCGCCGCAGGCTTTGTCGCAACCGCCGTCGCCGCCGCACCGGGCGAAGGCCGCCCGACCTTTGCCGACCTTGACGCCGACGCCAACGGACAGATCACGCTAGAAGAACTGTCCGCCGCGCACACCAACCGGTTTGCAGCCGCTGACACCAATGGCGACGGGCTTTTGTCGGTCGAGGAACTGACCGCGATGATCACGGCTTCGGTCGCGGATCGGGCAGCCAAGATGATCGAAATGATGGACTCTGACGGTGACGGCGCCCTCTCGGCCGAGGAAATGACCCCGCGCGGCGGGATGGACCCCGATCGACTGGCGCGGATGTTCGACATGCTGGACTCTGACAACGACGACCAGATCAGCGAAGCCGAGTTCGACGCCATGGCTGACGAAATGGGCGACCGCGGTGGCCGTGGAGACGGGCGCGGCGAAGGTCGCGGCCACGGTGGCCACGGTGGCCACGGTGGGCACGGAGGCTTTATGGGCCGTCTTTTCGGCGGTAACTAAAGAGCCCCCGCCGGAGCCGCCTTTTCCCTCCTGGGTGGCTCCGGCAATTGCGAACGGGCGGGTTCCGCCCTACGACTACGGGAATGCCGGTGAAAGATCTTAGAAGCACGACAACGACCGAAGCGACCCCCGACGGGGCGTTGCTCGTTGCCTATGCAAACGGCGATCTTTCCGCGGCCCAAGAGCTGACGCGGCGACTGGCACCCCGCGTGTTGGCGCAGGCGACCAAGATGCTGGCCGACCGCACCGAAGCCGAGGACGTGACGCAGGAGGCGCTGATGCGGCTCTGGAAAATCGCGCCGGACTGGCGACAGGGCGAGGCCGAGGTGTCGACGTGGCTTTATCGTGTCGTCGCGAATATGTGCACCGACCGTCTGAGGCGGCGTGCGCGTGGCGTTGCGCTTGATGCCATTGCCGAACCAGAGGACGGCAGCCCTTCGGTTGCCGATCAGATGCAGGACAATGCCCGCCGAAAGGCGCTCAGCGACGCGCTGGCCCAACTGCCGGAACGGCAGGCGCAGGCCGTGTCGCTGCGGCATCTAGAGGGTTTGTCGAATCCCGACATTGCCGAGGTGATGCAAATCGGGGTCGAGGCGGTCGAAAGTCTGACCGCTCGGGGAAAACGGGCGCTTGCGGCCTTGCTGGCTGGGCGCAAGAATGAACTGGGGTATAGAGATGACTGAACCGACAGATCACATGGACGATGCCGCGCTGGACGCTTTGCTGGCGGATGTCGCCGGAACCACGGCCGCACCGGGCGACGACCTGATGGCGCGGATCATGGCGGATGCCGAAACGGCGATGGTTCGTCCCGCGCCGGTCGCGACCGCCGGCGAGGCGGCGCGGGACGCGGGATTGTTCGCGGGTCTTTGGGCGGCTCTTGGCGGCTGGGCCGGAACGTCGGGATTGGCGGCGGCGGCTGTGGCCGGTGTCTGGTTGGGCTTTGCCCCGCCCGAGTCGCTGAGCGGCGTCAGTGAATTTATCTGGGGCCAGAGCGAAAGCGTGTCGCTCTTTGCGTCGGAAGACGTGTTGGGATTGGAAGGCTGATCATGACAGAAGACAAAAAGGCACAAACCGGAGCGCAGGTCGAACCGCCGCGCACCCGCCGCGCCGTACGCGTGGCGCTGATCCTGTCGCTGGCCGTGAACCTGCTGATCGCGGGCGTGGTCGTCGGCGGCATCTTTGACGGGCGCAGGCCGACAGGGCCGGGCGGGTTCG
>JALQXR010000500.1 GCA_023263105.1 Marivivens sp. | reverse complement strand
CACACACACGCACACACACAATGACCGAGCTGACGTCCATCTGACCGAGCGCGCTGGGTCTGCCCCCTCCATCCTGGCCCGCCTGCGCTTCAGGCCATTCGGGGAGGCTGCCGTTGAGCGAGTTCGGGTTGAGGTGGCGCGCGAAGTTGAGCCAGTACTCCATCATATATGTGGATAGCTCTAGCTCCGTGTTGGTGGGGTTCCAGCCGCCGAACCCCATGTCTGTGGATAGCATATGGTATGGCGCGAGAACCGGCAAACGCAAACAAACAGCGAGTGCAAACTCAACACACAACACGGACCAACGGCGTACGCGTCAAACTGGCGGAACACGAAGGGGATCTCCGACGTGTGCGTAGGCCCCAGAAGGGCGAGATTTGTTGAGTTTCACCCGCACCTCAGGACACACAGCATAAGGATGCAACACAATACGTACGTGTGTGTGTGTGTGTGTGTGTGTGTGTGTGTGTGTGTGTGTGTGTGTGTGTGTGTGTGTGTGTGTGTGCGCGCGCGCCTGTGTGAATGTATGTATGTATGTACATATACATGGATACATAGATACGAAGATACATACATACACACACACACACACATGCACGTGTGTATGTGTGTGTGTCTGTCT
>JALQXR010000499.1 GCA_023263105.1 Marivivens sp. | reverse complement strand
CAAGGTTCAGATCTGCAAGGTTCATGGGCTGTCCCGAGGAGTAGGTCGCCACTTCTCCCATGGCCGTGACGGCCCCGGCGACGATCAGGGACCGGGCCGTGGTTTCGACCAAGGCCGCCGGGTACTCTAGGGCCAATGTGCCGCTGTTGCCGGCCGCGACCACGGTCGGTATGCGTGCGCTGATCTTTGCCAGCAGGCTTTCGAACAGCAACTTGTCGTTCCAGCGCCGCGTGTCGCTCAGGAAAGCCGATCCACGAGGATCGTTTTCAAGATCGGCCTCTTCGGGCGGTGCCATGTTTTCGACCGCGCGCGGGATCAGGATCACGTCGGCCTGTTGCGCAACCGCATAAAGCAACCCCATGATGAGTGGCCAATAGGCATGGCTGTAGACCGTCGCGATTGGAATGACCTGAGCAATGGGGTTCACGCCGAAATAGGCGATGCCCGCGGGGTTTGGAGTCGCTGTTGTTTCGGGCTGTGGTGCCCCAGCGATCAACCCGGCACAGGCCGTACCATGGGCTGCCAGCCTTTCTGAAGGGGCAGGCAGGGCCAGGACTCTGGGGGCCATGGCGGGGTCTGCGTGCAAATAGCCGCTGATGACTTCGGCCAGCCGTTCGCTGATC
>JALQXR010000498.1 GCA_023263105.1 Marivivens sp. | reverse complement strand
TTTCATGCTTCCTCAACCTGGCACAGAGTACATCTTTGCTCACACGATGATGACTCTTAGCTGGAACCTGATGTGTCAAGTTGGCAGCTCTACTATAAAGGCAGCTCTACCTATTGCTCAGGCAGGTCAACAACATGCCCTTCTATGGTTGCCCTGCAGCTCTGTGCTGGGTGGGCAATGGCTGGTGTCACTGGAACTTACCTTCGATATGCGGGGTGCTGGTGACCAGCATGTTGGAAGAACTGTCAGTGGACCATCCCGATTTCACTGTCCTACTAAGTGTAGTGAGTAAATGGCCTTCTTTCGAGTGACTTCTTTACTGGCCTTCTTCAGTGGTGGTGGTGGTGGTGGTGGTGGTGGTGGCTCTTTCGATGCCAGGGGTTGTGGTTGCCTCTTTCGATGGCCTCCCAAAAGTGAGTGTGGTGGGGGTGGAATGAGAAAGAACAGAGCAGCAAGTACCATAAAAAGATAGGTAGAGGCTCATTTCAAAAAACATTTACTCACCCTCCAAGTTGAATGTTGGCACCTTTGAAGTGCTGACATCTGCCCAGCCCACCCGGCCCTGTTGGGGTAGCTAAGCAGGATGGTCCTGTGGGTGGGGGATTACACAACACACATTTCTC
>JALQXR010000497.1 GCA_023263105.1 Marivivens sp. | reverse complement strand
CTCCGCCCCCCCTACTCCCCTTATCCCCTCTTCCTCTGCGCCGACCGAGCGCGATGAAGACGTTGAAGACGTTGCTGCCGAACGCGTTGGAGACGGCCATGTTGGCCAGGCCTGGGTTCAGGAGCCACAGTTTTGCGGGACGTGCGGAGCACAGGAGCAATAGCATGCGATCGGGCACGGCACCATTGGTGGTGGTGGTGGTGGTGGTGGTGGTGGTGGTGGTGGTGTGGATAAGGGGCGGTGGAACCTTGCTTGGCGACGAGGATCGAGGCGAAGAGGTTGGGGAGGGAGGTGCCAATGGAACCGATGGTCAGTCCTGGGGGGCGGATTCAAGAGGGTTAAGTGGGCTTGGTGGTCCCGGGCAGACGCAACGAGGATAAACGTGGATGGAGACGGGTTGGCGTGTCCGGACCCATGATGTCGGCGGGGATCTCAAAGATGCAGCCCAGTCGGTCGGAGGAGTAGACCATGGCGTAGGAGAGACCGGCCAGCCAGGCCACCACCATGATGAGCGTCAGGGGGTAGCAGCCCTGCCAGCGCGGACTGCCGGGGAGGGGAGGCCGCGGTCGGGGGGCAACCGGGCAAGGCAGTAGGGAGGGCACAACACGCGGATAGGTAGGGAGTG
>JALQXR010000496.1 GCA_023263105.1 Marivivens sp. | reverse complement strand
AGTGGTTGAGTGCCAACCCTGACTACCAGCCTGTTGCCTCTGCCAGGGGTAAGAGCGTGCATAACCCTCATAACCCTAATAGCCCCAATAACCCCGACTGTCAGCCCGTGGCCTCTGTCAAGGGTGAGAGTGAGCGTGTGGTGCTGCGAGTGTGAGCGCTCCACCCCACACCCTTCGCACACACACCACCACTGACACCACCACCCAGCCTATCCCCCGCACTCTCTCACACACAAACATATGCACACACAAACACACACACACACACACACACACACAAACACGAACAAGCACAAACTATGCAATAGCACGAACATAAACACACACACATACACACACACCCCTCCCGACAGGCGAAGCGATGTGCAAGGACCAGAAGTGAGACAATTGTTTCTATTGCTAGGCCCAATAGCCTTAATAACTATAAGAGCTCTAATAACCCTACTAACCCCAACAATCCTACTAACGCCAATAACCCATCCTTCCAGGTGTGACAAGTATTTCGAGTGCTCGGCTCTGACCCAGAGCGGTGCGGGACAGACACACGAGCTCGCAACACACACTCGCACACGAACACACACAAACAAACACACACACGCACACACAGACTTTACTTTGATTTCATGAT
>JALQXR010000495.1 GCA_023263105.1 Marivivens sp. | reverse complement strand
GCCTTCCGCGCCACGCGCGTACGCGTGTGCCCGTGTGTGTGTGTGTGTGTGTGTGTGTGTGTGATTGTGTGTGTGACTTCAACACATGTCTCCCGCCCCAGTCCCCCTCTTCCCCTCCCTAGCCCTTTCACCTCGCCCCCGACACTCGTGAGCATGCGTCATCGTGCGTGTGCGTGCGCTGGCACGCGCAGACAGACGCGCAGGCAGACAAGGCTTACGTGCATGACCCCATGTTATCGAAGACGCCTTCCCGAAGCCCCTTGATGTTCTCGTTGTTGAGATACAGCCTACCGCTCTTGTCGGCGCAGGACCCCGTGCGTTCGAGGAACTGGTCCGCATCCAGCGAAAAGGTGCACCCGCCGAAGGTGCACGGCAGACTCGCTCCTGCTCCTGAGAAATAGCACTCGGCACCGTGGGCACCGTGCGCCATGAGGAGGAGAGCGAGGACGGCGAGCGCTAGCGCCGCTGCTGGCCCCCTCCTGCTCAAGCCCCGCGTCCTCCTTGCTCCCAACGCCCTGTGCGTTTGGTGGCTGTGC
Source organism: Marivivens sp. (assembly GCA_023263105.1). Lineage (GTDB taxonomy): Bacteria > Pseudomonadota > Alphaproteobacteria > Rhodobacterales > Rhodobacteraceae > JALQXR01. The sequence continues at coordinate 93 of JALQXR010000495.1, read as the reverse complement.
AAGTGTGTGTGTGTGTGTGTGTGTGTGTGATTGTGTATGTGCGTTTGTGCGTCCGCAGGTTTGCATGTGTGTGTGTGTGTATGTGTGTGTGTA
>JALQXR010000494.1 GCA_023263105.1 Marivivens sp. | reverse complement strand
GGCCCTCAGAGGAGAAGCCCCGGGTGCCTGGGGGGAGAACGGCGGGGGTTTACAGGCGGGCGTTGCGGCGTTCTCCGGGCCGTCCGCAAACTCACCCGCCTGCTCCTCCTCCTCCTCCACCTCCACTTCCCGCTCCTCCTCCTCCTCCTCCTCCACCTCCCTCACCCTCCTGTGTCCGTGGGTTAGCAGTGGAGGGCAGCCGCGGGGTGGGCGCTCGGGAGTGGGGCAGGGGACGGACCCACACGTAGCACAGCAGGGGCCCGCCGCCTCAGCGCGTGCAGACCCTGGGACCCCCTCCTGTGTCCGTGTGTGTGTGTGTGTGTGTGCGCGCGTGCATGTGTGTGTGCGTGTGTGTGTGTGCGTGTGTGCGTGTGTTGTGTATCCGTGGGGGAAATGAGTACCAGGTAAGCGAGGATATCATCGACGGCGGCGAGAGACGACGCCGCCATAGACCGGTGGCGCGCCCTGCAGTGGGGTGATGCTGGTGTGTGTTGCGGGTTGCGGGGAGCAGGAAGTTGGAAGCAGGAAGCCCCGTGCACAGGCCAACAGGTCCAGCACCGCGGCCGTATGTATACAGCCACTTCATAGCACTCGTCTCCCGCCGCCGGTCCGCTTGTGGTTTGCAGCTCA
>JALQXR010000493.1 GCA_023263105.1 Marivivens sp. | reverse complement strand
ACAGCCAGCGGCGTGTTCGGTGGCGTCGTGGGTGGTTCCGAGGCAACGCCCGGTCGACCCGCCCGCCTACAGGTGCGGCTGGACGGAGGAGACGAAACCCACACGATGTCGGCGCTCCGCGTCGTCCCGGTGTGGGACCGTTCGCTGTGGAAAATCGGCGCCGTGGTTGTCTCGGGCCGAGGGACCGAGGCCATCGTCGTCCACATCAACGGCGACGAGAAAGACCAAAATTCGATGGCGCTCCTGCTGTCCCTGGCAGATGACGGTGGCGGGCAACCGGCGTCGCGTAGTGGTGGTGGTGGTGGTGGTGGTGGTGGCGGTGGTGGTGGCCAAGGGGCGGGTACGGAGACAGTCCGTGGCGGCCGTACCACTGCACCGGACCCCGTGCCCGGGGACGGTCTCCGCCTCGACGTATACCCGCTGTCGGCCCTGCGTGCACCCAGGCGGCGGGACGTGCGCGACGGGGACATCGCGGTGGTGTTCAAGGACGGACCCGCCGTGGACTACGAGCAGGCCAGCGGCCTCTCCCGTGTCCTCGAGGGTGTGGTGGTGCGCAAGCAGAACACCGCACAGTCGGACCTCCCGGTGGTCACCGGCAAGGAGCTCGGCCGGCACGGGGCGGCGAACATG
>JALQXR010000492.1 GCA_023263105.1 Marivivens sp. | reverse complement strand
CAGCACATCATACGATGACGAGTGCCGTGACGGTGCGGCGGGTTCGCGCAGGCCGAGCGCTCCAAAGGTCAAGCCCACCTCGTCCGTGATCGGGTGCGAATGGCTGCTGCTGCTGCCACTACCCTTGCCGCCGCCCTGATATGCCGTGACCTTGGACGGACTACGCTTGACGAACTGAAGCCGCGACGGCCTGGCATGGGGAGAAGGGGGGGGGGGGGGAAGGGGACGTGGGGCGGATGTTTGGTGGGAGTAGGGGGCAGGCAACGTCGCAGCGCCGGTGGTACCCCGAGAGAAACATCGCGGAAAATATATCTCGGTCTAGACACCTGTGTGTGTTTGTGTGTGTGTGTGTGTGCGTGTGTGTGTGGGTGGGCGGGTGAGTGAGCCACTCACCAGGCTGTGAGGCCCTCTGTCCTCGGCCCCGCGCTAACCCGTGCCGTCGTTAGTGACGCCGTCGTCAAGGCCGTCTCACCACAGTAGTCGCCCGACTGTGTGTTTGCTTTGTGTTTAGTGTTGGCGTTTGGGTCCTTTTGCTCGTGTTAAAGTTCTTGTGTTTGTGTTCTTGCGTTTTAGTTTGTGTTTGTGTTTGTGTTTGTGTTTGTGTTTGTGTTTGTGTTTGTGTT
>JALQXR010000491.1 GCA_023263105.1 Marivivens sp. | reverse complement strand
TCGCTGTGTTTGTTTTATGACCACCACCCGCAGGTTTTAACAAGCAATGATTTGACCCGCCTCCTCGCCAACAGCAAGGTACAGACAAACAACACACACGCGCGCCACAAGCCCCGGGAGTGGGGACCAGAGCGAAGAAGATGTGAACACCACGATGCGTTTTAGACGGGACGGGACTTGACACTGAGGCTGAAAGAAGCCACCGGCTATCACATGGTACACACACACACTCACACACACACACACACACACACACACATTAGAGAGCGATGCTGCAAGAGCTGGAATTCCTGCGCAGTTTATCCCCAGCCCAGCATGATCTATTGGTGAGTCGGATCGTCTCGCCCGCCTGAAACGGCCCGGTTCGTGTACAGTCCGGTCAAGATGTGCTCAAATTTTTTGCAACAGGCTGACTTGTTCTCCTACTGTTGCCTCGAAAAGGTGGCCACCACCACCACCACCACCACCATCGCCGCCATTTCCCCAATACAAGTACGTGCTGCCCTCGTGCGTAGATGCCGTCATAGCATGGCACCCGCCGCGCAGGGCAACACGGTGTTCCACGAGGGCGACATCGGCCGGGCCTTTTACATCATTGCCGAGGGCGAGTGCCGGGTCATGACGCAGAGC
>JALQXR010000048.1:3454-14899 GCA_023263105.1 Marivivens sp. | reverse complement strand
ACATCAACGAAGGCATCCGCATGGTTGCCGAAGGCGTCGAGCCCGCGCTGATCGAGAACGCGGCCAAACTGGTCGGCATGCCGCTGGGCCCGCTGCAACTGGTGGACGAAACCTCGATCGATCTGGGCGTGAAAATCGCCAAGGCCACACGCGCCGCGATGGGCGACGCCTATCCTGACGGGGCGGTCGACGAGGTGATCTTCTGGATGGCGGATGAGGGGCGTCTGGGCAAAAAGTCGAACGCTGGCTTCTACGGCTACGATGACGCGGGCAAACGGCTTGGTCTTTGGGACGGTCTGGCCGCGAAATACGCCGTGGCGGACGACCAGCCCGACCTGATCGAAGTCCAGCACCGCCTGTTGTTCGCACAGGTTCTGGAAGCGGTCCGCGCACTGGAAGAAGGCGTGCTGACCGACATCCGCGAAGGCGACGTCGGCGCGATCCTTGGCTGGGGCTTTGCCCCGTGGTCGGGCGGTCCGTTCAGCTGGCTCGATATGCTGGGTGCGCCCTATGCCGCCGACCGCTGCGACGAACTGGCGGCCACCTACGGCGCGCGCTTTGCCACGCCGAAACTGCTGCGCGACATGGCGGATAAGGATCACGAATTCTACACCCGCTTTGCTGCCGACAAAGCAGCCTGAGCGACCTGAGTTCATGAAACAAGGACGGGCCCCGCGGGGCCCGTTTTCATTCAGGGAACCGGCGGCGACCTAGGGCCAGCGTTCCTGCGCGCCTTTGCCTGCGATGATCTTGTCCCGAAACTTTTCGATGCGGGACACCCGCGTGGCGGATTGCTTCGCCTGATTGATGACAAAGTAATAGGACTTCTGTCGCCCCGGCGTCAGCGCTTCGAAGGCTTCGGCCAATTCGCTATCGGCATCCAGCGCGTCGATCAGCTCTTCGGGCATGTCGATCTGGCGCTCTTGCTTGACGGGTTTGATCCCCGCCTCGGCATAGCCCATCGCCTCTTTCAGATAGGCGCGGATGACGGGCTCTGACGCTTCGACCTGATCGTTGGCCGTAAAGTGGAAATTCTCGGCGTGCTGGGTGTTTGGGCCGGACTTTACCAGAACGCCTTCGGGGTCCTTCATCAGCGACGCATTCATAAAGCCGAACCGGAAATGTTCGCGGAACGCCCCGATGATCGCGATGTTCCTGTCGGCGTGCATGAACACGGGGTGGCCCCATTTTGCGTGCTCTGACAGCCCCATATCCAAGGCGATGCGGCGCAGGTCGGTGATCCCCTTCAGCCAGCGGCGGGTCGAACATTCCGGCGTGGCAAAGCGGTCGCAGCGCCCGCAACCCTTGGCAAAATATTCGTTGACGTCGGTGATCATGACCATGTGGATCTGCCTTGGTTGTTTGGCGCTATCCTAATTGCCCCAGCGACGGCGGCAACCAGAAGGTTCAGCCGTCAAAGCTGTATCCGAACCGCGCGATATCCTCGGCGCAGAGCGTGGCCAGATGGTCGGCGACCGCGGCGTCGTAATAGCCGCGCCAATCGGCGTCCCTGTCGCTGCGGTTGGTATGGCCCACCGCAATCTCGAACCCCAGCATCGCCTCGATGGGCTGCAGGTCGGCGGCCAGATGCTCTAGCCGGATATAGGTCGCGCGGGGGTGGGGCTGCCCTTCCCCGTCCCGCAGGTAAGAGCCATAGGGCGACGCGGCAAAGCTGGCCGAGACGACCGGATGGCACAGGAATTCGCCAAAGGGCAGCGACTTTGCCAATCCGACCGCCGGATGTTCAAAGCTCTGCCCCTGCAGCCAGTGGTAATAACTGACCGCCCGATCCCACGGATTCCGGACCAGCGTAAAGACAGCAAGCGAGGCGATCTGGTCGCGGGTCAGAAGGCCCTCGATATCCGACAGGGTCGAGTGTTTCCAAAGCCTGCCCGCAGTCTGCACCCCCTTCAGCCGCCGCTTGCGTTTGCGCGCCTTGGGGGTGTCTCCGATCAGGATGTCGTCGGCCATCACCCGATCTTCGAGCGCCAGAGCCAGCGACGTCCCCCCCGTCTTTGGAATATGGACAAAGATATAGCCGCGTCCCGTCGAGACGATCATGTCGCGCCCCGCGACGCACCGCTGTTGCTTTCGCCCGCGGGCAGCCGGATGGACGGAGGCTCGGGGCTGCGGATCGCGATGACGACGCCCGCGATCAGGATCATGACCAGGCCGATCCCGCTCCAGAGGTCAGGCCATTCGCCCCAGAGCAGCGCGGCCCAGACCGTTGCAAAGACCAGCAGCAGGTTTTCCAGCACGGCGACAAAGGCGGCCTCGGCCAATTGATAGGCGCGAATGGTCAGACCCACCCCGATCAGCGAACCGATGCCCTGAATGATGATCATGGCCAGAAAGACGCCTTCGGGGCGGACCCAGCCGCGCAGGATAAAGCCGTCCGCCCCCTCGGGCACGGCGACGGGCCAGACGGACAACACCACGACGCCGATCAGCCCCCAGACCATCATCAACCCGAAAAAGCCCCCCAGCAGAGTCGGCGTGCTTTCATCCCCGCACCACCGCCGCGTCGCGATGTTCGACAGCGCATAGCCCGCGCCCGCGACGACCGGAATCGCATTGATCAGCCCGACCTCGCCCGCATCGGGCTGCAGCGCCAAGAGAGCCCCCGCAAAGCCGATCACCACCGCCAAAACGCGACGCGGTCCGACGCGCTCTTTGAAGAAGATCACCGAAAAGATCACGACAAAGACAGGTGCGGTAAAAAGTCCCGCCACCACCTGCGCGATCGGCATCAACCCAAGGCAGCCAAAGTAGATCACCATCGCCACGGTGGCCAACACCGACCGCAGCGCGACGGGCTTCCAGTTTCGGGGCGCGATCCTGATGCCGCGCCAATAGGCAAAGCCCATAAGGATAAAGAGCGCGATCACCGACCGCAGGAAATGGAACTGCCACAACCCGCCCGTCTCTGCCGCCAGCCGCACAAAGTTGTCGATCAGGCCGAACAGCGCCATCGCGCCCAGCACAAAGAGAGCAGCCGTCGCGGGTCGGTTGTTCATATTGGGACTATTCATAAAACGCTTTCTCTGTTTCGATGAGCTTTGGCGCGGAACCGGCCGTCAGGTCTGTCGCGCAAACGACATTTCTTTGCGAACCTTCGAAGACCGGAGCACCGAATTACTATGGGTTGGATGACAGACGAAACCGGATTGGACAAATGCGCGGCGAACTTCGTGCCGCTGACCCCGCTCAGCCACCTGTCCCGAGCCGCAAATATCTTTCCCGAGCGCGAAGCCGTGGTCTACGGGTCGGTTCGGCGCAGCTATGGCCAGTACCACGAGAGGGTCAGCCGTCTGGCCTCGGCTCTGGCTGCGGCCGGCGTGAAACCGGGTGACGTGGTGGCGACGCTGTTGCCGAACACGCCGCCTCAGGCCGAGGCGAGCTTTGGCGTGCCCGCCTGCGGGGCGGTGCTGAACACGATCAACACGCGGCTCGACGTCGACACGGTCAGCTATATCTTCGACCATGGCGAGGCAAAGGCCCTGCTGGTCGACAGCCAGCTTATCAGCCTTGCCGAAGCCGCCATCGCGCAGATGGACGGCCCCGCCCCGAAGGTGATCGAGGTTCCCGACGACGTCGCGGGCCACGCCGCCAGCGGTCGCCACACCCTGTACGAAGATTTCCTAGCGTCGGGCGATGCGGCGTTCGACTGGATCCTGCCAAAGGACGAATGGGAAAGCCTTGCGCTGAATTACACGTCGGGCACGACCGGACGACCCAAAGGCGTGGTCTATCACCACCGTGGCGCCTATCTGATGACGATGGGCACGCCGGTCACGTGGCAAATGACGCTGTATCCGCGCTATCTGGCCATCGTGCCGCTGTTCCATTGCAACGGCTGGAACCACACGTGGATGCTGCCTCTGGTCGCGGGAACGCTGGTGTGCTGCCGCGACATCACGGCGCGCAACATCTACGACGCCATCGCCGACGAAGGCGTGACCTATTTCGGCGGCGCGCCCATCGTTTTGAACATGATCGTCAACGCCAAACCCGCCGACCGGCGCGACTTTGACCACATCGTCAAGGTCTTTACCGCAGGCGCCCCGCCGCCCGCCGCGACCCTCGCCGCGATCGAGCCTTTGGGCTTTGACGTGACACAGGTCTATGGGCTGACCGAAACCTATGGCCATGTCACCGAATGTATGTGGAAGGCCGAGGACTGGGACGCCCTGCCCGCCGCCGACCGCTATGCGATCAAGGCGCAGGCCGGTGTGATGATGCCGATGATGGAGGATATCACCGTCCGCGACGACGCCCTGAACCCCGTTCCGCGCGACAAGACCACCTCGGGCGAGATCATGATCCGCGGCAACACCGTGATGAAGGGCTACCTCAAGAACCCCAAAGCCACCGCCGAAAGCTTTGCGGGCGGATATTTCCACTCGGGCGACATCGCGATCCAGCATCCCAACGGCTACATCCAGATTTCCGACCGCGCGAAGGACATCATCATTTCGGGCGGCGAGAACATCTCGTCGGTCGAGGTCGAAGGCGTGTTGATGCATCACCCTGCCGTCAGCCTCTGCGCGGTCGTGGCGCTGCCCGACGACAAATGGGGCGAAGTGCCCTGCGCCTTTGTCGAATTGAAAGAGGGCGCGACCGTCACGGCCGAAGACCTGATCGCCCACTGCCGGTCCAAGCTTGCCGGTTTCAAAACCCCGAAACGAATCGAATTCAAAGAGCTTCCGAAAACCTCGACCGGCAAGATACAGAAATTCGAACTGCGAAAGCTGGCAAAGGACATGGCCAAAGCGGGCTGAACCTGCGGCAAGTCAGGGCAGGCAAGCGGGCTTGCCCCTTGCCCCTGCCCCGCCCGACCCGCTAGACCGCAGGTCACACCCGACCGCAAAAGGCATTGATGTGACCAGCCTCCCCGCCACCGACCAACCACCCGCCCCCGCCGCGACGGCTAGGGTTCTGTTCCGGTGGCTGTGGCGCGGCTATCTGCGCCGCCAGAAATGGACGCTCTTTGCGGCGCTGTTCTTCATGGCGCTCGAAGGGTCGATGCTGGGGCTGATCAGCTGGATCATGCTGCCGATGTTCGACACCGTCTTTGTCGAAGGAAACCGCAGCGCGCTCTGGCCTGTCGGGCTTGCCATTCTGGTGATCTTTATGGTCCGCGCGGTCGCAACCGTGTCGCAGCACGTCCTGATCGCGCGGGTCAACGAACGCGCGCTGGCGGACATCCGGACCGGCTTGTTGCGGCACCTCATGCGGCTTGACGGGACATTCTACCAATCCAATCCGGCGGGCAGCCTGATCGAACGCGTGCAGTCCGACGTGCAGGCGCTGGGGCAGGTCTGGATCGGGATCGCCAGCGGCATCGGACGCGACATGATCGCGGTGATCTGGCTGTTTGGGGTCGCGCTCTGGGTCGACTGGAAATGGACCGCCGTGGCGCTTGTCGGTATCCCGCTGCTGGTGTTGCCTTCGCTGCTGGCTCAGGCCTTTGTGCGGCGCACCTCTCGGCAGGCACGCGAAGTCGCCAGCCGTATGGCCACCCGATTGGACGAAGTCTTTCACGGCATCAACGCGATCAAACTTAACGGCATTGAAGCCTATCAGGGCGACCGGTACCACGACCTGACCGAGTCAAAGGTCCGCACCGAGGTCCGCGCGGCTTTCGGTCATTCCTCGATCCCCGGTTTGATCGACGTGATGACCGGCGTCGGGTTCCTGTTCGTGCTGATCTATGGCGGGTCGCAGATCATCGCCGGCGAAAAGACCGTGGGCGAATTCATGGCCTTTTTCACCGCCATGGCGCTGGCCTTTGAGCCGCTGCGCCGGCTGGGCACCCTGTCGGGGCTGGTGCAGGCGGCAAGCGCGAACATCGAACGGATCATGGCGCTGTTCGACCGGCAACCCTCCATCGTCGATCCTCGGGACCCTGTCGCGCCGCCCGTCGGGGCGCCGGAAGTCGTCTTTGACAGCGTCACGCTGGATTACGACGACCAGCCGGTGCTGCGCGGCCTGAGCTTTGTCGCCGAGGCCGGCAGGACGACGGCCTTGGTCGGGGCATCAGGCGCAGGGAAAAGCACGGTCTTCAACCTGCTCAGCCGGTTGGTCGATCCGAAAGGCGGCCGCGTTTCGGTCGGCGGGATCGCCGTGTCGGACCTGTCGCTGGCGGACCTTCGCGGACTGATGAGCGTGGTGTCCCAAGACAGCGCCCTGTTCGACGAAACCCTGCGGGAAAACGTGCTGTTGGGCGCAACCCGCGATGACGCTGCGGTCGCCAAGGCGCTCAGGGCCGCCCATGTCAGCGATTTTCTGGACCAGTTGCCCGCCGGCATCGACAGCCCCGCAGGCCCGCGCGGAGGCAATCTGTCCGGCGGTCAGCGGCAGCGGGTCGCCATCGCCCGCGCCCTGTTGCGCGACACGCCGGTCCTGCTGCTGGACGAAGCGACCTCGGCACTGGACACTCGGTCGGAATCCATCGTGCAGGACGCTTTGGACCAACTGTCCCGAGGCCGCACCACGCTGGTGATCGCCCACCGGCTTTCGACCATCCGCAACGCCGACAAAATCGTTGTGATGGACCGCGGCCGCGTGGTCGATCAGGGCACGCACGACGACCTCCTCAAACGCGGCGGGCTTTACGCCGAACTGCACCGGCTTCAATTCTCGGGCACCGACAGCGACGAGGGCTGACGCCGCCCCCGAGCCGCCCTATATCTGGGACAAGCCAGCCGGAGAGCCCCATGACCGACCGCACCATCATCGCCATCGAAGGCACCGACCGAGAGCACTTTCTGCAAGGGCTGGTGACCAACGATGTCCGCAAGGCGCGCGGCGGGATCGTCTATGCCGCCCTGCTGACACCGCAAGGGAAATACATCTCTGACTTTTTCCTGATCGGAGAGCCCGACCGTATCCTGCTGGATGTCCAGACCGATCAGGCCGCATCGCTGGTCCAGCGGCTGACGATGTACAAACTGCGCGCCGACGTAAAGATCACGCCCACCCCGCTGTCGGTCACCAGCGGCACCGGGCCAATGCCCGAAGGCGCCCATGCCGATCCTAGGGCCGAGGGAATGGGCTGGCGGCTTTATGGCGATGGCCCTGCCGAGGCATCGACCGACACGGACGCCCGACGGGTCGCCAATTTGGTGCCAGCCGCGGGCGCAGAGCTGACGCCGGACAGCTTTATCCTTGAAATGGGGTTCGAACGGCTGAACGGCGTCGATTTCCGCAAAGGCTGTTATGTCGGCCAAGAAGTCACCGCGCGGATGAAGCACAAGACCGAACTGCGCAAAGGGTTGGCGCGGGTCGTGTTGTCGGCTCCGGTCCCCTCCGGCACCCCGATCATGACCGGCGAAAAAGAGGCAGGCACGATCCACACCGTGTCAGGGACCCGCGCGCTGGCCTACCTGCGCTTTGACCGCGCCGAGGGCGAGATGTCCGCCGCAGGCGCCACCGTGACGCTGGATCGCGGCTAATCCGCCACCGCCAGAAAAGAAAACTTTGCGGCCAGATCGGACCAAAGCCCCTCTGATCCCGCCGCCAGCAACACGCCCCTGCGCCGCAGCGGGTCATACCCGCCGCCGTCGAGAAACCGGACAACGCCCCCCGCCCGCGTCACCGCAAGCGCCCCTGCGGCGTGGTCCCAGACATTCGGGGTCGGTCCGGAAAGGCAGAAGTCCGCCCTGCCCTGAGCCATCAGCCGATATTCGTGGCACGAACACCTAAGCGACGTGACCCGCCCGTAGTCGGGAAAAAGTGGCGCAATCCGTCGCTGTATCTGTTTCGGAAAGAGGCCCAGAGGCACATAGCCGTTCAACTGCTCCGGCTCGGTCATCTTGGATGCGGCAAGCGGGCTGCGGGAACCATTCCCGCGGACCATCTCGGCCCCGTGGTCCGAGGCCTCTACCCAGTCGTCATTCAAGGGATCATAAAGCGCGCCCCAAACCACGGTGCCCCGAAATAGCACCGCCGCGATCATCCCGAACAAAGACAGCCCGTTGGCGAAATTCCAGGTCCCGTCCACGGGGTCAAGGATGACCGCCCACTCTGCGCGATCGAGCCTGTCCAGAAGCGAGGGATCGGCTGACACGGCCTCTTCTCCGACCACCAGCGCTTCGGGCCAGTCACGGTTCAGGATCGCCGTTATCCGCGCCTCTGCATCCCGGTCGGCGACAGTTACCAGATCGGCGGGGCCGCTTTTGGCCTGGATCTGGCTGGCCCCAAGCGCGCGAAAACGCGGCAGGATGTCGGTGCGCGCGGCTTCGCGAAGGGCAGAAAGCAAAAGGGACCTACGATCCTGATCCAGCATCATAGGTCCCCTTGTGCATGCTCCGCTGAAACGGGGCGGCGCGTTAGGCGCGTTCAGAGTATTCCATCGTTTCCGTGTTCACGACGATGCGTTCGTCTGTGCCGACAAAGGGCGGAACCATCACTCGGACGCCGTTGTCGAGGATCGCGGGCTTGAAGCTGTTGGCAGCGGTCTGGCCTTTGACGACCGGCTCGGTCTCGACGATGGTGCAGATGACTTTCTGCGGAAGCGACACGTTCAGCGCCTCTTCGTAGTAATATTCGACGGTGGCGGTCATGCCGTCCTGCAGGAACGGGCGGCGTTCGCCCAAGAGTTCCGCGTCGATTTCGGTCTGTTCAAAGGTTTCGCTGTCCATGAACACCAGACGTCCGTCGGTTTCATACAGGAACTGCTGGTCCTTCTGTTCAAGCCGGACCTGCTCTACCTTGTCTTCCGAGCGGAAGCGCTCGTTCAGCTTGCGGCCGTCGCGCAGGTTCTTCAGTTCGACCTGAGCGAATGCGCCACCTTTACCCGGCTTCACATGACCGACCTTGACCGCGGCCCAGAGGCCGTTGTCGTGTTCGATGATGTTGCCGGGGCGAATTTCGTTTCCGTTGATTTTGGGCATCTGGGTATCGTGTCAAAAATGTGGCATTAGGGTTGATGATCGTCAGGTGCTCTCTACATCTAGAGAGGCATTGCTGGCAAGCGGCGCAAATATGCTTGAAACACAACTGTAGCTATGCACATGGCGCATAGCTGCCATTCCAAAAGAGAACCCCCGAATCGGTTCGAAACAGGCATATTGGCCCGCACGCCTAAATCACAAGAGCAAAAACAACTTAAGGACGCCAAATGAAGGATTTCGTTGACGGCACCGCGTTCAACAACGAACAGGGCAACCGCGCACGCAAATTGTTTGCCGCTGTTGTTCTCGCTGCATTGGACGATGCGATCGCCGATGACAAAAAATATGGCAACGGCCCCGACCAGATCGCCCGCTGGGCTCGGTCGCGCGATGGCCGTGAAGTTCTGTCTTGCGCCGGCATCGACCCGAACGAACGGGTGGTGAAGGGCCTGATGGAATTCGTTGCCAAGGGTGTCCGCACCTCTGTCGCGCTGTCGCGCGAGGAAAGCGAACGCCGTCACGCAGCAGAACTGGCGGCCGAGGCCGCCTGATCCTGCGGGACCCGATCGGGTTCCGGCAGTCTTGATACGCGGCCCACGGGCCGCGTTTTCTTTTGTCACGGGTCATTGACCCTAGGTCAACGTGCCGCCCCTGCGACCGCGCTCAGACCCGCACGGCGTGACGGACAAGGTCCCAGTAGATTTCTTCGATCTCGTCGATGCCAAGCCGTCCGGTTTCGCGGTACCATTGCGTCAGCCCCGCCAGCAGGCCGATCAGAGCCATCGCCGTCACCCGCGGATCGGCGGGACGGAAGTCGCCAGACTCTTGCCCTCTGCGCAGGATCGCCTCTAGCCGGCGTTCGTAGTCCCGACGCAATCCTTCGATCGTCGCGAAATTGTCGGGCTCTAGATTGCGCAGTTCCATATAGGCGATGAACACCGCCGCCGCGCGGCTCTTGTGGAACCGGATGTGGTGGCGGACAAACCCTTCGAGCTGGTCGATCGGCGTGTCCTGCCCTGTCTCTGCATCGACCGAGCTGTTCAGGTCGTCCAGATGTTCCCGCATGAGGTCGAACAGCAGGCTCTGTTTGTCGGCGGTATAGCTGTACAGCGCACCTGCCTGCAGACCGACCTCGGCCGCGATCTGTCGCATTGAAACCGCCGCATAGCCCGACCGCGCAAAAAGCCGCAGAGCGGCCTCGCGTACTTTTGGTCCGGTGATGTCAGAGTGCGATCCGCGCTTTCTTGCCATGCCCCATTTAACTTAACGATCGTTCAATTGGAAAGCCCGCGCGTGGCGGGCGTCCTGCTTGCTCCGGATTGGGACTAGGGATTAGGGTGGCGGCGCAACAGTCTGGGACCGTCATGCGCATCATAGTTCTGATACTGGCGGGGATGCTGGCCGCCTGCGAAGAGTTCCCCGAAATCGCGGGCACCGTCGTGGTCGACGACCAAAGCCCCTATCCCGCGCTCGTGCCGCTGGGCCCGATTCTGGCGCAGGCCGACCAACGCCAGACCGCCCCCGCCAACTGATCCGACCCACGCCCGCGTTGCAGTCCGGCGCGCAAGTCGGTAACAGCGATGCAAAGCATTTGATAAGAGGCTCATATGTCCGCTCCGCTTCGTCTTGGTATTGCCGGTCTGGGAACAGTCGGGGTTGGCGTCGTCAAAATCGTCCAGCGCCATGCCGAGGTTCTGGCCGCCCGCACCGGACGCGAGGTCGTGATCTCGGCGGTTTCGGCGCGGTCAAAGGGTAAGGATCGCGGCGTAAAGCTGGACGGCTACGCATGGGAAGACGATCCCGTGGCGCTGGCGACGCGTGACGATGTGGATGTCTATGTCGAACTGATCGGCGGCGAAGACGGCCCCGCGAAAGCCAGCGTCGAAGCCGCGATCAAGGCAGGCAAGGACGTCGTCACCGCCAACAAGGCGATGCTGGCCCACCACGGGCAAGTCATGGCCGAAATGGCCGAAGCCGGAGGCCGCGTCATCCGGTTCGAAGCCGCCGTCGCCGGCGGTATTCCCGTGATCAAAGCCCTGACCGAAGGTCTGGCCGCCAACGAAATCACCCGCGTGATGGGCGTGATGAACGGCACCTGCAACTACATCCTGACCCGCATGGAAAACGCCGGTCTGACCTATGAACAGGCCTTTGCCGAAGCCGACGGTCTGGGCTATCTGGAAGCCGATCCCAACCTTGACGTGGGCGGCATCGACGCGGGCCACAAACTGTCCCTTTTGGCGTCGATCGCCTTTGGAACGCAGGTCGATTTCGACTCGGTCGAGTTGGAGGGGATTGGCGCGATCACGATCGAGGATATCCGTCAGGCCGCCGACATGGGCTATAAGATCAAGCTCTTGGGTGTCGCGCAGATGACCGGACGCGGGCTAGAGCAGCGGATGTCCCCCTGCCTCGTGCCCGATACCTCGCCGCTGGGGCAACTGGTGGGCGGCACCAACATGGTCGTGCTCGAAGGCGACAGCGTCGGGCAAATCGTCCTGCGTGGGGCCGGTGCGGGCGAAGGTCCGACAGCCAGCGCCGTCATGGC